>JADMJS010000733.1 GCA_018780435.1 Myxococcales bacterium
ACCCTGTTTTATCTGCGTGGGAAGTTAGGCCGTGATGTGCCACACGAGGTGGCACGCCATGGACCAACGATGGCCGCATGGTCGCCGCTGTCCAGGACCGCCCCGCAGTCCGCCCGGCATGCCCGCGTCATCCGGGGAGCCGGGTTCGGCTCGATGGCTATGTCCCCTGCGGATGGAGCGTTGCCCACCGCCGGCCGCGCTACCGCTGCGTGACCGAGGCCTGCTCCCGTGGCCACAGCTTCTCCCTCCCGATCCCGGTCCGCCAGCCCAGCGAACACCACCCTGACTCGGGCCGGGCGTGCCCCCGCTGCGAGCATGTCTATGAGCGCCACGAAGGGGTCAAGACCGGTCGCGACTTCGTCTTCGGCCACGCCGAGATCGCCCGGCTCTTCCTGCGCCTCGGCGAGGGGATGAGCCTGCGCGAGGCCAGCGCGGACCTCCGACGCTCGATCTTCCGGGTCGGACTCTCGGGTGCGCGGTCAGACTTCGGGCCGGGCGAGACGAGCCGCCAGGCGAACCTCGCCGTCAACTACGTCGACGCCTTCGCGCCGGCCGTCATCGGGGCCCTTCAAGCGCGGACCTGGCCACGGGTGATCATCGTCGACGCGACGACGCTCATGACCCGCGGCTATCGGACGGTGATCGCCGAGCCAGCCGACGCGGACGGATCCGACGGCGCGGCCATCGAGCGGGTCGGCAACCTCAAGGCCGGCACGATCCTGGCCGCCTTCGAGCCGACCGGGCGGGCGGTCGTGCCCTGTTTGCTCCAAGCCCACGGCGGCAAGGACGTCGAGAGCTGGAAGGCCTTCTTCGCGAGCCTCGATGGTGCCCCCGAGTGGGTCGTGGCCGATCTCGACTGGGCGATCGCACGGGCCGTCCGGGAGACGTGGCCGGACGCGATCATCTTTCACTCCCGCCATCACCTGTCCGAGCTCCTGCGCGAGCGCGCGAAAGCCGACGGGATCCCCGAGTGGGTCGAGCTCGATGAGCCGATCACGCAGGGCCGCCCGATCACGTGGATGCCGACTGACCAGGCCGCCCGGCGCTACGGCGAGCACCCGCTCTTCCGGGCCATCGCCGCTGCCCAGCGCGGTCCCGACGAGTGGGCCCGGCTCAGGGCGCTCGTCGACGAGCACGTCGCCCCCGATCGGCTCGCGCTCCGCTCATGGATGGCGACCAACGAGCTCTTGATCGAGCGCCAGTGGCGGATCGCCCAGGCCCGCCGTGATCTGCCGCGTTCGACCGGCACGCTCGAGGCTCGGCTCGGCGAGTGGCTCGCCCCGCTCCGCCGACGAGCGGGGCGCTGGCAGAACGCCCGCCGGCTCAACCTTGTCCTGGGCCTCATGACCCTGCGTGGCCGGGGCGCGGCCCACGAGGCCCGCTACACGGCGCTGATCCGGGCTCGCTTCGCGGCGACCGACGAGCGGTCCCACCTACCGCACGTGACCGGCTCCCGAGCCACCGATGAACCGGCACGGCCGCTGAGCTGGTGGCGGACCTGGCACGACCGCGGCGAGCCGTCGCTGCCACGGCTCGTCTTCGAGTCCGACGAGCGCACGCGACGGCGCGTCGACGACGATCATCGTGCCCGGCTCCGCGACCGCCTGGCGGGTATGGCCGCGGCCGAGGCCAACCTGCGTGGCCGGCTGGGCATCCCGAGCCCGCCCCGGGGCCGGCCGAAGCGACCAGCCGACCGGGTCGCTGACTCGGTCGGCGGCAAGGTCGTGGCCGACTTTCCCGACCTGCTGGCCGAATGGGCCTGGGACGTCAACGGCGATCTCGACCCTCGCCGAGTCGCCGCCGGCGGCCGGCAGCGGATCGCCTGGCGCTGCCGGCTCGACCCCGATCACGTCTGGGAGACGCGCGTGGCGGACCGGACGACGAAGCCATCAGCTTGCCCGTTCCACATGGGTATCCGGGTCCATCCGGCCGAGTCGCTCGCCGCCTACTTTCCGTGGCTCGCTCGGGAGTGGCATCCGACGCAGAACGTGCTGCGTCCCGACCAGGTGTCCCGGGCGTCCGGCCGCGCGGTGATCTGGCGCTGCGAGCTGGGTCACGAGTGGTCGGCGGTCGTCTACGCCCGGACACGATCGCGGAGCGGCTGCCCGACCTGCTACCGCGGCGACGTCTCGGAGCGAGTCCGAGCCGGCAAGCGGCGCGCCCGCCTGATCCGTGACGAAGCGGCCGCCGCCCGCGTCGACGCCAGGCTCATTGACCGATCCTAGCGATTCCCCGGGCTCGGCCAGAGATGGGCGGCTCCTCTCGCTCGCGCGTACGCTTCCCACGCAGATAAAACAGGGTT
>JADMJS010000527.1 GCA_018780435.1 Myxococcales bacterium
GCCATCGCCGCGCCGCGGAGGATGATCGACTTGATGTGGGCGCCGGACACCTCGAACTTCTCCGCCAGCCAGCCGTAGTCGACGTCGCCTCCGAGGGGAGCTTCCGCCGGCATCATCGTCTTCCACAGGCGCTCACGCTCCTCCATGACCGGGAAGGGGAACTCGACCTTGAAGCGGATGCGCCGCTTGAAAGCTTCGTCGATGTGGTCGGGGTTGTTCGAGGTGAGGATGCAGATGCCTTCGTAGCTCTCGACGCGCTGAAGGAGGAAGTTCACCTCGAGGTTGGCGTAACGATCGACGGAGGTCTGGACGTTCGTGCGTTTGCCGAAGAGCGAGTCGGCTTCGTCGAAGAGGAGGATGGCTTGCGCGCGCGCGCCTTCGTCGAAGACGCGACCGAGGTTCTTCTCCGTCTCGCCGATGTACTTGTCGACGATCCGCGAGAGGTCGATCTGAAATATCTCCATCGCGAGCTCGGTGCCGATGATGCTCGCCGCCATGGTCTTGCCGGTGCCCGGCGGGCCGTGGAAGAGCGCCGCCACGCCGCGACCGTACGCGAGCTTCTGCCCGAAGCCCCACGCGTTGACGATCTTGTCGCGGTTCCGCACGAAGCTCACGAGCTCGCGGAGGCCCGCCGCTGTCTTGTCGGGCACGACGAGGTCGTCCCAAGCAAAGCCGCGGACGACGGGGTTCGCGATGGCGCCGAGGCGGTGGCCGAGGTGTTCACGCAGGATCGGCAGCAGGACTTGCGGCGTCAGGAGGCGGGCGGAGCCGGGTTTGGCGGCGCGGCTGCGACGTCCGAGCAGCGGCAGGGCGGCGGCGACGATGGACTCGATGGCGCCGCCGGTGAGCGAGTACCGAGCGACGATGTCGGCGATCGTGAAGCCGGGTGGGAACGCGAGGTCCTCGGGGAGCGCGCGCTCCCAGAGGACACGCTGTTGGTCGGCAGTGGGATGAGGCAACCGCAAGTCCGCGAGCCCGGGGAAGGCGGCAGCGAGCGTGCCGGTGCGGGCCTGCGCGGTGAACAGGACGGGGCCCGGGTGGCCATCGAGGGCGGCGGCGAGAGCGTGGAGCCGGCCCCCCTCCCCGTCGAGGGTCTCGACGTCGGTGATGAGCGGGATCGCCCCTTGTAGTCGCACTTCGCGGAGCAACGCGGTGAACCAGGCGTCAGTGCCGCTATTCGGGACGTCCCGCGCATGAGCGATGAGGAGCGGGCGGCCGATCCCGCTGGCGCCGGCTAGGGCGAGGGATCGGCGCCCCGAGCCGGTGGGGCCGTGGATGAGCAGACGTGGCGAGGCCGCGCCCGGGGTGAAGGTGCGTCGAAAGACGGTGGCGACGTTCGCGCGGGCGTCCTCCGGGATGAGGATGGACTCGAGCGGGCGGTCGCGCACGTCGAGCCGCCACGGCGCGCGCGCCGGCAAGGTGCGTGGCGGTGCATCGCCAGCCGAGGCGGCGTCATCGAGCGCGTGACGCTCCTGTTCGATGAGCCACTCCACGACGCGATCGCACAGGCGGACCGGCCGCTGAACGAGCGCACGAACAGCGCCGGGCGCGCCGGGGACGGTGGCGTCGAGCTCGAGGACACGGAGTCGAAAGACCGGGTGATCGGCGCGGCTGAAGAAGGCCATGAGGCGGACTTGTTCGGCCGCGTCGTGCGCGAGCAGCTCGATGAGGAAGCCCACGTCGGCCGTCTTCTTGGTGAAGTCGCACCAAGCGTGACCAAGCGATCGGGCGAACTCCGGCTCGACCTCGACGAGGAAGAGCACCAGGACGACGTCGAGGTGGAGCGGGTCGGCGACGCCGAAGGCCGCCGCGAGCGCCTCTATTGGCCCTGGGAGCGAGTCGGCTTGGTCAGAGAGCGCCGCTCGGAGCGTCGCTTCGGCCTCCGCGAGGGCGTCGAGCCCGGTTCCGGTGGGGGACTCGTCACGGAGCGACTGCCGGCGTCCGGAGAGCCACGCGTCGACCTCGGCACGGTGCACGTAGAGCTCGGACCAGCCACCGGGCTTCTGGTGGCGGTCGGAGTAGAGATGGAGGTGGCGTTCGAGCCAGAGCCGCGCGAGAGCGCGGGCGCGTTCGAGCACAGTGAAGCGGGGCGACGGGGCGGCGACGTTGTCCATCGCGCGCGAGCATAGCAGGGCCGACGCCAGGTGGCGTCACGCCACTCTTTGACACGGCGCGCTGCGGGGTCCACCTTCACCGCCAAGCCCGTCACCCCCAAAGGAGAGAAATACGATGGCGACCCTGCAGGACACGATCGCGAAGCTGGTGGACAAGAAGTACGAGTCGATGAGCCCGAAAGAGCTGA
>JADMJS010000752.1 GCA_018780435.1 Myxococcales bacterium
CTTCGTCGCCGGGGTCCTCATGGCCGGCTCCATCAGCCGCACGTGGTTCGGCGCGACGGGTCACTCCGCGGTCGCCGTCCCCATCCTCTCGATGTCGGGTACCGCCGACATCGTCGGCGCTCAGGAGCAGTTCGACACCACCGCTGGCATTGACCTCACCTGGATCGAGATCGAAGGCGCCTGCCACCAGACCTTCGGCCTCGAAGAGTGCGACACGCTCCCCGCCGAGGAAGGCACGCACTACGTCGAGACCTGGGCACTCGCGTACGGCCGCCGCCACATCCTCGGCGACCTGACGATGGACCCGCTCCTCGCGGGCACCGACGTGGTCTCGCCCAAGATCGTCGTCAAACATCACGATTGAGCCCGCTGCGGGAGGACGTCCATAGCGCGACTTCGTGCATCCCTCGGGGCTGACCTCGGCGCCGTCGCCGCCGCACTCAACGCGTTGCCACGAAGCGGCAATCCCGCCGACGTCGTCAGCGCGGCCCGCCGCATCGTCGGCGCCAGTGATCAAGTGGGCGGACTCGAGACGCTGCTCACGGCCGATCGGCGATGGGCCCTCCGCTTCGAGCACGAGATGCTCCCGAGGCTCCTGCAGGCCGCGCCGAGCGCCGTCGTGGCGCCCATTCCGGCATCGATGGTTATCTAGCTGCGTCTTTAGAGTGTTGAACGTGTACTGAATTTCGTTATAGCGTGACGCTTGGCGCCTGCCTTTGGGCTCGAATGGCGCCAGGAGCGACCCTTGTTGAAACCCCTGCTGCGCTCTGTCTCTCTCATCTTCACTGCACTCGCCTTCGCCTGCACGGCGGAGGCCCCAACCGAAAGCGGCGACACGGCCGATCCCGGCGGCACGGCCGATACCGGGAGCGTGATTGGGACGATCAGGCCCTCCAGAGCTGCTCACCCTGGACGACCAAGGTCACGGTGGTGAGCACGGAGAGCTTTCAGGTGGAGCTGACGTGGCGAACGCCGAACGACCAAGACGAGACGGACGAGGGCTCCGAAGCCGGTTCGGACCTCGACCTCCACTTCAGCGCGAGCGGCTACGAGTCGGGCAGCAAGTACGATGGCGATGGCGACGGGGTGGACGACCCCTGGTTCGGCACCTACGACACCTTCTGGTTCTCGCCGAGTCCGAACTGGGGGAGCTTGAACCCGGCCGTGACCGACGATCCGATGATGATCCGCGACGACATCGACGGCGGCGGGCCCGAGCTCATCGCGGCCGAGACGCTCAAGCCCGGACAGTACGGGATCGCCGTGCACTACTTTCATGACCACGCCTACGGCGACGCCTGGGCGAAGGTCCGCGTCCACGTGGCCGGCAACCTCGTCCTCGAGACGGAGGAAGTCCGGCTCACGATGGGCGACCTCTGGAACGTCGCCACGGTGAAGTACCCCGAACTTACCGTCACGCCGCTCGAGACCGACACGGGCGATCCCGTCATCTACTCGAACTACTCGAACCCGATGTTCGCAGAGTGAACTGAGACCGCGTACCGCGAGGGAGGGTGGCGTGGTGCGCGCGTGATGGCCAACCGGAACTGAGCCGGTTCACGTCGCTACATCGCGCACGCATCGTGCCTCCATGAACCTGACCCTGACCATCGACGACGCTCTGGCGGAGCACGCGAGCGCTGTGGCGGCCACTCGGGGAAAGAGCCTGGGTGAGCTCGTCCGCGAGCTGCTCGAAGCCGCGACGGGCCTGCACGACGGCGCGGCACGCGTCCAAGAGCTCGAAGCGCTCTGGGCCTCGTCCACGGGAGACGCCAAGGGCCAACGCATGCGGCGCGAGGATGCCTACCAGGATCGGGTGAAGTAGGAGCCGCGATTGCCACCACGCCCCGAAGCCCGTAGCTTCCGGCCGTGCCACCGACCCGGATGAACTTCGCCAACCTCATGGACCGGACCGTGCCGGTCGTGGCGGAGCTCTTTGCGACCCTCGCGTCGCAGGATCCGCTGCGTATGTCGTTCGCTGACATCGCCGGGAAGACGCTCTACGACATCGTCGAAGCGCTCAGGGCCGACGGGATCTCGCAAGAGGCCATCGCCGCGTCGCTCGGGCTCACGATGAACGGCTTCCGCGCCAAGCTGAAGAAGCTCGAAGACCTCTACCAAGGCGCGGAAGGCGCCGAAGGCAGCCGGCCGAAGACGCTGCTCGAACGCGTCTACGGCCACATCGCCGACACCGCCGGCGGCGTCACGTGGGCCGGGCTCACGCGGGCCTTCCCGACGGTCCGCGAAGATACGCTCCGGGGCATCGTGCACTTCCTGACCCGCTACGAGCTGCTCGGCAG
>JADMJS010000640.1 GCA_018780435.1 Myxococcales bacterium
CCGAGCACGGCGAGGATGATGGACCCATACTGCGCCGGGGTCAATCCCAGGTACCTCGTATCCGAGTGGTCGATGTCGACAGCCCTTAGGCTGTCCAAGTAATACCGTGGGATTGAGTAGAGAACGCACATCCAGCCAAGGTAGAAGCCGGTCTGGCGCGGTTTGCGGTTGGCGACGACGAAGAAGACCCAGATGAACGCGGTCAGGATGCCGTCATAGAGCCCCAGGTCGTGGCGCGGATCGATGCGGTAGATGAGCTCGCCCGTGACCTCGTCGGGGATGCCGACCTTCATGTACACGGCCAAAGGCGAATGCGAGATGGAGCCCGGGTGATCGTGGATGGCGAAGCAGCCGAGGCGCCCGATGGCCCAGCCGGGAACGAAGCCGTAGGAGGCGACGTCGGCGTAGTGCCAGAAGTCGATCTTCGAGCGTCGAATGTAAGCGATGCCGGCGAGCGTCGCGCCCACGAAGCCGCCGTAGGACGACATGCCGCCCTTCCACATGGCCGGGATCTCGGCCCAGTTATCGCGGTAGTCGTCCCAGTGATAGAGGAAGACGTGCGCGAGCCGGGCGCCGACGAAGCCACCCACCAGAATCCAGGCGGCGAGGTTGCCGAGGCGATCGGTGGAGAGGCCCTGCGCCTTGGCGCGTCGGTGCCCGATGAGGAGCCCGATGACGACGCCGAGCGCCACGAAGAAGCCCCACGGCTGAATGGGGCCGATGGGGCCGACTTCCCAATACGGCAGAACGAGGTACAGGGGATGCTCCTGGGCTCGGGTTGCGCGGCTATATCGCAGTCGCGCGCGGCGTTGGCAAGACTGGTGCGACGGGCCGATTTGAACCGCGGCCCCGGGCGGCATATGCTCGCCTCCGGTAGCCGTGTCGGCTGCCGCTCCTGGTGATGGCTCCCGTTCGGGGTGAGGTGCGACTATGAAAGCAGTTGGGGTGGGCGCGTGCCTCGTGCTCCTCGGGTGTACTCAGACGGTGAACGAGCAGACCATCGGCGACTCGGATACCCAGACCGTGGACGGCACGGCGGACGCGACCGACGGGAACACGGATTCGACCGACGGCAGCGATGGCACCGAGGCCGGTGACGGTACCGATGGGACCGACTCGACCGACGGCAGCGATGGGACCGACGGCCTCACCGACGGCACCGACTGGATCCCGACGGGCACGAACACCGTCTGTGGCGACGCGGCCGAACCCGGCAACACGGTGGGCTGGCCCTTCACGGGGCTGAAGTATACGCCGCAAACAGAGAAGTCCGGCAGCGACAGCTACAACTTCACGTGTACCAAGTGTCCAAACGGATACGCCGGTGTGGGCGGCAAGTACCGCCGCTTTGTCGACGACAACGCGTCGCTCCCCGATCCGAAGGAGTCGGCGGAGACGTGGGAGTTCATCGGGAACGCCTTCATCAACGTCATCGACGAAGTCGACTCCGGCACGGGCAAACGCACTCGGGTGACTGCGCGAGGCTACTACTTCTGCCCGAACCCCGACGAGTTCTTCGACCAGATCGATGGCAAGGAGTGGTGGAACGTCGTCCTCGTCTACACCGAGGTCGATCCGCCCGGCGCGTTCGGCATCGATCCCGGGGTCTCCGACCCCTGCTTCTTCGGGTTCAGCACCGAAGGTGGCTTCGGCAATGACCTCGGCGTCGCGTGCAATCTCTTCTGGGATCCCGCCGGCACGTGGCAGACCACGGACACGTATTGTCGTGTTGGCGCGACTGTAAACGGCCGCCTCTGCGAGGACCCCTTCGCGGCCCCCGAGTAGGGAGAGTCAGTCGAACTGTTCGATCGAGTACTGAAAGTCGCCGAGCGGCGCGTCGCACTCCCTCTCGATGAAGTCCTGCAGCTTGGCGATGACCCCGTCGAGCACGCGCTTGTCGTTGCCGACGAAGGAAGCGCCGAGGACCGCGCGGGTGTGGACGTCCATGTCTTCGACCTCGTTCATTGCGACGTTGAACGAGTTCCTGGCCTTCTGGATGATCGACTTCACCACGGAGCGCTTGCCCTTCAGGGAGTCGTTGTCGTCGAGCTCGAGTTCGATGCGGCAGACGCCGACGTAGATGGCCATGAGCGGGGGTCAGACGTGTGGGGTACCGCCGTCCATGCGGTGCAAGATGGAGAGGGCGAGGTCGAACGCGGCGCGGTCGCCGAACCCACGGCCCGCCTCGCACTTCACGAAGCGGTCGGGAAAGGTCACGTCGAGACCGTCGAGCATGTCGTCGATGATGACGAAGCTCGTGATCCCGGGATGCGACAGGAGCCACGCCAGGATCTC
>JADMJS010000349.1 GCA_018780435.1 Myxococcales bacterium
TGCCCAGCAGCATGAAGCTGATGAGGAGCGAGTAGATGACCAGCGACTCGATGAGCGCGAGGCCGAGGATCATCGGGGTGAAGATCTTGCCCGACGCGCCCGGGTTACGCGCGATGCCGTCGAGGGCCGCGGCCGACGCCTTGCCCTGGGCGAGCGCGCCGCCGAAGGCCGCGATGCCGAGGCCGAAGCCGATGGCGATCGCGATGTAGGCCTTGTCGGTGACCTGGCTCGGCGGAGGCGGGGCCTGCAGCGTCGCGGCTGCGGTCACAGTCTGCGCGGCTTCGGTCGCCGCCGGGGTGTTCGCGAACGCGAGGGCCGAGAACGTGCAGAGGACGAAGAGGGTGAGAGCGGTAACCGAAGCAGCCTTCTTGAACGAGTTCATCGAGATAATCTCCCTTCCGAGATGCAGTGGAGCCAGAGTTCAGTCGTAACGACTAGTGAGCGGCGTCGTTCCCTTCAGCGTGTTCCACCGCGAGCGCGATGTAGACGATGGAGAGAAGACAGAAGACCAGGGTCTGCACCACGCAGACCAACGTACCGAGGACCATGATGGGCAGCGGAACCAGGATCAGGCCGAAGCTGAGGAACACGCCGAGGACCATGTGGTCACCGAACATGTTGCCCATCAGCCGGATGGCGAGGGACGCCGGGCGCGCAAAGTGGCTCACGAGCTCGATGGCGAACATCAGGATCATGAGCGGCAGCCACGCGACACCGCGCATGGGCCCGAGGAAGTGCGCGAAATAATGGCCGAACCCGTGCTCCTTGACGCCGTAGATGTGGGTGGCGAAGAAGACGACGAGCGCGAGAGGTACCGTGGTGTTCAGGTTGTCGGTGGACGCGCTGAAGCCCGGGATGAGCCCGATGAGGTTCGAGAAGAGGATGTAGGTCCCGAGCGAGAAGATGAGCGGGAAAAAGAAGCGCGCTTGCTTCTTGCCCATCGAGTCGACCATGGTCTTGTAGATCCACTCGCCAGCGAGGTCGAAGACGGTGAACCAGCCGAAGGTGCGCTCCGGCAGGATGGCGTCGTCGCCTTGGCGGGTGAACTTCTTAGCCGCCACGGTCGCGACGGTGAGCGCAAAGAGGAAGACGATGATGCCGATGAGCACGTGCATCGTGCGCGACGGCATAGCTTCGCCCTGGAGCCAGGTCTTGCCCCACATGGCGCGGAGGTTCTCGACCGCGGTCGGCGCGAACTGCGAGAAGACGGTCCAGTGGTCCTCGCTCGCGACGGTGCCGTGCGCCGCCCCATGACCGTCACCGGCGGCGGAGCTACCGAACGCGTCACGGCCGACGATGAGGACTCCGAGGACCAGAGCGAGGCCGGCTGCGGTACGGAGTGACCATGGGCGCGCGGCGGCAGCGCGGAGGCTGGCGGCACCGTTCGAGTGGCTGAGGTTCGACATTGACTCCACCTGAATTCCTAGGCCCGAGATCCGCGTACGTCCGCCGTGGCGTTCTGCCCGGTTTGGGCGCTGGCCGCGGGCCCGCCGTCGTTACTTTCATCCGAATCGGCGGCCGGCAGCGTCAGAGCGCTGTACAAGCTACCGACCACGAGGGCCAGAACGAGCGACGAGAATCCGAAGAGCATGCCAAGGATGTCGAGCTCGAACACCTTGATGCAGAGCGCCATTACGCCTACGAAGGCGGCAAGCTTGAACGCAAGGATGGCGGCGTAAACGCCCTTACTCGAACCACCGCGTTCGGCGGTGCCGAGCAGCTTGCCGACGAGCCAAGCGAGGCCGAGCAGGTTCAGCACGCCGAGGAGGTTGCCCACGAGCGCGGCGACGGCGGTGGGAATGCCCATCCACTTACCGATCGCGAGCGCGGAAAGGGCCAAGATGGCCACGTTCGCACTCAGCACCGCTCCCTGGAAACCACTCTTCGTCACTGTCCGCCGCTCCCCAACTCTCCCGCGCTCCCGCACTGCCCCACGCTTCCGAACCGTCTGGTCGGTCGTCGACTGTCACTTTGGGTGTGGTTCACGGCGGGTCGTCTTTCATCGCCCTCTTCGCTGCGCGAAAGAGTGACCGAAAGCCAGCCGTCACACCTATCAGCACCCAGACCACGAGGAGCCAGGGTGCCGTGTCGTAGCGTTCGTCCATCCAGGTCCCGACCCAGTATCCGATCCCGATGGACGCTCCGAGCTCGATGCCAATGCTGGCGAGCCCGAAAGCGGCGATACGGTCACGGTGAGGGGGACGGTTCGGGATGGCTGAACCCTTCGATATCAAAGCGGTTTTTCACCGTGCATCGGGCCTGGCTGCCCGAGCGGGGCCGTAGCTAACACGCAG
>JADMJS010000396.1 GCA_018780435.1 Myxococcales bacterium
CCTTCGACCCGAGCTACGGCGACTACGAGTTCCGGAAGCAGGACAAACGCGCCGTCCTCGTCGACGCGACGGCGCTCGCGCTGCTCGCCAAGGACGAGGACAAGGAGGAGCCGGAAGAGACCGTCATGGAGCCCGACGACGCATCCAAGGCGGCGCCGGACGAGGAAGGCAAGTTCGGCGACCCGGAGCTGCCCGACACCATCGAGACCCGTCTTCCGAAGAACGACGCTCGAATGGTCAACAAGGTCCCGGCCAAGAACGTCGGCCTCGTCGACATCTTGAAGTCGCAGAAGCTCCAGAACATGACGGCCATGAGCAACATCCTCGCGGCCAACACGGCGTCGATGAACAGCAAGCTGGCCGTGGCGATGGCCGGTTCAGGCACGGAATTCACCCTGGGCGGCGGCACCGACGGCATGGGCTTCCGAGGAACTGGCCCAGGCGGCGGTGGCGAGGGGCCCTTCGGCCGTATCCACGGGCTCGGGAAGATCGACCGGGGCGGTGACGGCCTTGAGACCGGCGTCGCCCTTGGGCCGAAGAAGCCCAAACGAATCGGACGCTTGGACACGAGCGGTGGCCAGTCGGCCGGCTTCTGTAAGAAGGAGAACATCGCGTCGGTGGTCCGCTCGCGGGCGAGCGCCATTCGCGCCTGCTACGAGGCGCGCCTGCAGGTGAACGAGAAGCTCGCCGGCAAGCTGACGGCCCGCTGGACCATCGGCGTCGACGGGAAGGTCACAGCGCCGTCCATCTCCAGCAACACGGTCGGCGACCCGGCCGTCGGCTCCTGCCTGCTGGGCGTCGTGCGCCGACTCAACTTCCAGAAGCCCGAAGGCGGCGTCTGCATCGTGCAGTGGCCCTTCGTCTTCAACCCGGGGTAGTCACTCGGCTGGCGTCAAGCCGCTGACGGCCCCGTCAGCGCCACGTCGAGCCCGCCCTACCCTACCCTCCACTCCAAGTCCCCGTCATCACGTCGTCTTCGGCCTTGAGCCGCCTCGCGAGCCGCCCATCCTGGGCTGGCACGAGGGGTGCTTCGCGCCTTCGGTGGCACCCCCCTCATCCACGGTGGTGCCGCCAGGGGAACGATGACGACGACGAAGACACCCGCGATACTGGCCCTGACCCTCTGGTCCCTCACGGTGCCGGCCATGACGGGGCTCATCCGAGACGCCGCGGCCGCGCCGCCCGTGGCGCCCGCCGAACACGCCGATGAGGCGACGCCCGCGGGAGAGCGGGCCCCGGACGCGCTCGACCGATTCGCGACCGAGCTCGAGAGCGACCCTCCGCTCGAGGGCGAAACGCCAAAGCCGTCCAGCTTGCGCGCCCGCCTGAAGGCCACCCGAGACAAAGCCGACGCAGAAGCCGCAGAGGCCGAGGCCACCACGGCCCAACCCGAAGCCCCCCGCCGCGGGGCCCCCCGACCCGTCCCCGACCTCCCCAAGGCGCGTCAGGTCCCGCTCTCTCGCTTCGGCGAGCTGTCTTACCTAGTCTTCGAACGCAGCCGCGGCTTCGTCGGCCCGAAGGCCGAAGTGGACGATCTCGCGGGGACCGTCACCATTCGCTTCGACGCCATCCCCGAGACCTGGCGCGGCTTCGTCGAGGTCCAGCTCGCCAGCGAGAAGAAGCAGCGCTTCTTCAAGGAGCTCGAGCCCCTCTACGAGCGTGACGAGACGGACGTCGAACGGAAGGCGAGCCGCCGCCGCACGACGGCCGGGCCGAAGCTGGTCGGGATCGTGGCCCACCTCGGCCCGACGGGGATCGACATCGACTCTTACGTGAAGCGCAGCCCCCAACGCTGGGTGCTCCGGGTGGCGGCCCGCCGCACGCTGCCGAACGACCCAGCGTTGCTCCAAGTCCCCTTCGCACCCTACGCCGAGCTGCTCGACGAGAGCGAGGCCGGGCTCCCGCGCCTCGCGGCTGCCGAGCGCCGGCTGGCCGATGGGAAGGTCGAGGAGGCCTGCGAGTCTTTCCGAGCGCTGGCGGCGAGCCCCATGGACGAGTCGGGCGAGGCCGGGATCGCCGGGAACGTTCGTGATCTCGGCGCCCTCCGATATGCGGACTGCCTCTCGCTGTGGGGCGCGGACGACGAGGCCGTGACCCTCCTCGACCAGCTCGCGGGCGCCGAGGCGTCCATTCTGGCCCTGGCGGGTATGCGCTCTGCTGAATACCAGGGCTTCGTCCTCGGCGGCGACGGCGATGGCCCGAGGGCGACCGACGTCCTCGCGGTCTACGAGCGCGTCATCACCGGCTTCGTCGGCCTCGTCTCGGACGAAGCGCGCTTCCGCAAGGGCCGTGTCCACTACTACCGAGGCGAACACGCGAACGCACTCGCCACCTTCGAGGCGTTGAACGCCGAGCGCCGGGAGTCCCCACTCGCGGCCACAGCCGAGCTCTCAAGCCGGCTCCGGACGCGTCTCCTCTACACCGAAGCCCGCGCTGGCCGCTGGCTCGACGCCGCCCGGGTCTATATGGCGCTTCCCGGTCGCATCGGCGAGCGCGATCCGCGCATCGACCAAGTCGGCGCTCGGGCGCTTCGTGAGGTCGGCCTGTGGCAACGCGCGGCCCGCGTCTACCTCGCGCTCATCGGTGTCGCGAGCGCAGCCGCTAAGACGGCGCCCGACGGAAGCGAGCCCCGCGGCGTCGCCCGTGGCGCGAGCGCGGTACTCGGGCTCTCCCCGGAGGGCCCCCTGTCCGAAGGGGCGCTGATGTTGTCACTGGCCGAGACCTATTCGGAGGGCGGCGACACGCATCGCGCCGAAGTGACCCTGCGTTATGTGGACGAGAACTTCCCGAAGCGCCGAAGAGACGTAAAGCGTATTCGCGCGGCGCTGGCGGTCGAGCACCGTGGCGACCGCGGCATGGCCACGGCCGTGGCCGACATGGCGCCCGAGGATGCGAAGAGCCCGAAGAAGCCCGTCCCACAGCCGCTGGAGGTCGTAAGTCAGCGAGCGCCCGGCGAGATCGCCGCCAAAGCGGCTGCTCGAGCGCTCTCCACCGAGGGGCTCCCGACGGCGCGGGCCTTTGTCGAACCGCACGCGTCCACGGTCTCCACGGCGGACCTGGCGAGCCTCATTGCCCGCGACCTCGCCGCCGCCGCCGGGGACTGTGAGGCCCTTCTGACGCGTTGCGCAGCGCTCGAGCTGACGCCCGCCGAAGACCTCCTCCTCACGAGCAGCTGCCTCCTCGACGCCGGCCGGGGGCTCGAAGCCCTCGTCCTTGTGGAGGCGGCCCAGACCTACGCGTGGTCGGAGCTGTCCGATCCGGCCCTTGACGAGCTGCTCTCGACCGTTCGCACCCAGGCGCGCTTCTGGCTCGACCGCGGGATGCCACCGACCTTGGACGCGCCCGGCCAGCTCAGCCGCCCCTCTCGTAAGCTCCCGTCTGCTTTGAAGAATCTTGCCGCGGCGACCACGTTGGCTGCAGTCACCCCCCTCGGCTTCGAGAGCCGGATGGGGCAGGAGGAGGTCCCATGACGACTCGTTCCGCACGCGCTCTGTCCCCCAGTCAGAGTGAGCTCGACCTCGCGCTCGATCTCGCGGCCAGCGCCGCGGGGACGGACATGCCGGTGGCGCTCATTGGCGACGTGCCGACGTTGCTCCGCGAGGTCGCGCTGTCCATTCACCGCGACTCGGCTCGCCGCCGTCGCCCGTGTGTGGTCGTCGACGCCGCCCAGGTGGCGGGGCTCCCGGTCGCCCTCTTCGGCGAGGCCCGGTACCTCCAAGGAGACGACGTCGAGCCTCACGTCGCCACCACGGCAGGCGCTCTGGAGCGCGCAAGCGGCGGAACCCTCGTCCTCGAGAACGTCGACCAGCTCCCTCTGACCGTTCAGAGCGCCCTGCTGCGCGTCCTCGACACGCGCGTGGTCTACCGAGAAGGCGCCGTGCTGGGCGCCGTCGTCGATCTCCGCATCGTCTCGACGACCTCTCACGACCTCGGCCGCCTCGTCGCGAGCGGCGCTTTCCGAGCCGACCTTTTTCATCGGCTCACGGGCTTCCCCATCTGGATCGCGCCGCCCGAGGACCGCTCGGGCCGGCCGAGCCCGCTCTGGATGACGGTACCGTGCGTCAGCCGAGGCGTCGCCGACGTCACGTCTCTGCCCGCCGCACGTCGCAGTGCCGGAATCCACCCCATCCTCGCGGGTGAAGGAGGGCTCTCGTGATTCGGTACGACGACACGACGCGGATGCTCGAAGCGAGCCTCACGTTGCGTTCGAAGCGGCAGGATCTCCTGACCTCGAACATCGCGAACGCCGACACGCCGCACTACCGCGCCAGCGACCTCGGCTTCGAGGGCTTCCTGAAGAACGCCACTGACGCCGACTCGCTCTCGAACGTCGAGACCGCCGAGTTCATCGATACGAACGGCGGGGTGACGGAGGTCGAGGCTCCTTTCGACACGCTCGACGGCAACACCGTCAATCGGGACGCCGAGATCGGGAAGTCGGCCGAGAACCTACAGCGCTTCGGCGTAGCGCTCGAGACGGTGCGCCGAAAGATGGGGCTCTTACGCTACGCCATCACGGGCAGCGACGCCGCCTGACCCGTGACGTGACGCTCGCCACCGCAAACGTGGCGAGAAGGAGGACGAGATGTTGAAAGCGATGGAAGTGCTCGGGCAGGGGATGGCGGCGCAGCGGATTCGCTTGCAGACGGCCAGCGCGAACCTGGCCAACGCCGAGACCACACGCACGGCTGCCGGCGGCGCCTATCGCCGCCAAGAGGTGGTCTTCCAGTCGACCCCCGTAGGCCGGAGCGGCGAACCTGGCCAAGACACGTCGGACTTCGAGTCCACGCTACAAGGCGTCAAGGTCGCCCGGATCCAAGAGGATCAGAGCCCACTCCCGATGATCTACGATCCCGGTCACCCGGACGCGAACGCCGACGGCATGGTGGCGAAGCCCAATGTGAACGTGGTGGACGAGATGGTCGACATCATGGGCGCCGCACGTTCCTTCGATTCGAACGTCACGGCCTTCGAGGCGCTGAAGCAGATGGTCAATAAGTCCATGGAGATCGGTCGGTGAGCGGCATCACGGGCGGCATCACGGGCGGCGTGACCAGCGGCATCCACATCGTCGACCCAAACGCGCCGAACTACCCGCGCGAGCTACGGGGGCCGAGTGGCGTGTCGCCGGAGCTCCAGGCCTTCCAGAGCGGTGGCGTCACCCCTTACATACCCGGCAGCTTCGGCGCTGCGATGAACGAGGCGATGGTCGGCGGGGTGAGTGGGCCCAGCGGCACCGCAGCGCCTTTTCAAGTCGACGCGAACGGCATCATCGGCGGGCCCAGCGGCGCCGCGTTTCAGAACCCGCTCGACTCGCTCGGCGGCATGGCTCAGAAAGGGATCGACGCCGTCAATGCCGACATGGAACGTGGTGACGCGTCGGCGCAGGCCTTCGTCCGCGGCGAGGAGATCGCGGTCCACGAAGTCATGCTCGCGATGACGAAAGCGGACACGTCGTTCCGCCTGATGACGACGATGGGCCGGAAGGCGATCGAGGCCTATCAGGAGATCATGCGGCTGCAAGTGTAATGGCCGCACCTCGCTTTGACGCACCTCCCCCTGACCCGTAGGCTTCGCTGTCACAGGTGACGGGAGCGCGGCGGCGCCGGCCTTTCGCCGAGGATGGCTGATCTTGCTCGGACCGCGCCGACATCTCGCACACGGCTCACGTCGCGTCACTGGTCTGCATGCGCTCCCGGCCGCGCTGCTGGTCGCGATGACCACCCTCGCCTGTAACCTCCCGGATCCGAGCGACTTTTTGCCCGCCGAGGAGCCGGACACCTACGTCCCGCCACCACCGCCGATCGACACGCCGCCCGTCATCGGTTTCCGCATCGTCGAGGTCGCGCCCGATGTCGGCGTGACGAAGGGCTTCGACCTCGTCGAGATTCGTGGCGGTGGGTTCCGAGAAGACTCGCGTGTCTTCTTCGGCGGCAGCGAGTCGCCGAACGTCACGGTCTCCGGGCCGGGGCTCATCTACGCCATGAGCCCACCTCACCCGCCGGGGCTCGTCGCCGTGCGCGTCGTGAACATCGACGGCACCCAAGCGACCCTCGAGCCTGGCTTTGCCTACGCCGACGACGTCGAGATCGACTCGGTGTCGCCCGCGACCGCGCCCGCCGATGGCGGCATCCCCGTGACGGTGCGCGGCCGCGGGTTTCGTTATGCCAGCGCGTTCCTGTTCGGCGGCCGGGAGGCCGTCGGCGTCGAGATCCTGAGTGATACCGAAGCGCTCTGCACGGTCCCGGCCCGCTCGTCCACCTCCTCCGCCGGGCCGACCGGCGGCCGGGTCGATGTCCACGTGATCACGCCTTTTGGTGTGGGCGAGCTCCCGAAGGGCTTCGTCTACACCGCTCGCCCGACCGTGTCCGGCTTCGCGCCTATGGGGGCGGACCTCGCGGGTGGCGGCACCTTGACCCTCGTCGGCCTCGGCCTCGTCCCGGAGGAGACGAGCGACGACGCCGAGGCGCCACTGCTGGCCATTGGAGGCAAGTCAGCGACGACACTCGCGAGCTCACCCGACGGGACTCGTCTGGTCGTTCGGATCCCCGCCGCAGGCGCTGTGGGGCCAGCCGATCTCGACCTCGTGACCCGAGGCGGGCGTATTCGGATGCCCGGGGCGTTCCACTATTGGGACGACGCCGCCAGCGATGCCCCTCGGCTCCTCGGCGTCTTCCCCACGGAAGGCGACGCCGCCGGCGGGGCCGAGCTCTCAATCGTGGCGCCCACGCTGGAGGATACCGCCGGGGTCACGGTGACCGTGGGCGGCGAGGCGGCCACCGTCCTTTCGCATGACGCGAGCACGGTTCGCGTGCTCACGCCGCCGGGGACGGCGGGGGACGACGCCGCGGTACGAGTCGAGGTCGACGGCGAGATCCTGGCAGGAGCAGCCACCTATCGCTACGTGGCGACCCCGGGGATCTCAGCGATCTCACCCCGTGAAGGACCGAGCGCGGGCGGAAGCCGGATCGCAGTCACTGTACGCGGCATCACCGCCGCGTCGCTCTACGAGCTTCGCATCGGTGGCCTGCCCGCCACCGAACTCGCCTTCGACGGCGACACGCTCACGGCCACCGCCCCACCCGGGAGCCCGGGCCTCGCCGACGTCGTCGCGGAGACCACCGATGGGGAGGCGCGGCTCGTGAACGGCTACACCTTCGTCGCCGGTGCCGCCGCCGTACACACCGTCGATCCGCCACGTGGCGCCATCGCCGGAAACACGTGGGTGCGCGTCTATGGCGTCGATCTGCCTCGTGATCTCTCGGTCCGCTTTGGCGGCATGGAGGCGACCTCCATCACGTGGCGCTCACCGACCGAGGTCGTCGTGAGACCGCCCCGGGCCGTGGAGCCCGGCCTCGTCGACGTGGAGTTCAGAAGTGCGGGCTACAATCACACGCTCTACGCCGCGTTCTCATATTTCGATCCTAAAGCCGCATACGGCGGGACGTGGGGCGAGCCCATCGACGGCTCGCTCAACGTCACCGTGCTGCAAAATGGTAGCGGCGCGCCGGTCGAGGAGGCCATGGTCGTCATCGGGAACGCCATCCCGCCCCGGGCGATGGGCTACACCGACGATCGCGGTCAGATCACGCTGAGCGACGAGTTCCTGGAGGGTCGACTCGACGTGACGGCCACGAAACCGGGCTATTCGGTCGCCAGCATCTTGGCCTTCGACGCCGAGAACGCGACCTTGGCCATCAACGGGCCGAGCCAGCCGGGCAACGGTAACCCGCCTCCGCCGCTCTTGCCCGGGACCGTCCACGGCACGCTCGAAGGGGTCGGTAAGTACCTGTCTCTGCCGCCGTGGCCGTGCGACGAGATCGCGGGTCGACGTGCTGGCTTCTGCGAGTGGTGCGACTCGGACGCCGATTGCGGCGGCGACGCCCCCTACTGCACGCGGGTGAGCGGCGCCCGGTCCTTCTGCTCGGCCGACTGCGTCGTCGACAGTGACTGTATCGTTGCCTCGTCTGCGTCGGGTGAGCCGCAGGACTTCCTGTGCCGAACCACCTCCCCCGGGACGCCCGGTCGATGCATCCCGAACCCGGGGGAGCCGCGCGCCGAGTGCTTCGTCTCAAACAATTCGGTTCTGGCGTTCCCGCCTACCGCGAGCGGTGAGGCCATCATCGACCTCTCCACGGGTGACCGCACCTTTTCGCTCGAAGGCACCCGCCTCGGCGAGGTCGCCGTCTACTGCCTGGCCGGCGGCTATCGCGCCTCGAGCGCTCGCTTCCGACCGGTGCTGCTGGGCGTGACGCGCCACGTCAATGTGCTGCCCGGGAGCGACGCCGACACGCCGAACCCGAACCCCCCTACGGACGTGGTGGTCGTCCTCGACAAGCCGCTCGAGCAGACGGTCAACGTGACCTTTGGCGTGCCGCCGCTCTCGCCATCGGGGCCGACGACGGCGGTACTCCGGGCGCACCTCGATCTCGGCAGCGACGGCGTCATCCCCATCGCCTCGAAAGACCTCGTGCCCGGCGAGGCGACGACCCGAATCGGTCCCCTCCCCTCCACGCTCTCGCCGGAGCTCCTGGGCGCCGAGTACGCCTTCCACGCGTCCGCGTCGACGCCGGACGGCAACGGCGGCCTCCCGAGCGCCGACGTGTTGCGAATGAACGTGAAGACACTCGATCTCGGCGCCGCCCTCGTGGACGAAGGGGCTGGCTTCGAGCCGGCGAAGCTGGGGCACCCCGGCACCGTCCTCTCGTCGGCGCTGACGGCCGATGGCGCCATCCTGGCCGGCACGGAAGAAGGCGCGGTCATCGCTTGGGACGGGACGCGCTGGTCGGCGCAGCCGATCACCCAGGGCCCGGCGCTCCGAGGCGCCACGCCGGACCTAGCCGGCGGCGTCGTCTTCGTGGGCGACGAAGGCCGCGTGCTGCGCTTCGACGGGGCGTGGGAGACCGCGGCCATCGCGAGCAAAGCGGCGCTCCGGGGCGTCGCCGCGCTCGGGCCCGCGTCGCTCGTCGCCGTCGGCGAATATGTGATCTGGGAGCGCCAGGTCGAGAGCGAGACGGCGCCACTCGGCAGCGGCTGGACCGAGGTCGCGTTCGGCCCACCCAAGTCGCTCCGCGCCGTGGCGCGAGTCGGTCAACAGACGTGGGCGGTCGGTGACTATGGCGCGGTCTTGAAACGCGACAGTGGTGGCGCGTGGAGCACAGTCACGGTGCCGGTCCATGAATCCCTGCGCGCGGTCGCCGGGACCGCTGACGGCGTGGTGGCGGCGGTCGGGGACGCCGGCATGGCGCTGCTCATTGGCCCGCTGGGCGCGGCATCAGTGGAATGGACGGGGACCGAGGTGGCGCTCTACGCCATCGACCTGAGGGCGCGCGACGACATCTGGGCGGCCGGCGACCGCGGCACCTTGGTTCACTTCGACGGCAGTGGCTGGGAGACGATCTCGACCGACGACGTCGAGGTGGGGCTACGTACGCTGGCCCGCACGCCCGACGGTTATGCCGTCGCGCTCGGAATGCCGGCGGTGTTCGCGGGGCCCTTCCTGGGTTTTCCCCGCTTCACCGAGCCAGCCCAATACGGCCCGTGGACCGACTATCGCCTCGCGTGGCGTGAAGATCGGCGTTCGCCGGCCTTCTACAACCTGCGCATCTTCGGCGCCGCCGGATCGATCTGGTCGATCATGGCGCCCGGCTCGATACGGGAGACGCGGCTCCCCGACGTGAACACGCTCGCGGGTGCGGAGATCGTCTCGGCGGGCCCGAAGTCGATGCTCGTGACCGCCGTCGATCGACCCGGCTTCGACATCGACGCCCACGACCTCTCCGTCTTCTCGGTCGACGCCTGGCGCGCGTGGATCTACATGACGCACGAGTTCGACAGCAGCGCCGCCAGCTTCGGCGTCATCGAATAGCGCGTCAGCGCGCTTCGCGCCGCTTCACCCGCAAGGTCGCCGCGACGGGCTCGGCGTCGGCATCATCGAGGTCGACCCACGCCGCCGAGTGCAGGGCGGCACGGCTCTCGACGCCCGACGCATGCGCGTGACGCTGCTCGCGCGCCAGGAAATGAGCGAGGTGTTCGAGCTGGTGGGACGCCAGCTTCTCGGCGGCGGGACCGAAGAAGTCCCAGAAGAGTCGGGTCATAGGGGGCTCGCGGTGGGTCGGTGGCGCTCAGCCTGTCATGACCGGCGTCGAGCGTCGACAAGCTAATACGCGCCCTCTTCGCGGGGTGACAGCCCCTCGCGGCCGGGCTAGTCTGACCCTTCATGTCCGCCGCCCACCTCGCCCGCCAGACTCTGCTACCCAAGCGGCGATCGCGTGGGCTCGGGCCGCCGCTGTTTGCGCACGCCTCCCCTCTTGACGGGCATGCGCCCCGCAGCGGGCGTAGGTCACGCCGGTACTGGGCGTCGAGCGCCACTATCGTCACGTTGTCGGCGCTCGTCATTCTGCTCGCTGCATGTACGTCCGTCAGGGGAAGTGCCGTTTCAACGGCCGGATTCGAGAGGTACACGGGTGCGGTTCAGGTCGTTGCGCACTCGGATCCACCAGGGATGAAGGAGGTGGGGATGGTCGAGGTGCACGGAGGCGCCCAACTCGATGACCTCGTGAAAGAATTCAGGAAGAAGACGGCTGAAGTCGGAGGTCGCGTCGGGAAGATCGATTCTATCCAAACGCGCTTCGACTGGAAGACCCAGTCCAGCATACAGGGCTACAACTGCGGCACCGTCAGTAGCCCGAAGACCTGCTACCGAACCGTCAACCGACAAGTCGAAGTGGCGATCACGTCGATCGTGGGCCGTGCTTTCTCCAGTCACTGATTTGGAGTTCGAACCAACATGCGAACACTCGCAAGTGCTCTACTGCTGCCTTTCCTGATCGCGTGCGGGAGCATTCAGGCGCACCACGTGAACACCGGTCAGCCATCACCGCCTCACACCGGGGACGTTCGTGTCGTGCTCTTAGGGTCTCCCGAACCGAGTCCATTTCGGGAGATCGCGATCATCCAAGTGAGGGCACACGGCAACAAGGCGAACCTCCCTTCGGTCGTGCAAGCGATGCAGGAGCGAGCACGACAGCTCGGCTGCAATGCCGTAATCCGCGTGCGTATCGACCAGGGGACGGCGATGGCGGCCAATGGTATCTGCGGAGTCCTGTGAGTGCGGGCCGTACCGCCGCCCGGACCAGGACGTTCACGCATTACAAGCCGCTGCCACGATGGCCGAGACGGTGAGCCCGCTCGCCTTTTCGGGACTGGTGATCCCGGTGCGCGCCCTCTTCGCGGGGTGGCAGGCCCTCACGGGCGCGGTTCGCGCCCTCTTCGCGGGGTGACAGCCCCTCGCGGCCGGGCTAGTCTGACCCTTCATGTCCGCCGCCCACCTCGCCCGCCAGACCTTGCCGCCCAAGCGGCGATCGCGTGGGCTCGGGCCGCCGCCAGACCCGCACGTCATCCCACTCGAACACAACGCCCGCGTCACGGTCGACGAGATGACCTATGACGGCGTGTGGCTGGTCCATATCGCTGGGACGACGGCCGACCCGACCATCTTCCCCCCGGACCGGACGCTCCCGCAGATCTCCTTTGACTTCCGAGACTTGAAGCTCTCGGACCCGAGCGTCTCGGAGGCCGATCCCTTCGCCCGTTTTCGTGAGCTGATTGGCGACGGCCTGACCGCCGGACTCGCCCCGCGGGCCACCGAGCACCACCCGAACCCGCCGCGTCACCTCGTGTTCGTCGGGCACAGCTTCGGCGGCATGGTCAGCGCCGACTACCTCATCCACACGCGGAAAGATCAGCTACAAGCGATCGTGCCGACCGTCGAGCGCGTCACGCTGGTGATGGTCTGCGCCGCCCACGAGTCGCCCCTGCCCTACTACCGCATCCGCAGCGACGCGCCGCTGGTCGGCCCACTCGCCACCTGGCTCTCACACCACGTGACGCACCTCGGGACCGGCACCAAACGCCGCCTCGGCAACGTCATGAAGGCCGTCGGGCAAGCGCCGCCGTCCGAACTCTGGCGAGAGACCTGGAAACACACCGACGAGCTCCGCGCGGTGTGGAACTTGCCGCGGGCGAGCACGCTCGACCACTTCTGGTCCGTCATCGAGTGTGCTCGGCGTTACGACATCGCGACCCCGCTCGCCGAGAACCCGGACGCGCTCTGGGCGGATCTCCTGGTCCTGTCGGCCGAACGCGACACGCAGTGGCCGGAAGCGATGTTCGATTCGTTCTGGGACCGCGTGATGGAGAGCCGCTGCCCACGGGCCCGCTGGTGCCACTT
>JADMJS010000102.1 GCA_018780435.1 Myxococcales bacterium
GTTCCATGGCGGCGCAGCATGCCCATGCTCGCCCGGGCTGTCACGACTTCTGATGGCTCCATCAGCCGTGCCGCGCCATCCCGCGAGCGATCCCGTGGCGCGAAAGCGGCTCGTCACGAAGACTTGGTTTGACGGGCACGGGACCGGGTGGTTCAACACCGCCGTGAAGATCCTCCGCCTCAGCTTGCTTCTCGCCGTCGTGTCAGCCTGCGCGCACACTCCCGTACCGACGACGGCGGCGCCCTCGGACCCCTCGACGGACAGCGCTCCGTTGCCCCGCCGCGACCACGACGTCGGTGATCCCGGACGGCGGCGCGAGACCGACACGCACCTGAACGGGCTCAAACGGTGCCCGAAGGTCGCCGGCAAACCGCGGCTCGTGGCGATCGGCTCATCGACCATGGCCTCGGTGATCGGCCCGATGATGGAGCGCCTCCTAAAGCCGAAGGACGTCTACTTCGCGCTGTGGGGACGCGCGTCCTCGTCGCTCGTACGCCCCGACTTCTTCGATTGGCCCTCGAAGATGCCGCTCATCGTGAAGAAGCACCGCCCGCACGTCTTCGTCATCTCGCTCGGCACGAACGACAATCAAGCCCTGAAGCTCCATCGCGGGGGCGCCATTCGACCCGAGGATCCCCGGTGGGCCGTGCACTTCGCGAAGCGCGTCGACGAGATGCTCGAGCTCGCGGTGGGGCCGGGCCGCGATCGCGGCGTCATCTGGGTCGGTCCCTACGCCATCAAGGGTGATGCGTCGCGCGTGATTGGGAGCCGCATCAACACGATCATCAAGGAGCGCATCGACGCCTTCCCCGGTCCGGCGTTCTACGTCGACGCCTACACCGCGACGCTCGACGCGGCCGGCAAGCCCATCACGTCCTACACGCCGGTGGGCACCGACAAGGTCGTCGACGCCCGGGGAAACGACGGCATCCACCTGAAGACGGTGGTCGTCAAGGAGCTGCTGACGCTCCCGGCGCTCGACCTCGCGTGGGACTGTCTCGGGATCCCGAAGTCGTGATCCCGCGCGCACCGGCCCCCTGGCGCTCCGTCGTCCTTTTCGCGATGGCGCTCGGATTCGTCACGTCGGCCAGCGCCCGCATGTTGGTGCGGCAATCCGTCCCCGCAAGCAGCGACTCGGTTCCGGGGATCGCGTCCGTCTACCTGCCCCGCGACTACGACGGGACCACGAACCGCTACCCGGTGCTGGTGCTCTTGCACGGCCTCGGCGGTTCGGAGGAAGACTGGCGCCTGGTCGGCGCCATCGAAGCCCGACTCGATCGCGCCATCGCCACCGGCGTCTTGCCGCCGCTCATCGCGGTCATGCCCGAGGGCAAGAACGGCTACTGGGTCGACTGGCCCCAAGTAGGCGGCCGCTCAAATGGAACAGCCGGCCGAGGCAAGCCGGATGGGCTGCGCCGCTTCGGCACGCTCGTGGATCCGATGGTGACCCAGTGGGTCGACCTTCAATTCCGCACGAACGGGGTGCGCGCCATCGCTGGCGTCAGCATGGGCGGCTTCGGGGCGCTCTCGATCGCACTCCGAAACCCGCTGATGTGGTCGGCCGCGCTCAGCTTCAGCGGCGCCCTCTTCACTGCCGCGCCGACGGGCAAGGTCGTCTACTGGGCCGCCTTCGGGACACCGGGCCTCGGCCAGACGGGTTTTCCCCTTCAGAATCCGCTACATCTGGCGAGATTTGGCCAGGCCGACGCGATCCCCATCTGGCTCGACTGCGGTCAGGACGACGCGCCGAAGTTCACGCGAGGCCTCCACCGCCTCGCGGAGGTGCTCACTCGACGCGGATCGCCCCACGTCGCCAAGCTGCGACCGGGCGGACACACCTGGGCCGTCTGGAACAGCGCCTTCGACGACGCGATGCCGTGGCTCGGGGAACAGCTCCGCATGGCCACCCTGCGGCGCACCGGCCCTTACTGAGCCCGGCTCAGGGCTCTTTCACGAGCGTCTCAATGAGCAAGTCGGACAGGCGCATCGCGTCGGGGCCGAAGCCGGCAAAGAAGGCCCCGGCGCCGCGGAAGGCGTCCCGAAACGCGCCGCGGTCGCCACTCGTCACCGTTCGGTCGAGGGTGTTCACCGCCTCGACGAAGGCCGCCCGCACCGGCTCCGAGTGTGGGTTCTGCATGGTGATCTCGGCGTAGAGGTCCGGGTTCTGCGTGAAGAGTCGGCCGATGAAGGACAGCTCGAGCCGGTAGATGGGGCTCGTGAAGCGGAGGCTGTCTTCGATGGGGATGCCAACGCGGCGCAGCGCATCGCCGCGCGCGATGGTCGAGAAGTGAACGAGGACCTGAATGACCGCCATCATCCGGTCGTGTGCGTCCGGGGTCGCCTCGATCAGCTCAGCGCCCATACGGCCGAGCTCGGCCTGCAGCGCGGCCCCGACGGGCCCCGGCCGCACGGGGCAGACCACGACCTTCTGGCGGCGGATGCTCGACACGCTCGGCCCAAACATCGGGTGCAGCCCGAGCACCTCTCCGCCGTGGGCGTCCGCCATGGCCTCGCACACGTCTCGCTTCAAGCTGTTGACGTCGCACAGGAGCGCGCCCGGTCGAAGGCGCCCAGCGAGCCCTGTGACCACCGCGCGAACCTGGGCCATCGGTACCGCGACCATGACGATGTCGGCTTCCGAGACGGCGTCGTCGGAGTCGCCCTGATCGATGAGGGTCACTTGGTGGCCACGCTCCGAGAGCCAACGCCCGAGCACGAGCCCCATCTGGCCACGTCCGCCGACGATCGCGACATGGCGCGGCTCGGTGGCGGCCGTGGGCTCGCGCAACGCGGCCTCTTGAAGTCGATGTGACGCGTCGACGAGGACGTTCATCAGCGCCCTGGCGGTGGCCCGGTCAAGCCCGACCTCGGCGGCGACCTCCTCGGCCCGATGGACGATACGCCGCTCACGCTCGCGGTCGTAGATGGGCCGGCCTTCGGCGCGCTTGAAGGCGGCGACTTCCGCGACCAGTCGGGCGCGCCGAGACGCGGTCTCGAGGAGCTGGCGGTCGAGGCCGTCGAGCTCGGCCCGAATCTCGGCGAGGCGAACCGGAGAGCCCGCGGGAGAGGCCAAATCGTTAGGGTCGGAGCTGGACATCGCGCGCACCTTAACCGCTGCGGGAGGCCGTGTCATCGTCCCTGACGTCGAGCGCGCGGGACGCTCTCGTCGAGCCTCTTCGCGCATCGAACTCCGGGAAAACCACCAGCTCGCTTTGACGAAGCCGGATCGCAGGGCGACCATGGGAGCCGAATGACCCAACCGGTTCCGGCCCCCTTCTCATCGCAAGAGCACCCGTCACTGGCGCTGCCGAGAGAGCGGCTTGTCTTGGTCGCCGGTTGGGCGACGCTCGCCATGCATGTCACGCTGGGGCTTCGAGAGGCGTTCACCCACGAACGCCTCTACGTCGCCGTCGGAATCGTACTGTGCATTGCGCTGGCCTTGGCGACGATCGTCCTGGTGCGTCGCCCCGGGGCCCTACGACAGGCCGGGATGCTGCTGCTCCTGGTGCTCTCGCTCGACATCCTCATCTACAGCGTCGCGGGAGGGGGCCTGCGCAGCAACGCCATTCGCGTCGGCGTCGCCGTGCCACTGCTCGCGACCTTCCTCCTCGACGCTCGACTCGGACTACAAGCCGCTGGCGTGTTGACCCTTGGGACCATCGGACTGTTACTCGCCGACCCCTGGATCCCCCTCCCCCAAGTCGAACCGCACTCCTTTGGCCGACTGGTGCTCACGGCCCTCGGGATTATCGCAACACTCGGCCTTGTCGCTTTTCTTGGCCTGCACTTCGAGCAGGTCCGCGACTCCACCCTCGAAGAGCTCGCCGCCAGTGAGCGCCGCTTCCGGCTCCTCTCGGACCACACGGCCGACTCCGTCATCATTCACGATGACGAGGGTCGCATCATCGACGTGAACGATCGCGCCTGCACGACTCTCGGCTACACCCGCGACGAACTGCTGAAGCTCGACCTCGAACACATCGACATCGGCCCACTCCGGAGCTCAGGTCGCCCCCATGAGAAGCAGTATTGGCGAACCATGTCCCATCGGAGCGTGATCTCGGTCGAGAGCCGGCATCAGGATCGCGATGGCAACGCGTTCCCGGTCGACGTCCGCGTCAGCCGCTTCGATGCGGGGGGCAGGACCCTCTACGTCGCCTCGGCGCGCGACCTGACGGGAAAACACTACGCCCAGGAAGCGCTCAGAACCGCGAAAGAGGAGGCCGAGAAGGCCAGCCTCGCCAAGACTCAGTTCCTGGCGAACATGAGCCACGAGATGCGGACGCCGCTCAACTCGATCATCGGGTTCGCGCGTGTACTTCACCGCGGGACCTTCGGGCCCCTCAGCGAGCAACAGGATCGCTTCGCACGAAACATCCTCGATGCCGGCGAGCACATGTTGAGACTCGTGAACGACCTCCTCGACTACCGGCGCATGGAGGAAGGCCACACGTCGGTCGAGCTCGCACCGATGGCCTTGCTGCCCGCCCTCGAGGACGCCGTCCTCTTCTCCCGCGCGGACCTCGACGAGCGCCACCACCGGCTCGAGCTGTCCATCCCGCTCGACCTCCCCCCGGTGCTGGTGGACCGGCAGGCACTCGTCCGCGTTCTCACGAACCTCATCTCGAACGCCTGCAAGTACACCGAAGCCGGCGGTCACATCATCGTGAGGGCACGGGAGCATGCGGACATGGTGACGGTCCTCGTCAAAGACAACGGGGTCGGCATCGCCAAGGAAGACCTCACGCGCGTGTTCAACTACTTCGAACAGGCGCAGAGCAAACTATCGGGACGTAGTGTCGGGTCGGGGCTCGGCCTCGCACTCGCGAGACAGCTCGTTCGGAAGATGGGCGGAGAGATTCACGTGGAAAGTGAAGTCGACAAGGGAAGTACCTTTTGGTTTACGCTTCAGAAGGGGCTCGGGACGCCGTCGCGGCTCGAGAACATCCGAGCGGAGATCCGGATCGCGGCCGAACGGGCCGAGGAGCGAACGTGAGCCGATCGGACGAATACCTCCCGGCGCGGCTCCCGAGTCAGAAGAGCGGCGCGCGACTTCGCGAGGCGCTCGAGAACCCGAAGCGCATCTTGGTCGTCGACGACAAGCCGCAGAACCGCCAGCTCCTCTGGGCCATCCTGGTTCCGGAGGGCTACGACGTCGTGGAGGCCAGCGACGGCCACGAGGCGCTCGCGTACCTCGCGCAGCACCCCGTGGACTTAGTCCTGCTCGACATTATGATGCCGACACTCGACGGCTTTGATACCTGCCGTGCCATCCGGGAAGACCTCGGCTTCGTCGCGCTCCCCGTCATCTTTGTGACGGCGCTCTCGGACAAGCTGTCTCGAATTCGAGGGCAAGGCGTCGGTGCCGACGACTTCCTCTCGAAGCCGATCGACGAGATCGAGCTCTTGCTCAGGGTACGCAACCTCTTGCGCGCCAAGGCGTATCACGACCTTCAGAAGGAGAACCGGGCGCGGCTCGCGGCCGAACTGGAGAGCCTGCGGCGGCAGCTCGTTCGAGTCGAACGGCTCGCGACCCTTGGGACGCTCGCGGGCGGCGTCGGCCACGAGCTCAACAACATCCTCACGGTCTACCTAGGCGCACTGCATTTCCTCCGCGAGCGGGCGGAACAGAACCTCCCGCCGCGGGAGCGCGATATCGAGCAGCTCGTCCGAGTGGGTGATCACATCGCGACGCATGCCCGACACCTCCTCACGCTGGCACGGCCGGGTCCGGACTACGCCGAGCGCCTCGACTTACGCGAGGTGATCGAGAACACAGTCACGATGTTGTCCGTCTCGGGCCGAACGCGCCGAGTCTCCGTGACACTCGACCTCCCAACGGAGCCGCTTTGGGTCCACTTGAACCGGACACGGCTCGAACAAGCGCTGGTGAACCTCATCGCCAACGCGGCGGACGCGACCGCCGAGTCCATCGATCGGGAAGGGCTCATCGTCGTGCGAGCTCTCCACGGGAGTCGGGATAACGACCGCGGCGGCGGCGAACGAGCACTCTGCACCGTCGCCGACAACGGATGCGGCGTGCCAATGCACCAGCGGGAGAACATCTTCGAGGCGTACTTCACGACGAAGGCGACCGACGCCGGCACCGGACTAGGCCTGCCTGTCGTCAAGCGCATCGTCGAGGAATACGGTGGGCGCTTGACGCTGGAGAGCACCGTCGGCGTCGGGTCGACCTTCACCTTCGACCTGCCGCTCGAGACGTCACCGCGACCGCCCGCGGGGCTCCCTTCCGTCGACGGGGGCTGGGAGGACGTCACGACCCCGGGCTTCCCGGTCACCGCCTTCCCCGTTCCGCTCGAAGAATTCGTCCCGCCGCGGAAACACGAGTGACGGACTCGTCCGTTCAAGGCCCTGCGACGCCGCCGCCGAATACGCGTCGCAGGAGAGGGCCGATGAAGACGATCTTGTGGAGCGTCGCCGCGTGCGTCGCCATCACCGCCAGCGCACTTGCCCTACGCACGACGCCCGCCGGCGATCCAGACGAGCCCACAGTCGCCGCATCACACTCAAAACGGCCACGCGCATTGCGCATGGGCGCGACTCTGCCGCCGCCTCGTGTCGCCCCCGAGGCCGACCCCATCCGCACGCCCCTGAGGCCGCCGGCCGCGCTGTCGATGGTCGACGAGCCGGTGCTCGCGCAGCTCCCGTCGGACACCATCTTCGTCGCGGCCGTCGACCACGGGCTCGACTTTGCGAGCGCGATCGACGCCAATCGGCTCCTCGCCGAATACGGGAGCGAGCTCGAAGACCTCGAGAAGCTCACCGCCGGCATCCCCGACTTCGACCTCTACGACACGGCCAAGTGGGGGGTCACCGGGATCGACCCCAATGGTGCGGTCGGCATCGCCGTCATCGACGCCCGGAACCCGACCCTCGTCGGCTTCGCGGACATCGCCGACCTCGAAAAGCTCAAGGCCACTCTCGAGATCCTCTTCGCGACCGACGGCGACAAGGAGCTCGCGATTCGGGAGCTCGAAGGCTGCCTCATCCTGGGGGAAGCGGACGAGAGCGGCGAGCTGCTCGAAACGCGGGGCCCCCTCTTCGTGGTGCGCGGCAAGCGTGTCTTCGCGCTTGTGCCCGATGGCTCGGAGTCCGACGTCTACGCACGCGCGGAAGGTATCGTCTACCAGGAGCAGGCGTCGGCGCTCATCTCGGACGCCGCACTGGTCGACCTCGTCGATGGGCTCTCGGTCGGCCGGGACGGCGTGATGTACGTGAACATCCGCGCCATGGTCGCTGCCGGCGATCAAAGCTTCGACGAGGACATCGAGCGCATCGAAAGCGAGCTCGAGACCATGCAAGCCGCCCGAAAGGTGGCCGAAGCGACGCCCGTGCCGCCGCCGGGTGCCGCAGTCGAAGGCGACGTGGTCGGTATCGAGAGCACGCCGCCCGTGAACGATTGGGACATCGATTGGCGGCAGCGGCAGTTGAACGAGATGACGCTGATGAAGAGCCTCCTCGACGGGCTGATCGGCAGCGCGACGGGCATGGCGGTGGGGATCGAGCTTACGGATGGCCATGTCGACATCGAGATGACCATCGGCGCCGCGCCCGATTCGATGCTCTCGCGTCTCATCACGACGCGAAGCGGCATGTCGCCCTTGCGTCTCTCGTTGCCGCGGGCGCCGTGGATGCTCCTCGACGGCGCGCTGTCACCCTTCGAGCTGCGCAGCATCGTCCAGATCGGCTTTCAAGCCTTTGGCGGCGACTACGAGGCCACGATGGCGCTCGCCAAGGGCGTCGGCGGCTTCGACAAGGATCCCTTCGAGCTGTTCACGGGAGAGCTCGGTTTCGCGCTCATTCCCCCGCGGCCTGCAGAACCAGACCAGCCCTTCCGCATGCCCTTCGACTTCGTGGCGACGCTCAACGTGCGCGACCCCGCGCTGGCGCAGAAGGTGCTCAATCAGGCTGGTGGACTCGCGACGATGGCGGGCTTCGGACGTTACGTGGAGTCGACCAAAGGACTCGCCCTCACGCTCGGCGGCGATGGACTCGAGTTCGCCGTGGTGGGTCGCGCGCTCATCATCTCGACCGACCCCGAGGCCATCGAGATCCTCGCTCGGGGTGGCCACGATGTCGCGAGCCTCATCACCCGCACCGAGTTCGCGAGCCACCTCCCCGCGGGCGGTCAATCCGGCAATTGGATGATGGACATGGCGATGCTCTCCGCGGACTCGAACATGCGCGGCTATGACAAGATGGCCGAGAGCTGGCCTGACGCCGACGACGACAGCGCAGAAGCACGTTCGCTCAAGGCGGAGCTGCGGAAGCTTGAGGACTCCCTCTTTCACGCCCCTCAACGCCGACGCGCCGAGCTCGAACGCGAACGTGCGGCGCTCCTCGGGGCCTGGGGCGCGACCCTCACGATGGAGGAGACCGGCTTTCGGGTGCGCGCCGCGTGGTACTTCGGCAGCGACCACCTCACGTCGGTGCTGGTGCGAGTGGGCGAGATCGCACGCGAAGAGGCGACGCTTTGGGAGCCCAACGTCGAACTCCAGAAGCGACGTGACGACCTCGTGGCCCGGGTGAACGAGCTCGACATGGCCAAGATGCCCGTCCCGGCGCCCATGCCGATCGAAGGCATCGAGCTCGCGCCCACAGACGCCGCCGATCCCACCCTGCCCTTCCTCGACGACGCGGAACACGGCGATGCCTCGCTCGAAGAGCCCACCCGCGACGTGCCGAACGACGATTCGGCCATCGATCTCGAGCTTGAACCCGCGCTCGAGCCGGACAGTGAACCCGCCATCGAGCCCGCGCCGGCGGAGCCCGACGTCGATTCGTCTCCAGGCGCGTGACCGGGTCTTCGACCGCCGGCACTACGACAGCCTCAGAGCTTGGCGAAGTACCAGACGTCGCCGACGCGCATGAAGTGAGCCTCGCCGGCTTCCGTGCGTGAAGCGACCCCGAGCTCGTATCGTCCGAAGTAGAGCGTGAGCGGCCGTCGGGCCTTGCAGGGTCCGGGCTTGCCACCGGCGGGCACCTCCAGCAGGTAACCCTCGGTAATCCCGATGATCTTCGTGGGCTCGCGCCGTTCCGCCCTCTTGCCTGCTTCCGCACGCCCTCCGGCCAAGTCCGCCAGTGTCTGTTGGCTGTCGCACTCGGAGACGGCCGAGAAGGTCTGGTCACTCACGAAGAGCTGCTTCACGAGCTGCGAATCCCCACGCCCGAGCGCGTCGGCCATGCGCCCGAACAAGGCGACGACCTCAGCGGGAGGGGCGCCTTTCACCGCTCCCGGCGGCGGCCAGGGGATCGGGCTCGGCGCATCCGGTCCTGCTGCCGGCGTCGTCGGACGATCAGCCGAATCGGCCGACGTGCCCGAGCGACAGCTCGCCAGGAGCGTCGAGGTCGTGAGGAAGATGAAGAGCGGAACGTGGAGGACGGTGCGTCGCGTCATGAGGTGACCATCGCACGAAGCGGGGCCGCGCGCGATGTCCTCGGGCAGACCCGGGGGGCTTACTCGGCCGGCTCATCGTCCGACCGACGGTTCGGCTTCTCCTCACGGGTCGGCTTCTCCGATGGGGCCGGCTTCTCGCCAGCCGGCTTCTCGCCAGCGGGCGCGTCGACGTCGAAGGACGGCGCAGGGGCCTCGGCGTCGTCACGCGGGTCCTCGTCGCGCTCCCAATCCGACATGGGGAGCTCGGTCTTGACGACGGGGATCTCCTCTTCTCGCGCCAAGGGCAACTCCCCCGCCCAATACGCCTTGTCGTAGCCGTAGACGTCGCTGAAGAAGATGGGCTCCTCGTCGTCTTGGTCGAAACCGACCGTGTTGTACTCAACGTGGATGGGGACGGGCGTCTTCAGCCGAAACGCCTTCTCTTTCCGGGACTTGAGGATGTCGTTCACCTTGGACGCGCTCGACTGACCGTCGCGGGCCAGCAAGAAGGTCGCCATGCCCACGGGATCGTGGAGGCGCATGCAGCCATGGCTGAAGGCACGGATGGCACGGTCGAAGAGCTTCTTCTTTGGAGTGTCGTGCATGTAGATGGCGAACTCGTTCGGGAAGAGCAGCTTGACTTGCCCAAGCGCGTTGCCGGGGCCCGCCTCCTGATAGATCTGCTCACGGCCGTCGTTCAACACGCGGACCTTGTAGTTGTGCTTGTCCATGAAGCCGGGGTCCTTGGCCGCTTCGACCATGACCTCTTGAATGCGGATGCGCTCGGGGACGTTCCAGACGGGGTTCAAGACCACCATCGACACCGCGTTGGAGATGAGCGCTGTCCGGTTCAGATGGCCCTTTCGACCGTGATCCTGGTCGATCTCGAAGGCGTTGTTGCCGACGACGAGCCGGTGCTTCCGCTCTACTTTGTCGCCGTTCCAGACCTCGACTTCGAACTGCGGGATATTCACCCGAAAGTAGAAGTCGGCTTCCTCTTTGACGAGGGGTGACTCTCGCCACCGCTGCAGCGACAGGCGCAGCTGTTTGACCCGGTCCGACATCGGAACGGCCAGCGAGCGCTTCACGGCGCCTTCGAGACCACTCGCATCCCTGACGACCCCATCGACTCGAAGCTGACGGTGCGCCTGAAAGCGCTTGACGGCCGTCTCGAGCTCTTCGTCGAACACCTCGACGGTCTGATCGCCGTCGAAGAAGCCCTCCGCCGCGAGCCGTCGCCGCAGGTCGAGGACACGCGGCCCCTTCATGCCCTTCTTGAGCTGGCCCTTGAGTTTGAAGGCCGGCACGACACCGGGCTGGGCCAATTGGCGGTACTTGGCGAGCGCGGCGCGGGTCTTCTGATAGTTCGGGTGTCGCGGCCACATGTGGCGCATGGCCGTACCGAGCTTGTCGCCCGCCGACTGCAGCTCGGCGAGAAGCTCCTTCTTGAAGCGCTCCGGCGCACGCGCGATGTCCTCGGCGGGGAGCGCCTTGTGTGGGTGCGCGACCGTCAGCTTCTGGAAGTCGAGCACGTACTGCAGGAAGCCCCCGACGACAGCCACGTCGATGTCGACGAGGGCCTTCCGCAAGCGCGCCTCGGACTCACGGGTCCGCGTGAGCCACGCGTCGACGTCCTGCACGAGCGCCTCCACGCCGTCGGCGTCCGAGAGGCCCGCGTCGAGGATCTGTTCCGCGACGCGCTTTCGCTGCTCCGAGTAGGTCTCGTCGTCTCGCGGCTCGAAGGCGATGGCGATGGCGGCGAGCCGTGCGACCGGCGTCGCCTCCGTCGGTTTGCGTAGGGAGGCGACCTCCTTGCTCGCGCCCTCGTACTCCGTGGCCGCTTTGGCGAGGCGCTCCACGGGGTACGGCGACGGCTCGATGCCGTGGGACTCCACGTCGAGGACCAGCTCGACGGCGAGCTTCCCTTCGTCGGTGAGACGATCGCCGCGGCTCGCAAAAGGACGGTATTGACGGGCCGTGTAGGCGGCCGTGATGAGCCGCCGGAACCGCTTGACCTTCGGGACGGCCACTTCAAGCAGACGGCGCGTCTGGTCCTCGGTCGCGCCTTCCGTCTCGAGGTGCTTTCGAACGCTGCCGAGGAGGGCGTCGGCCAAACGCCGTGCCGTGCGCGGCCCTTTTGGTGCCGGCATCTCGACCTCGGTCGCCGCGTCGACCGCTGGGGCGGCCGGCTCGCCCGACGCCGCGTTCGGCCGACGTGCGGGCTCCACCACGCCGGGGGAGGGCTCACGTGCACCCGGCGCCGGATTACCACGGGCGCTTTGGTCACCGGGATCGCGTACGCCGACCGATGCGGGCGACGGCGTCGTCGGGAGGCCCTTCTCGCACGCCAGGAGTCCGCTCATGGCGAGAGCGCACAAGGCGATTCGGGCGACGGGGCCACTCGATGCCCAGCGGGGGCGCGCTGCGATGTGATGTTGGAACCGACGCAAGGTGCTGATCCTCCGCGCTGACGAACGACGACGGGGCGTTGCGGCCGGTCTCCCGGCTTCACGACCCGCGACGCGGAATTCAAGAACCGCGCCATCACTGAAGGCGTCGCCCAGGGCCGTCGAACCGGCTCGATGGACGCGCCATCGAGGCAGAGCTGCGGCTGGGACACAAGGACGTGCGGCACGCCTGACACGCGCCGAGTCCGCGATGACACGAAGCCGCCGGGTGGTGGCGACGAATGCGCCCCAGGCGAATTCGCCCATCGTCGCCTGAACGGACGTCACGTTCCGGCGGCAGGAAACTAACACACGAAAGCGCGGTCGCAAGCCTTTGCG
>JADMJS010000143.1 GCA_018780435.1 Myxococcales bacterium
GACGGTCATGCCGAGCACGCGCCGCAGCTTCAGGATGAGCTCGTCGATCTCGGCCGCGGTGATGGGATCGAGGCCGGCGGTCGGCTCGTCGCACATGACGACGTCGGGATCGAGGACGATGGCCCGCGCCAGGCCAGCACGTTTACGCATGCCCCCCGAGAGCTCGCCCGGGAGTCGGTGGAGCGCGTGGCTCAGGTACACGAGGCCCAGCTTCATCTCGATCATCGCCAAGATGACCTCGGGGCGGAGCCGGGTGTGGGCCTTGAGCGGGATCTCGAGGTTCTCGACGAGGGTCAGGCTGCCGAGCAACGCCCCGTACTGAAACATGAGGCCGGCGCGCGCGAGGATCTCGGCGCGTTCGTCTTCCGTCACCGCATAGAGGTCGTGTCCGAGCAGGGTCACCGAGCCTCGGGCCGGGGGCAATTGACCGACGATCGTCCGCAAGAACGTAGACTTACCGCAGCCAGAGCCCCCGATGATGCACGTGATGCAGTTCTTCTCGATGGCCACGTTGACGCCGTCGAGGATGAGGGCGCCACCGTAGCCTGCCGCGAGGTCGCGCGTTTCGATCACGTAGCTCGTCTCTCTCGCCGCATCCACGGCTGAACCATGCCCGAGATGGCGCGAGATGCCAACGACCGCCGCGGCACCGGCCCAACTCGCGACCGGCGTCGCCCCCTGATATCGTGCCCACGTGAACGCCATCGATCCGCTCGAAGACCTGCACCTCGTTCGCAAGCTACGCGACGTAGTCCGGCGCTTCTGGGGGCTCGAGCTCGGCTTCGCGGACCGCCGCGGCCACGTGTCTTCACACGATCAGGGCGTCGCCGTCCCGCCTCCGAACGCGTACTGCCGCGCTTCCTTGAGGCAATCCGAGGGCTTTCAGCGCTGCAACCGCTCCGTCGAAGAAGCCACGACGCTGCTGCAAGCCGAGACGAAGGTCGGTGAAGGCGCCCGTCCGCGGGGGCCCTACGGCCGCGTGGGCATGACCCGGATCGTGCAGCCGTGCCACCTCGGCTTCCCGGTGCTCATGTCGCCGGTCGCCGACGCGACCCGCTTCTACGGCGCGCTCTTCACCGGTGGTTTCCGCCGCGCGGGCGTCGACGACGACCTCCGTCGCACCGTCGAGCGCGGCAGCCGACTCCTGCGCCTCGCCGTCGACGACCCCAAGTCCGCCTGGGAAGACATGCCGGTCCTCGAAGAGCCCGAGCTCGAGCGCCTCCGTTTCCTCATGGACGAAGCCGCCGAGGAGATCCTGACGCTGGTCCGCGGCTCGACCGAGCCCACGCGCTTCGGCGACCTCATCGGGAGCTCCGACCGCATGCGGCAGCTCTACGTGATGCTCGAACGCGTGGCCAAGAGCGACACTACGGTGCTCATCATCGGCGAGAACGGCACCGGCAAGGAGGTCATTGCCCGCGCCATCCACGAGAAGGGCCCCCGTCGCGGCAAGGCTTTCATCGCGACCAACTGCGGCGCGCTCGCCGAGAACCTCCTCGAGAGCGAGCTCTTCGGCCACGAGAAGGGCGCCTTCACCGGCGCCATCCGGGACAAACCCGGCCTCTTCCTCGCGGCCGACAAGGGCACGCTCTTCCTCGACGAAGTCGGCGACACGAGCCCGGCGATGCAGGTGAAGCTACTGAGGGTCCTGCAGGAGGGCACCTTCACGCCGGTCGGCGCGACTCGGCCCGTGACGGTCGACGTCCGCGTCATCGCCGCCACCAACCGGCCGCTCGCCAAGATGGTCGAAGAGGGCTCCTTCCGCGAGGACCTCTTCTACCGCCTGAACGTCATCGGGCTCGACGTGCCGCCGCTACGGGAACGCAAGAGCGACCTGCGTGCGCTCGTCGATCACTTCCTCGCTGCGCTCGACGCCCGAACGCCCAGCGGGCGCCCGAAGCGGCTCTCCGCCGAGGTCGTTCAGTACTTCTACGAGTACGACTGGCCGGGCAACGTCCGGCAGCTCGAGAACGAGATCGAGCGCCTCGTCGTGCTGTCCGGCGACAGCGAGGAGATCGGGCCGAGTTTCCTCTCGCCCGCCATCCTGAAGGCAGTGAGAGCGCCCATCACCGCTGAGACGCCCGCGCGCGGGACCCTGGCCGAAGCGCTGCAGCACGCCGAGCGCCACGTCATCGCCGCGGGGCTCGTTCGAACCGGCTGGAACCGAAGCCGCCTGGCGCGGGAGCTCGACATGAGCCGCACCACCCTGATCAAGAAGATCGCCGAATACGGCCTCGAAGAAGGAAAGCGCCGATGACGCTCGTGCCCTGGCT
>JADMJS010000455.1 GCA_018780435.1 Myxococcales bacterium
GAACACTTCTCGAAGAAGCTCTGCGACTTCTGCCGCCGCAACCGCCTCGTCAGCTTCTCGATCAAAGACGTCATTGGTGACGAGGAGTTCCATCGCTTCATCAGCGTCTTCGTGGAGCGCCACGTCGACATGGAGGCGCAGCGTCTCCTCGACGCGGGCGACGACCGCCGCCAACGCTTCACCGAACAGCTCCTCGACAAGAACATCGTGAACGTCGGCGTCGTCCTCGAGGACGACCTCGTCGAGGAGCGGCGCCGCCTCCCCTGGCGCGTCAAGATCGCGCTCGCGCGTCTCAAGAAGGACCTGAAGGCGCTCCCGCTCTACAGCCGTGCGACCACCTCCCAGCTCCGCGAGGCCAAGCTCCGAATTCTGCGGGACATCCTCCGGCCGATGCAGAAGGGCCAATACCTGAAGCAGCTCTTCTTGAACCTCGACCTCATCTCGTCGGAGGTCGAGGACCTGCGCGGCGTCGACATGGAGACGGACCTCCTCGCCGCCTTGAATGGTCCCCGCATCGCGTCGCTGGCCGAGGCGCTCCACGCCGAACACATTCGGGTCAACAAGAAGGCCCTCTCCGATGTCGGCGACGAGCGTCCGGACCTCGCCGACGCTCTGAAGTCCCTTATCCCCCGAGTGGTTCGGGCGCTGACCGACTACTACGGCAGTGCGGGCGTCGAGCGGGTGCTCCGTGACTTGTACGACGCGGGCGCCGTCGCGGAGTCACACCTCCCCCCGCCGATGCAGGAGCAGATCCGCATCGACCGGTGGTGCGCCAACTACCTCGCCGCGCCCGAGCGCGTCGTCACTACGCTCGACCGCATCGACCGTGCCGACGCCTACGCGGCGCAGCTCCCGACGGTCGTCGCCGCTATCCCCAACCTACTTCGGCTGAAGCGATATGGCGCTGTCGACCACCTGCTCTCGGTGATCGCGAAACATCGTGCCTCAGAGGGAGCGTTCCCCGGGCGACCGGCGCTCGTGCAGGAGGCCTTCGACGGGCTCGCGGATGGCCCGTTGCTCGCGACCTTGGTCGACGCGATGATGATCGAGACCACCGAGGTGCGTGACGCCATTCGGCGCACCTTCTCGCTTTTCGGCCGAGCGGCGACCCCCTCTCTTCTCGACGTCTTCCTCCGAGCGGAGACTTCGGCGCTTCGCAACGAGGCGGGGCTCGCGCTCATTGGCCTCGGCGCGGACACGATCCCCTTCCTCGAGCACGCCCTCGTGCGACGAGGTCAAGCGCCGGCTGTCCTCGTCGATCTGCTCAAGGTCTTGACTCAGTTGAGCGCGCGCGACTCGACCGACCTCGTCGTGGACCTCCTGAGGCACGCGAGCGCGGAGGTCCGCGAGGCGGCGCTCTCGACCGTCGTGAAGCTCAATGGAAAAGCCAGCCGCGGCTTGCTCGTCCGCGCGATGCGGGACCCGGAGCCGCGTATCGCCGTCAGCGCCATGCGCGCTCTCTCGAGGCTCGATCCCAAGCCGCTCGGCTACGTGCTGCGCCTGCTTGAGACGGCGGGTCTCGCACCGCGCGAACCGGGCGAGCCTGAGACGGACACCCTCGAGACACAGGTCACCGCCGTGCAGCTCCTCGCCGAGCTCGGCAACGTGCCGCTCGGCCAAGGGGGGACGCTCGAGGCCCGATTCTTGAGCCGAGTAGAGCTCGAAGGCGGCCGCATGAAGGCGATCCTCCAGCGAGGGAAGCGTCACGACGACGAGCCCGTGCGGATCGCCATACTAGACGCGCTCGTGAAGATCGGGGGACCTGAGTCGGCAGAGCGCCTGCGGAATGCCAGCCTCGAACCGAGCCCCGTGGTCCGCGAGCGTATGAAGCTAGCAGCGGCCCAGCTCGCGGAGCGCCTACAGATGTCGTGAACCGGCCGACGGTTGCGGAGTGTCGCCTCCCGTGGGAAAACCCGGACGCATGAGCAGGGTCCATCTGACGCGTCATCTTTATACGTTCTTTCCGGCTCTCGAGGGCCAGATCATCGACGTCGACGCCGCAACGGCGCGCCAGGTGGTCGAACGACTCGAAGCGCTCGCGCCCGGGATCGCCTTCTACATCTGCGATGAACGCGGCTTGCTGCGACGACACGTCAACATCTTCGTGGACAAGCAGATGATCCGGGATCGCAAAGGTCTCAGCGATCCGGTGAAGCCGGAGTCCGAAATTCACATTCTTCAATCATTGAGCGGGGGCTGATACCAATGTCACTGTCATCGAAACTCCTCATCGGCACGCGAAAGGGGACCTTTATCGTCGAGAAGTCAGGGGGCACCTGGCAACCGCGCCTGGTCGGCCACGCGGGTGGTGGGGTGAACTTCGTCGCGCGCGACCCGCACAGTGGACGATTGTGGGCGCTCCTCGGCCACGGCCACTGGGGCGCGAAGCTCTCGCATTCGAACGACGATGGCGCCACGTGGACCGACGCGCCCGCCCAGATCAAGTACCCGGACGGCGCGCGCTTCATCGCGCAGGACATGTACGAAGACGCGAGCAGCGAGTTCGGCGTCGGCTGGAAGATCTCGACCAAGCCCGCGACACTCCAGAAGCTCTGGGTCATCGGCTTCGGGTCCGACGGCGCCATCTGGGTCGGCACCATCCCGGGCGGGCTCTTCGTGAGCCGCGACGGTGGCGCGTCGTTTGAGCTGAACCGGCCGCTCTGGGACCACGAGTCCCGCGGCGGCGACCTCTGGAGCGGCGAAGGCAAAGGCGAGACGAAGTGGTTCGGCACGCCGGCCTCCGAAGGCGGCGACTTCGCCCCGGGCATTCACTCGATCTCGGTCGACCCCCGCGACCCGAATCGGGTCCTGGTCGCGGTCTCGACGGCCGGCGTCATCGAGACCACCGACGGCGGCCAGACCTGGCGCAGCCGCAACAAGGGCATGGCGATGGACCACACGCCGGAGCCCGAGGCCGAGTGGGGCCACGACACGCACTTCATCGACCTCTGCCCGGGCCAGCCGGACTGCGTCTGGCAGCAGAACCACGCGGGCGTCTTCTTCAGCGACGATGGCGCGGCCACCTGGAAGGCCGTGAACGCGAAGGAGCAAGGTGTCTACTTCGGCTTCCCAGTCGCGACGCACGACACGGACGGGAAGACGGCCTGGCTCGTGCCCGGCCACTCCGATCAGCAGCGAATGACCATCGGCGGCGGCCTCTTTGTCGCGCGCACGAAAGACGGCGGCCAGACCTGGGAGAAGCTGACGCAAGGCCTCCCACAGTCCGGCGCCTACGACGTGGTCTACCGCCACGCCCTCGCCCAGAAGGGCGGCGTCGTGGCTTTCGGCTCGACGACGGGCAATCTGTATCTCAGCGAGGACGGCGGCGACACGTGGATCACGGCGTCCAACAATCTGCCGCCCATCTACTCCGTGCGCTTCGGGTGACCGCCCCGGCGCGAAGCTCGTAGACCGTCATCGGGCCTCCCATCGGAAGCGATGGTCTATACCCAAGTAATGGTTGACGATTTCTTGAGGCCCGACGTATCCTGCTGGCTATGCCACTTTGGTCCCCGAGGCAGCGACTCTCCCTGATGACGTCTCTGTCCATGGCGTGGTCTCCGCTGGCTTGCGCGCCCACGGACAGTGAGCCCTCGGGCAGCAGAGTCACGGTGCCCGAGAGCTACGGGTGGGAGTGCCTCGATTTCACGACGACTTGCGCTCAAGGGAGGGTCTGCGTGCCCGAATTTGGCGTCCAGCCACCCGGCGACAACCGTTGTGACTGCTCCCGTACCCATCAATGCACGGCCGGTTGTGCACCACAGTTCTGGGCTGAGGAGACACCGTCGACGCTCGCCGACTACTGCTTCGAGTCTCTCGGTCTAGTGCCCCTCGGCGGTCCCTGTAATGATGACGCACACTGCATTTGGCCGAGCGCGCTGAGATCACCGACCGGAGACCCAACCAATGTCTACCGGCGATGCGTCGACAGCGTCTGCGTCGAGAGCACTGCACCCGACCGACTGGCCGACGGCACCCGCTGTTACCCGAGACTGCAGCAGCCTTGCGGTCAGGCCAGTCAATGCGTGCAGACCCCGGGGTCGGTGACGTCCGGGGTCTGCCGGCACTACTGCGCCGGTGACCACCAGTGCGAGCCGGGCTTCGTGTGCAATCTCGAAAGGGCGACCTGCTACGAGCCATGATGGACGGCGACGAGGTCCGAGCTCGCGTCCTCGTCATCGGGCGGCGCCGGCAAGGGCAAACTCCGAGTGGTTGTATTGGCCTGGAGGGCCGGGTGGGGTCGCTACGGCAGGAAGAGCGCCCGTTCCTCAACTCGGCTGTGGGGTAACTCGACTGGGTAGCCCGAGGCACCGCTGAGTGGTAGCCTCTAGGTCATGATGCTTGAGCAAATCCGACAGCACCTCCTCGCCATCCCCACGTCGCCCCCGGATGCGCTGGCCGGCTTCGAACTCCGACAGGGGCTCGACTCGACGGAAGACCCTGCTGTGTGGGTCTATGTCATCGTGCGAGACGACAAGATTGAAGCGCTCTGGTCAGATTGGGATCAGCTCCGCGAGCGCATTCGGGAAGCAGTGAGCGAGGTCGCCGGCGATCAGGTGATCACGTACGTTCGGATGTGGGCGGAGTCGGAGCAAACAGTTCGGCCTGTGGCGGCGCCGTGACCCTTTCGACTGACCTCCTTGAGCAGGCCCGACATCTCGCTCGAAGGGAACCGAAGCGCCCGCGACAGGCGAGCCTGCGGCGCGCCATATCCTCCGCATACTACTCGTTGTTCCACTTATTGACCGACGAAGCGTGCCGCTTCCTCGTGTCGGGCTCCGCTACTCATCGCGAGGCTCTCAGACACACCCTCCGCAGGTCCTTCGGGCACGCCGACATGAAGAAATTGTCCGTCGCATTTCGAAAGGGAATCGCCCCTCAGAACTGGCAAATGCCGGGCACTGGCACCATGCCGACTGACCTGAGAGGCGTCGCGGACACGTTCGTCGATCTGCAAGAAGCCCGACACGAAGCGGACTACGACACCACCAAGGTGTACAGCCGGCAGGAGGTACTGGATTTGGTGCTCCGATGCCAAAGAGCGATCGCAGCTTGGCACCGAGTGAAGGGCTCACCCTGGGCGGAAACCTATCTGGTCGCGTTGCTGGCCAACCGCCAACTGAGAAGCTAGCGGCCCAGGTCACGGACATGGCGTGGTGACTCGAAAGTCATCGAACCACGCCCCGTTGTACTGCCCACCGTTGTTCTTCCCGTCGACCGAGTCGAAGTGCAGCGACAGCGTCACCGTCTTGCCGGCGTAGGCGCTGAGATCGAGCTGCACGTCCTTCCAGCCGACGCCGGGGCCGGCGTTCCAGGTCTTGTCCCAGATTGTCACGGGCGCCTGTCCGGTGACCGTGACGGTGAGCCAGACTTTGTCGTTGACCTGCCCGGGTTCGATGGCGAGGTTGCGGGCGAAGCGCAGTGACGGTGAGCCCGCGGGCAGCGCGATCGGGGGCGCGGTCGCCACGCCGGCGGAGACGCCGACGTCGTAATCGAGCTGAGGCAGTTGGCCGTAGTAGAGCGCTCCGGGCTGCGAGAGGGCCCCGGTTTGTGCGAGCTGCCAGGTCACCGCGCCGGAGCCTCCAGAGACCGTGAAGGAGAGCGGCGCGCCCGAGTCGAAGGACTCGCTCCACACGACCTGCTCGGCGCCCGTGGGCTGGCTCTCGCAGACGCCCAGCACGCAGCGGACGTCGGTGCAGGAGGAGCCCTCGCCGCAGTCGGCGTCGGCAGTGCAGCACTCGGGGCCCGCGGCCGGCGTCAGCGAGCAGAGCTCGGGCCCATTGACACAGGTCGCGGTGAGGCAGGCGTTCGGCGCGGCGCACCCGTTGGCGCAGGCCTGGGCGGTGCCCGTGTCGTGGACGCAACGGCCTTGGGCGCAGCGGTCGACGGTGTCCGCAAGGGCGTCGGCACATTCGACGTCGAGGAGGCAGCACCCTGGTACCGGGCTGGTCACGCAGGTCCCCTCGACGCACGCGCGGGAGACGCAGGCGTTGCCGGCGACGCAGTCGGCATCGGTGGCGCAGGCCCCTTCGAGCTGATGGGTGCAGAGGCCGACCTGACAGCCATCGGTCGTGGCCGTGTCACCGTCATCACAATCGGCCGCCGATTTACAGCAGCTCGCGCCGCTGAGGGCGTAGTCGCAGATGCCGAGATCGCACTGGTCCACCGTGCAGGCGTTCCCGTCGTCGCAGGTGATCCCGGATTGGCACTGGCACTCGTTTGTCTTCGGGTGCACACACTGATTGGCGACGCACTCGTCCACCGTGCACGCGTCGAGGTCGTCACAATCGGCGGTCGTGACGCAGCAGGCATTCGACGACCGCACGTGCTGGCAGCGGTTCTGGATGGTGTTGCAGCTATCGGTCGTACACGCGATGCCGTCGTCGCAGGCGTCTCCGGTCACGCAACACCCGGGCACCGGAGTGTGTACGCAGGCGCCCTCGATGCAGGCGTCGACGGTGCAGGACAGAAAGTCGTTGCAGACCTTCGTCTCCGCGGACGGGACGCACTCGGGGGGCGCGACGTCCACCGAAGCGCCGTCGTCTGGCGTCGGCCCGGTGTCGGGGGTGACGTCCTCGACGCGGACATCCGCGTTGCTACCGTCGACCCCTGCCCCATCGGGCGTGGGTTCCGTCGCAACGTCATCGGCCCCGTTCTCAGCGGACTCGACGCTCTCGCACGCCGCCAAGAGGAGCAGGCTGATGAGGAGAGCGGCCCCAAAGCCGGTGCGGCAGAGGCCAGGAGAGCAGGTTCGAGGTCGCGCGTTCATGACGCGGACGGTGAGGGCCGAGCGAGCTGGCGTCAATGTCTTTACGGAGTGTGGCAGCGGCGGCGTCCACGTGGGGTGGGGGTCGGACGCAGCCGCTGCGTTCAGGGTCGCGGTGGCAGCGAAAGTCGTCAATGAGCCGGCGACGTCGACGGCTGACGGAGTCGCTCGACAAAGAAGACCCTGACGAGCGTCGCCTGGCTACTTGATGACGACGCTCTGGCTGTAGGTGATCGACTTGCTCTGAACGGCGTCGGACAGCTCGAGCTCCACTCGATAGGTCCCCTTGGCGGCGGCCGGGAAAGACCCATGGATGTCCACGAGCGGAGGGCGATCCGGCTTGACCGGCACCGTCTCGTCGACAATCACATCGCGGCGGATCTCCTCACCCACCGCAGTGCGGAGGATGAGGACCGTCTTGACCTGATACCCGCCTTCGCCGGCGCGGAGACCTGCAAACACGAACTGGAAGTGGACGGTGGAACCCTCCTTGTAGATGTTCCCGCGCGGATTCGGCTTTTGGTCGTCGCCGACGAAGAGGAAGTCGGACACCGAGAGCTCTTTGTATCGTTCGCTGTCGACCTCCTTCATGACCGCGGTGACCGTTTCGCCGGTGAGCTCGAACCCAACGACGCTGTCATCAGCGACTCGAAGCGCAAGCTGGACCGCGCCGCGCTCGAACTCGAGGGTGTAGTCGCCTTGGTCCGGCTTGCCAGTGGCGACCGAAATGCCCTTCATCGTTCGGTCTTTCAGCGGTCCGAGCTTCGCGACGACCTTGCTCATGGCTTCGAACTTCGGCTTCGGCACCTCGGTCAGGAGCCCTGGGTGGGCGATCTTCTCGAACGCGGCGTAGTCATTGGTCCGGAGCGCCTCGAGGAGCGCGTCCGTGGTCGTGTCCAAGCTCTTCTTCCGGCCGCAACCGGTCCCCGTGGCGACAGCAACAAGGGTAATGAGGAGCGCGACCCGCATGCGTGTCAGATTTGGGAACATGAGTCGGCCTCCGACGGAACGGTTACGCCGAAACGTTCGCACGTCAGTCGTGATTGGCGCAAGCCGCGCCAGCTCCAAACGCAGTCGAAAACGAGAACGACAGCGCGCTCCCGCAGGGACTCCGAAGACGCGACAGCGGCTGCCCCAGAGCCAGAATACATCGTTCGGATAACGTCATGATTGAGAACATCTCCGAGAACGTCGCCCGGACGAACGCCACCGCCCTGGTGCGAAGCCCAGGACCGCGAGTGCGAGCGGAAGAACCCAGCCACCGCCAGACCGGGGCCCCACGGCACAGCCCGATGTCCCCGGCGAACACTGAAGGTCGACGGTGACGGGGTCGCTCGAGATCCAGGTGTCTGTGCCGGGGACCTGTCCGCGAACGACGATCTCGTGCTCCCCAGCGTCGAGACCCGACGACGCGCCCTTGAGCATGTGGTCTTCGCATGCGTGGTACAGAAGCGAGGTGGGAGGCTTTAGCCAACCGGCGAATTCGGGAGCGAGGGTTTCTCTGTAGAACCAATATTCACCGTCTACCCTGACTTGGTAGTTCAACATCCTTCCCCATGGTCCAGAGAGGATGTTCGGGCTCACGTCCGCGGTCACATAGACGGCATCGAGGGACGTCGAACACGAGCCGCTGCCGCCAGCGACAGTGATCGGTGCACGGATGGGCTGTGAGACCACGAGCGGGCCCAGAGACTCGGGAAGCGGGGCGGGTGGGACGACCGTGATCGTGGTAGTGAAGAGCTCCAAGGGCCCTGAATCGCCTACCGAGCACGGCCCACCGATGGTCATAGTGTACACACCCGGCGACAGGTCAGCCCCGGGGTGGATCCACTGATTGGCCAGATCGATGGTCACAGGAACCGTCGTGAGTTGGCTGCCGTTCTCACGCCTGCTGAGCGTAATCGAGGATGGGTCGACTTCCATCCCGTAGCGCGTAGTCCTCCACCAGAATCCCGGGATGTTGGCCGGGACCCTGACGTTCGGGACGACATCGACCCGACACGGCGGGGGAATCGGAGAGCACGCATCGCCGCTGTCTGGGACGAAGACGAGCGCCATGGCCGCCGCCACACTGACAGGGAACATTCGAGCGTTCATCGGGTCACTCCAGGATCCGCAGCCGAGTTTGGCGCAGCCAGGCGTCCGCCTCAGCCCACGTCGGCGCCTCTTCGGGGAGCGGGCTCGCCGAAGCGGCGTCCTCGAGCACCTGCAGCGCGTCGTTCAAGCGGGAACGCCACCGGTCCGGGACTGGGGTCGGCAGCGGCGCCCGCTCGCCCGTCCGCTTGATCTCTAGCAACTCGTTCGCGTCGGCGAAGCCAAAGTCAGCCAGGTGATGATTGACGTCCGGATCGATGCGCCCGGTCCGCAGCGCAACGGCACCCGTGAGCGCCGTCCGCAGCACGTAGAGCGCCTTCTTGGCGGTTTGGGCCTTCTCGAACTCGCGGAGCTGGCCTTGCGCGAAGCCGCGGTAGTGGCGAACGATCTGCCGGGACACCGAACGCGCGGCGAGGTCGCGTAGCTCTTGGAGCAAGGGGGTCTCCAGCACGTTCCACGGCCCAAGGACGCGCTCAAGGAAGTTCCCGTTTCCCTTGAGGATTGCGACGAGAGCGGGCCCAAGCTCGTTGCTCGTATAGTCGATCTCGACGCCGTCGATGACCTCGAGGCGGTCGAAGGTGACCGCCGGCGTCTTGAGGCCGAGCAGCACGCCCGTGGACTCGACGTGGATGGCCTTGAGATCGAGGTCGCTGTCCGGGCTGGCGAAGCCGTAGGCGTGGGCGCCGACCAGACCGACCACGACGTGGCGCCGCTTCGCCTGCTCCTCTCTCACGGCGGAGAGCCCGACGCTCTCGGCGTGCGGCAGAAGGATTCCGGGCGGTAGTGGCCATTGTGGCTCAAGCATCGACGAGCGCCTCCCATTGGACGTCGGGGGGTTCGGTCGCGTCACGGCCCAAGGGCCCCGGCGCGCCGAGGCTCCAGCGACGGGCTGCCTCTTTCCCGATGCGCCTCGCCAGGAGGTCCGCACGGGACACGTCGGGCGTCTTGGGTAGGACGGTTGTCCGTCGGAGCTCGTCGAGCTCCGGCGTCAGCGCCTCGGCCTGCGTCAGCACGTCGTGAAGCGCGACGTCGCCGCGTTTGATCGCCAGCAGCCGCTCCCGGAACTCGCCCCCGAACGCGAAGGTCGGGCGACCATCGCGCAGCCACGAGATGGCGGTCGCGATCAGGCGCAGGAGGTTGTAGGCGTTCTTCGGTCGAAGGCTGCGCGCGTCGTCCGGTGCGACGCCGCCTGCGCGTGCGTAGGCCGCGAGAGTGGCGAAGTCGCGCGCGGGGATGAGCCCGCGGTCGTAGAGCGAGCGATAGACCTGCTTGACGAAGTCGCGGCCGCGTTCGAGCGCCGCTTCGTCCTTCGGGTTCTCACCCGAGAGCACCGCGAGCCTTTGGACGACGTCGTCCATGCTGGGGGCGACGGGCTCTCGCAGCCAATCCACCAGGGTCGACTGGTGCTCGGCGAGCCGCGCCGTTCGGCTAAGGCGGTCGAGCTGAGAGAGCGCGTAACGACCGAAGCTCCCATAGATCTCTCGGCTCACGAAGGCCTCCCTCTCTGCTAGCAGCCACTCGCCAATCTCATCGAGAGGCGTCGCGCTCTCGACGAAGAGCATCTCGAGCGTGTTCGGGTCGGCGCGCATCGCCTGCTGAATCGCCTTGCCCGACTCCCAGTAGGTCTGGCTCCCATCGGTGCTGACGAGGTCTCTCGGCGGGTCGGCGAGCCCAACCGTCCACGGCAGCGGCAACACGTAGACCCCACGAAGGTCCGTGTCGGAGCGACTGTCGGCGAGGCCCCAGGCGCGCGACCCGACCACCGTCTCGAGCACGGCGCATCCGCGGAGCGACGACCACGCGGCCTCGCGCCGAACGGCGAAACGCGCTTGCCCCACCTTTCGAGGCCGGAGCTGCTCTCGCGTATAGATGAAGGTCCCCAGCCCGACGATGAGCACCTCGAAGTGCTCCCCGCGTTTGGCCACCACGCGCCCCACTGACCCCTTGGGCGCCCGAAGCTCCCCAGCGACCTGATCGAATCGGGTCGTGACCTCGGTCCCACTCGGAAGCGGCACGGCGAGCGGGTCGATCTCGACGAGGTCTTTGATACGTTGTGCCACTCGCTCTCTCGATAGTCTGGCGATCGCCCGGCAATCGCATTCGGAGCCTGTCCATTCAACTGCCGGGCGTCAAGCCCACGATCGCAGCGTCAGTCCGACGTTTGCCCGCAACCGCGAATGCGGCATGATTCGGGCTGCTTTCGGAGGCGTCATGACATCACGAAAGAGGGTGGACTGGGCTCATGCCGTCACCGCCAACGTGGCCGTCGGCCTGCTCGCGTTCGGGTGCGGCAGTGACGTACTCCCCCAGTCGCCCGGCGACGTCGTCTCGGACGCTTCGGCGGTGGACACACGTTCGCCTGACGTCGTGGCGATGGACGGCGGCGACCTCGGACTCGAAGGTGACCCGGGCGTCGAGAACGACATCCCCACTCACGCCGAACACGACGTCCCGAAAGCCCGCTGTGACTTCCCAGCCGACGTGTGGTGTCCGTGCACTAAGGACTGGGACTGCGAGTATGGGGACTGCATCTACGGCGCCACGACCAAGCTGTGTATGGACGATGCGTTGGATTGCCCGGATGGCTTCGTGACCGTGGTCAAATTGGTAGCTGGTGTCGACGTGACGTACGTCTGCCAGTCGACCATTGTGCACCTCTGTCAGCCCTGCGTGAATGACGCCGACTGCGACAGGGACGGCCTCTGCCTCGACTTCGGGGACGAGGGTCACTTCTGCGGCACCGACTGCGGCACGGGACGTCCGGAGTGCCCCGAAGGTTACGGTTGCGTGGACGACCAATGCCGGCCGACCTCCGGGCAATGCGCCTGCAATCCGTTTGGGGCCGACTTCGGACTCACTACGGAGTGCGCGTCGACGTCCCCAGCGGGTCAGTGCAAGGGAACTCGACAGTGCAGCGTAGAGGGCCTCAGCGCGTGCACGGCCGCGGTCCCCGTCGTCGAGACCTGCCGCAAAGTGCCAAACCCCCGTGAGACCGGTGGCGCAAGAAATTGCTGAGCATCGCCAGCCATGGCCAAGTGAGCTTTGGGAGGCGGGCCGCGCCTCGGAGGAGCTGGCATGGTTCAGAAGACGCAGTCGAACGAGGGCACCGAAGCGAAGCGAGGGCCGGGACGGCCTCGGACCCGGCAGGACTCCGCGACCAAGCCGAGGGCCGGTGCCGTCGTCCGTGGAGCGGAGGGAGCGGAGACCGAGCGAAGCGAGGGCGCAGCTCCCGGAGCGGAGGGGACGACGGCACCGGCCGCGACCTCGCTTGAGGTCACGTTGCCTCGGCGCCGTTTCAGCGCGAGCTTCAAGCTTCGCATCGTGCGAGAAGCGGAGGCTCTCGGGGAGACGCCGGGTGGCGTGGGGGCGTTGCTGCGACGCGAAGGAATCTACTCGTCGCACCTGGCGGAGTGGCGCAAGGCGGCGAAGGCGGGCCTGCTCGTGGCGGGGAAGCAACCGAAGGTGGGGCGCCCATCGAAGGACGGCTTGTCGCCGACGGAGCGGCGTTACGAGCGAGAGAATGCGCGTCTGCGAGAGCGGCTGCGACAGGCCGAGTTGATCATCGACGTCCAAAAAAAAGTGGGTGCCTTGCTGGGGCAACTCCAGCACTCCGAGCAGCCCGACTGACGGCCACCTCCGAGCTTGCCGACGTGGTGGGAACACGTCGGGCCGCGGCGGCCATCGGTACGTCACGGGCAAGCCTGTTTCGGAAGAAGCGGCCCGCCGTACCAAAGACAACGGCCGAAAGGCCAGTTCATCCCAAGCGTCTCACTTCGGGCGAGCGCAGCGCCATTGTCGACGTTCTCCACTCCGAGCGGTTCGCCGATAGCGCCCCCCGCGCCATTGTGGCGACGCTTCTGGAGGAAGGGCGTTACCTCTGCGCACCGCGCACCATGTATCGCATCCTCGCCGAGCACGGAGAGCTTCGGGAGCGACGAAACCAGCGGCGCCATCCCAAAAGGGCCGCCCCGACGGTCACGGCGACCCAGCCCAACGAAGCCTGGGTATGGGACGTGACCAAGGTACGGGGACCCACCAAGGGCTCCTTCTTCTATCTCGCTGTGATCATGGACCTCTTCAGTCGCTACATCCTGGCGTGGGCATGCGAGAACAGCGAGAGCGCACACGTCGCCACCACCCTCTTCGGCGAGGCCACTCGGCACTACGGCATCACCCCGGGCCAACTCGTCGTCCACGCAGACCGCGGCTCGGCCATGAAGTCCAAGGCGCTCGCCGAACTCTTCGAGCAACTCGGCATTCGCAAGAGCCACAGTCGGCCTCGCTGCTCCAACGACAACCCCCACATGGAGTCCGCCTTCAAGACCTACAAGTACGCCCCAGCCTACCCAGGCCGGTTCGCCGACATCGGCGAAGCGAAAGACTACGCCAGAGCGGCCTTCCCAATGTACAACACCCACCATCGGCACTCCTCGTTGGCCTTCTTGACGCCCGAGACCGTCTTCACTGGCAAGGCAAACGACATCATCGCACGCAAACAGGCGACGCTCGACCGCGCCTACGAAAGCAACCCCGGTCGCTTCCCCAAAGGCCGTCCGATCGCGCCCGCACTCCCCGCCCGTGTCGTCATCAACCCTGATCGAGGCGTCGAGGCCATCCAGGAGGCTCACTAGTTTCTGCGCCAAGTGGTCTCATCCGGATTGACACATTCCGTGCAATGGTCTCGACGACGACTGCAACGGGATTACCGACGACTGCTCGGATGGTGACAGCAGCACAGCGAACGACGCGTGCCTCGAGGGCGTGTGCGTCGGGACGCCGACGTGATGCCGATCATTCTCCCTGCCTAGCCCACTCCGGCCGCTTGCAGATGACCTCGCCGACGTCGTATGCGAGGACCGCTCGGCTGGTCGCGTGGAGCCGAATCGCGACGCGCGATATGCAGTCGGCGTGGGGCGTCCCTATGGTCACGGTGCCGTCGATGACCACCATGGCGTCTCGGGCGGTGACCTGTCCCGAGATGACCGTGTTCACCGTCGGGACGCCCCGACCGTCAGCCCCACTCGGCGAGAGTCCAATCGTGAAGCCACCCTCTGGATTTGGCAATGACCGGGCGTAGGCCAACATGGACGCGGCGCCGTCCCGGGCGAGGTCGCGAAGGAAGCTCTGCTCGACGTCGGCACGACGCGTCAGGATCAGCGGCAGGCCGATCGCGATCACAGCGGCGAGCCCCGAGATGAAGAGCATGAGGATGACGAGCGCGCTCCCACGCTGCGTGCTCATGGCGACGGCTCTCGCGACAGGGACAGTGGCACCGCCATCTGCGAGACATGACGAAGGATCTCGGACTGTTCCGGCTCTTCGAGCGCGAGCAGCGTGTCGATCGTGCCCGGTTGCGATCGGAGGTCCCAACGCTTCACTCGCGTCGACAGGACGAGCGTCGCGCCCTCGGTGGCTTGCCCGAGAGGCCCGAGTCGCGTCAGCGTCTGGCCGGCGAGGTGGTAGGTGGCGCGTCGGGCCCCGAGCAGCTCGATAGTGAGCGACTGCCCGTCCGCGCCGACCGTCACGCGCTCGCCGTGCGCCGCGTCTCGAGCGAGCCACTCGTGGACGCGGTCGGCCTCGGCTTCGAGCTCCACGCGCACGTTGCGGGCCGCGATCTCTCGGTGGATTCGAGACACGTAGAGCACGGCGGCGACGCCGATCACGGACGCCATCGTGGTGCTGATGAGCAGCTCGAGCAGGGTGAAACCGGCCCGTGTGCGGCGACGGACCGTCATGGCGGTGGCCCTACCGCGATGAGGCGCTGCCGCTCGATCCCGACGCTGCCGGCCGGACGTTGCCAATCGACGCCAAAGTGAAGGCGGAGTAGCCCGGGAGCGAAGGGCTCGACCCTGTACCACGCCGTCCCACTCGGGAGGAGCTGCAATGCTTGGACATCATTGACGTCCACCGCGAGCCGGCCTGCGCCCGTGGCGAGGTGAAGTGCCCGACGGGACAGCCACGCGTCGACCGACCGCGCCGCTCTCACTGCGTGCGCGCGCTCCTCGGAGATGCGATCCGCGGGCTGGCCGCTCGCGACCGTCAAGCCGACCGCGAGGATGGACAGTACGGCGACCGCGATCAGCACTTCGATCAAGGAGTAGCCACGTCGCGACGTCAACGGGCGCATGCGGTCGCCTCCGCCGCGCTCGTGAGTCCCCGCTGCACGCGCTCGTTGGCCCTCTCGGCGAGCCGTCTCGTGGGCTCCGCGGGGGGACGGCCCTCGGCGACCGCGCTCCGGTCCGCCTCTCCAAGGAGGAGCAGCTCGGCGATGGCGCTCCGTCCGTCGAAGCCGGTCCCGAGGCACCGTGGACAAGTCGCGACGCCGAGTCCGTTCACCCCGCAGGCGGCGCAACGGAGTCGGGTGAGTCTTTGCGCCATCACTCCGAGCAGCGCGTGAGCGAGCCGGTCGGCGGGGACGTCGAGCTCGCGGAGTCGGTGGACGGCCTCCGTGGCGCTGCCGCAGTGCAAGGTGGCGAGCACGAGGTGTCCCGTGAGAGCCGCCCCGACGGCAGCCCGCGCGGTGGCGCGATCGCGGATCTCGCCGACCGCGATGACATCGACGTCTTGTCGCAAGAGGTGGGCAAGGGCGACGTCCATGTCGAGCCCATCACCTGGGTTGAGCCTCACCTGGGTCACGCCTGGGAGTAGCGCCTCGGGCGGGTCTTCGACGGTAGCCACGCGGGATCGACCGCCGTCTTCGAGCATGACGTGGCGCAGTGCGGCGTAGAGCGTCGTCGTCTTGCCTACGCCGCTGGGCCCGGTGACGAGGAACAGGCCCGAGCGGCGCCGCAGTACCGCTTCGAGCGCCGACCGCTCCTCGGGGTCGAAGCCGAGGTCCGTGAGCGCGAGCGACCGAACTCGGGGATCCGGCAACCGGAACGCGAGCCGCTCGCCCGCGACCGTCGGTAGCACGCTCACGCGCACGTCGACGTCGACCTCGGCGAGGCGAAGACGCCCTTCCTGAACGATGTCGTGTACATAACTACGGAGCCCCGCCATCGACTTCGCTGCGCCGACCAGCGGCGCGTGGCGGCTCGACGGCAAAGCGAGGAGCGGCATGATCGTGCCGTGCCGTCTCAGCTCGACCTCGACGTGCTCCTGGCGGACCCCGAGGTGCACGTCGCTGCACTCGAGGGCGACGGCGTGCCGCAAGAGCACGCCGAGCCAACGTGCGGGCCAGTAACCTGGCGCAGCGTCGACAGCCAGGAGTCGGTCGCGCAGCGCGCCCGGGTCAGCGGCGGCGTCGCCGTCACGCGCGCGATCCGCCAGAACCTCCCCCACGGGCGCGCACGACGCGGCGTCGAGGGTCAATGCCTCGTCACGACAATAGAGACGCCGCCCGTCGAGGCGCTCGACGTCGTGCCAATAGAGCCGTCGTTCCCGGCCCCAGGAACGCGGCAGGACCAAGGCCTCGCGCTCGACCCGCGCGCTCACGGGAGGACTCCGACGTGCGGGGCGTCCATCATGGCGTGCTGCCACGAGATGAGCGCGTACCCGGCCACGAGGACCAATGACGCCGTCACGAGCAGGAGCGCGAGCGCGAGTCGCTGCGAGTGCCGTCGCGTCGTGACGTCGAGCTCTTCGCGCGCCGTATCGAGCGCGTCGTCGACCGCGACCCCTGCCCCAGATGACGGGAGGGCGCCCGCGAAGACGCAACGCGAGAGTGGTGTGAGCGCAGCCTGAATGGCCAGCGTATCGATGTCCGCGCCACCCGCGAGCCGGATTCTGGCGTCGAGCAACGCGATGATCGCGCTTTGACCGCGCAGAATGGGCGCGAGCAAGCCCGAGGCCGGCGTCGAGTCGAACCGAAGGAGGCGCCGGTAGGTCGCGGCGACGAGCGCGGCCGGGAGGAGGCCGAGCGCCACCCAAAGCGCCCGAGGGAGCGTGCCGAGTACCACCCACGCCTGGGCAACGACGCCATCGGGGGCGGCCCGCCAGAACGCGAACCACGACGCCGCCTCGGGGAGGGCCATCGCGGCGCCGATCCCGAGCCCGAGCCCGACGATGGCAAGCGACGCACAGGGCCCGAGCAGCGCGCCCCGAAGTACCCGAACGACGTCTCGCGAGACCGTGGTCTCGACGAGCAGCGCGTCGAGGGCCCGAGCGAGGTTGCCGTCGGCCTCGGCGAGGCCGAGCACGCGGCGGATCCGGGGCGGAATGAGCGCGCCGTGGCGTTCGAGCGCGACGGCGAGCGGGGTCCCGGCATCGAGCGACGCCGCGATCTCGCCGTTCATCGTCCGCCATGCCGCCGAGTCGGTCGACCGCGCGAGCTCCCGAAAGGGCCCGGCGAGCTCTTGGCCGTGCTTCGCCGCGGTCTCCAAACGCTCGAGCATGGCCTGCAGCGCGCTCACTCGATGCCTCCGCAATGCACGACCATAAGCTCGACGCCATGCGCCATCGCTCGCGCGGTGACCCAGAAGACGGCGCCCGCCGAGAGGAGCACCAGCGCTGGCACGATCACGCGAGTATGGGCCCTTGCTCGGGCTATCGCCGATACGGCGAGCCCATCCGCCGCTCGCTCGAAGCCCTCGGCCACGTGTGTTCCCACGTGAGCCTGCATGAGCGGCGCCGCCCCGATGAGCCGCTCCGACGCCAAGAGCGCGACATGAGCCGGCTGGCCACGGAGGACCTCGCGAGCGGGCTCGTTCTCGCCCTGCCTCAGTAGCGCGAGCTCGAGCGGCAGGCCCTCTCGCAGCTCGGCGCCAACCTTCGAGAGCCGGTCGGCGCGGTCGAGCCCGTCCAGGAGCGGACCTGTGATTGGAAGCAACTTCATGAGGTTACGCCATCGGCTGGATCGAGGTGCGCTCCGAACGTGGCATCCCCCGAGGTACCGAACCGTGGCGAGGAAGAGGAAGACCGCCCATACCGCGACGACCAACGACGTAGACAAGGGCATCGCGTATTGTGGCTGGAGGCGGCCCATGGTCGCAAAGTGCCCCAAGAGCACGACCGGCGCGACGCTGACGAGCCAGAGTGGGTAGTGAAGCCAAATCGCTAGCTCCGACGAGGCGCGCTCACGCCATCGACGCATGCGGGCCTCGGCATCTTGGAGGTGGGGCGAAGCGGCGGCCAAGTCCAGTCGGAGGGCGGTGGCGCGAATGCCCGCGTTCTCGAGGTCTTGCCGAATCGTGGCCTGCGACCCGCCGCGTGAGCCGGCCACGATGGCGTGCTCTCTCAGGCCGTCGCCCACGGAGCTCTGAAGCACCATCCTCACGATGGGGGACGCGCCCACTCCGCGAGCTGTGAAGGGCGTGTGGGTCATTCGAAGAAGCCTCCGGCCCACGAGTCATAGAGGATGGCACCGAGGAGGAGGATGACCAGGGGCCCAAACCAACGAACGAGGCCAACGCTCCGCTGGCGGAGTCGCAGTCGCATCGCGATCGCGACGTCGTCCAAGGCAGCGTCCAGCTCACTTCGACGCCACGCGGCGACCAGCGACAGGCGTTCGAGGGGACGGAGGGCCTTCGTGGTGCATCGCCCTGAGCGCTCGAGCTCCACGACCTCAAGCAGCTCGCGCTTCAGGTAATCATTTTGGATACTTGCGGCGCTCTCCCTCAGCGCAGCGCCCATGCCGACCCCGCGCCGGAGGAGCACGCCGACGAGCGTCAAGGCGGGCGCGAGGAGCGCGACTCGTAATGACTCACCGAGCAGCGGCACGGCGAGCTTGGCGCGGTCGAGCTGGGCTCCGAGGCGCACGTGGCCAAGCACCGAGAGTAGGCCGACCGCGACGAGTAACGCCGCGACGGCCCATCTGGCCGCGGCGGGCAGTACGGTGTCCCACGGCCAGATGCCAGCGTTGCCCTCCACCCAGTCGAGGGGCAACCAGACCGCCCTGGGGACATATCCCGTCACCACGAAGAGCATCGCCACCAGGGTGGCGGCATAGAACCAAACGCCGCGCAGGATGAGCCGTGACCCCGCGTCCGCCGCGTAGACGTCGGCCGCCGCCGTGAGCGTCTCCCGTAAGCCGCCCACCGGTCCGGCGACCCGGACCGCGAGTCGAACGGACAAGGGGAAGAGCTTCGGCCGTCGCGCCATCGCGTCACTGAACGAGACCCCGGCGTCGATGGCGCGGGCAAGCTCGTCGCTGGCCCGACGCAACGCCGAGGTCGGCGCGGCGTCGGCGAGTTGGCGAAGCGCCTCCGTGAGGGGCAGCCCCGCGCCGAGGAGTCGCGCGAGAGCGCTGAACCACGTGTGGACGGCGGCGCTGTGGGCGTTCATGGGGGCGACTCCACGGCTCGAACCCGCACCTCGCGCGGGTCACGGCTGTCGAGGGTGAGCTCCATGAGCTGAGCCTGCTGCACGCGGGCCACGGCCACGAACCAGGGGCCGCGCGCGTCGCTCCCTGTGAGCACTTCGAGCTGAGTCGCCGTCGCCGAGGCGGGGAAACCGAGCGTTCGTAGCGACGGGGAGTCGAGGGTGATGGGTTCGGCCTGCACCACACTCGGGACGCGTTCGACCGGCACGAATGCGCCGGTGTCGAGGAGACGACGGTGCTGCAGGAGCGCGATGACGCTCAGTTGCTCGCGCGCTTCGCTGAGCCCGAGCACCTGTGCCGGCGCCCGAAAGTAGATCGCGGCCGACGCCGAGAGCATGGCCACGAGCGCGATGACGAGGGCCACCTCGATGAGTGTGAAGGCGCGTTGCACGGGCGACGGGCGACGCGCGGCCCGAGATGAGGACGGAGTGCCGGTTGCAAGACCGACCCTTGAGTGCTCGCAAGACGCGGGAGCGCGCACGTATGCCTCCAAATCGCTCGGTCAACGTCATGACTATTGCCGACTTTCGATGTGACGGCAAGGGGCCGAGTCACGACACCGACTAGATACCCTAGGCGGAAGTACCGACACCCACACGAGCCAGCGCCCAGGTTCGGGAGCGAGGAGGGCCGACGAAGGCGTAGCCCTGCCCTACGTCGAAGAGGGCCGACGACGCTCCCGGGCTTGGGCGCCAGCGCAGAACGCCCGAAGGGAACTCGGACCGATGGTGGGGCCACTGGCTGCGGGGATGGCCTGGGCACCCTTCAGCGGTATCGTCATGAACGCGAACGCGCTCTCCGTCCGCAGAAGCGACCGATGATGACGTGTCGCCCAGCGGCGACGCTGGCCGACGCATGCTTCACGGCTGGGACTTCACAGGCGTGAAAGAGCGTCGTCGATGGAAGGCTCTTCTCGTCTTCAGCTCGGATTCAGGAAGGAGAGGGCCGGCAGAGTCGCGGCGCCGACGGAACAGATGGGAATGAAGGCGCACGGGGCCCCGGTCTCGCCCGTGCAGCACGGCGGGGGCTGACAGAATCGGACAGTAGGGAAGTTCGGGGAGAGCTCGGTGAGCCCCTCGGCCTGGTAGCGGTGCACGGACGCAATCGATATCTCGGTGCCTTCGGCGGCGGTCGCCTCGATCGCGAAGCCGTCGTCGCCGGTGAGCTCGGCGTCGATGCTCAGTCCCGTCAGTGAGTAGAGGGACAGCGCCGGGCCACTCCGTACGATGAACCCACCGACCTTGAACCACTCTGGCGACGGCGTCCGAGTGGGACGCGTCGCGACGTACCATATCTGGGGATCCTCGAACTCCGGCCGGCCGACGCGCACGTTCGGAGCCAACCGCGGCCGGATCCGGACGGTGACGCGATCCTCCCGAAGCAACGGCCCCTCCGCGCGAACCCGGTACGTGTGCCACCGGCGATGTGACGGATTGACCAGCTCACTGGGCGGCCAGTGATCCATCGGCAGGAGGAGGCGGTCGAGGAAGCCGAGCGCAGGGAGGAAGTCGGGCCAACGCCCGGTGCGCGCCGTGCGGAGGACACGGGAGATGAGCAGTGGGAAGTCGTGCCGAGACCAGCGCCAGAGGGCGAGAGGGTCGACGTCGAGCGCGTGGGAGAGCTCGAGGACGATGTCGGCACTACGCGGCAACGGCAACTCCTCGCCGTCGTCGGCCCATCGAAAGACCGTGCTGCGGTGTATGCCCAGGCGGTCCGCCAGACCAGCGGCACGTCCGGCGTAGTGCTCGTCGATCTTTCGACGGAGCAGGGCTTTGTTCAACGTCAGTTGCATCCAACTCCCCGCAGCGTGTGAGAGAACGTCCCCACCCTGAACCTCGCCACGCGCTCCAATCCCCGCCAACGTTGTCAATCGCTCGAAGGGAGTGCCGACGACCTCGACGTCTCACGACGGACAACCGCCGCTTCACATTGGAAGCTCGATGGTCCTATCGATCCGACCAAGGCTCCCCTGTACCGAATTCTTGGCTGGGAAACAGCGCATCGACATCGCCGAACACTGGTAACTCGCCGTAGTTGCTGCACGCAAGTTCCTCCTGTCGCATCCAGGGCACTCCCTCTGCGACATTGCGAAAACCTGAATGAGAAGACACATAACCAAACAAAGCGACTACATACAGAGAAGACAGCTAACTACTCGACGCCCCGTCACTGAGCAGACGAACCATTCGTGTGTCGTTCGCCTTCGGTGCAGCTTGCGCACTCGCGCCGACAAATGTTGATGAGGCCCCTGCCCTCACGCCGCGGCGGTCACTGCCGTGCCGTTGTCGGACAAGGCCCGTCGCTCGAGGACGACTCCGGAGCGCTTCCCAGGGAGCGCCGAGATCCGAAGAGAGTAGCGGCAGGGCGACCCGCTCGCGAAGGCGCCATACTCGATGACGGTGCCTGCGAGCACCCCGGAGAGCACGGCGCGGATCGCCGTGAGCGTCGCGAGAAGCGCATCCCCCGTGGGCTCGCACTTGGCGCGTCCCGGCGCCGCGAGGTAGTCCTGTCCGATCTCATTCGCGTCGCCGCCGGAGAGCCCCGTCGCGGCGGTCCACGCCCGGTTGGCGGCGATGAAGACCCCCTGCCCGTCGAGCACGGCCACCTGTACCTCGAGCGCGTCGAGCACATCCAAGGCGACGTGCGCTCGTTCGGAGGCGATCGCCGCCCCCTCCTGATGTCCGAGCGCGAGCTCGATGTTCGATCGTAACACTCTGGGATCATAGGGTTTGACGAGGTAGGAGAAGCACCGAAGCCGGCTCGCTCGTTCAGCGATGTCGATGTCCGAGTACGCGGTGAGGAAGATCACGGGGATGTCGATGGTCTCTCGAAGGCGTTCGGCCACGTCGAGTCCGCTCGGCCCGGTGCGAAGATTGATGTCCATGAGGACGAGGTCGGGCGCGGACAGAGGAATCTCTCGGAGTGCGCTCACTCCTCGCGCCGCGTGACCGCAGACCTCGTACCCCATTCGACGCAAGTGGTCCTTCAGCTCGAGAGCCACAACCGCTTCGTCCTCGACGATGAAAATTCGCTTCACGCGGCACCTTCCTTAGTTGCTGCCGCACTCGGGAGCGGCCGGAATCTCAAACGACACTCGGGTGTGGGCGCCTTGGTCCGTCCAGGCCTCCACCTCGCCATCGAGCTGCATGGTGAGAGTACGAACCAGCTCCCACCCGAACGAGTCGCCGCGGTCGGGCTGAAACCCATCCGGGAAGCCGATCCCGTCGTCATCAACGCCAATGACGACCTTGTTGCCCTCCGCGCGCACGCTCACCAGCGTGCGCCCCGTGCGACCGCCTGGGAACGCGTACTTGAGGACGTTCGTCACGAGCTCGCTCACGATCATGCCTGCTGGCATCGCGATCTCGATGGGAAGACGGATGTCGTCCGCCGACACCTCGAGGCCGATGCCGGTGCGGGGCATCGACGAGGTCGAGAGCTCAGCGACGAGGTCGCACAGGTAGTCCCCGAACGAGACGCGGGTGAGGTCTTTCGAGCGATAGAGCCGTTCATGGAGCAACGTCATGGCGAAGACGCGGCGCCGGAGATCGGCAAAAGAGGCCATGTCTTCGGGGCGATGCAGCTTCTTCGAGTGAAAGTGAAGCAGGCCGGCGATGACCTGGAGGTTGTTCTTCACACGGTGGTGGATCTCGCGAAGCAGGGTTTCCTTCTCGGCTAGCGAGGCCCTCAGGATGTCATCGGCTTGCTTTCGGAGGGTGATGTCACGACCGGACCAGACGATCTGTGAACACGTCCCGTCGGCGTCGAGCACCGGAATGAGAGTCACTTCGGCGTTGTAGACCCCGCCGGAGCGCCGCGGGATCACGTGCTCGAAGACGAGCGGCGTGTGGGTGTCGAGCACGAGCTGTATACGCTCAGGAAGGAGGGCGAGCTCGTCAGGCGCATCGACATACACGTAGCGGGCGAGTTCGTCCATGGTGTGGCCAACGAGGGGGACCTTGCGGGCCGGGTCGACGGTCTGAGCGCGCTGCGCCATGACTCGGTTCGCGGCGGCGACCCACCAACCCCCCACGGCGTCGCGCGAGAAAAGAACGAGCGCATCCGACGCGTGCTCAAAGACTGCGGCGAGTCGTGCATCCCGCTCGTGAATCGCAGCTTCGGCTCGAGCGCGATCGGTGACGTCGAGCGCAACGCCGATGATCCCGTCCACGATCCCTTGGGAGTCACAGCTTGGCGCTAAGGCCACGTCGAAGATGTGGTCGACACCCACAGTCAAGGTGAGCGACTCCCCCGAGAGCGCCCGATGGAGCGCCGACTCGAGGAGCTCACTCGGACCATACCGATCGAGGATGGACTCCCCCACCAGCTCACCTGGGAGCAAGCCAATGGCCTGCAGCGCCCGTCCCTCGGAGAAGCGGAAGCGAAACTGCGTATCGAGCGCGAAGATGGCCACGGGCGCGCCGCGCATGACCGTCTGGAGTAACTCGCTCTTGCGCCGCAGCCGCTCATCGGCCTGCTTTCGCTCCGTAATGTCGGCGATCGTCCCGAGGAGGCGGGCAGGCTTACCCGCCACGTCGAGCACGATCTCGGCCGTAGCGTGGACGTCGATGACGTTGCCCCCCTCCTGAATGATCCGATGCTCAAGATCGTAGCGCGACCGTCCCTTGAGCGCGTCTCTTAACTCCAATTGAACCCGCTCACGGTCCTCAGGCGGGATCCGGCTGAGGAGATAAGCGGCCGCGGGGGATTCCCCCTCAGGGGCCAGCCCATACATGCGCCGAGTCTGCTTGGAGACGACGATCGTCCCCGTGCCGAGGTCCCAGTCGAGGGAGCCGAGCTTGCCCACACGCTGGGCGTCATCGAGACGGTCGGCCTGCTCGCGGACACGTTGTTCGGCGGCCACACGGTCCGTGACATCGACGCCAGACGAGATGACGCCTTCGATACGACCGCACGCCCCCCGCAGTGGAGCGAACATCGCGTCGACGTTCACAAAGAGGCCTTCGCGGAGCTTCGCCAAGAAGTCTTCGCGGCTCACGTGCCCCGCTGCAGCGAGCTCGAAGACGCGCTGCACCTGCTGCCGCGACACCTCGGAGTGTGACCACCAGGGGCTCTCCCAAGCGCGAAGGCCGAGGACGTCTTCGCGCTTCATGCCAATGAGATCGAGCGGCGCTTGATTGAGCTCGATGATGTGCCCTTGGAGGTCCATGACGGCGACGAAAGCGAAGATACCGTCCAGAATGTTCCGCAGTCGGCGTTCACCTTGGACCTGGGCGGTGATGTCCAGGACGGTGCCGGCGGTGCGGAGGGGCTTCAGCTCGTCGTCATAGTGATTCTGGCCCCGCTCTTCAACCCACTTCATGCGCCCATCGGGCATCAGCAATCGATGGGTGGACGCATAAGGCAGCCGGCCCTCAACCGAATCCTTATACGATTTGTCGACACTGGCCCGGTCCTCGGGGTGGACCAGCGCCAGGAAGGCCTCGTACGACGCGTCGAAGTGCGCCGGATCGATCTCGAAGATGCGAAAGATCTCGTCGGACCAACTGAGCTCGCCGCTCACGAGGTCGAGCTCCCAGCTCCCGAGCTTGGCGATCTGCTGAGCTTCTCGCAGGCGTTCGCGTTCCTTCAGTAGCTGCTGTTGCGCCTCCTCGCGGCTCGTGACATCGCGGAAAATGACCGAGAGGCCATTGGAACCCGGGAAGAGATCCGCCTCGAACCACCGACCTTGGGGCCGGTAGTACTCAAGGATGGTCTCACGTTGACCCGTACGCATGACCTGGAGATGTGTACTCGTCCAAGCCGCGTCGAGCGGGCTTTGCCAACACTCCTGAAACGTCCGCCCGAGCATCGCTTCGGGCGTGGTCAGGAGGCGCCGAGCGGCGGACGGGTTGACGTAGGTCACACGCCACTCATGGTCGAGCGTGAAGAACCCGTCGGTGATGTTGTCGAGGATCGCGGAGAGCTGCCGACCGGTAGCGCGATAACGTTCTTCGGTCCGGGCGCACTCCGTGATGTCTTGGTTGGTCCCGACGATGCGGCGGACGCACCCAGTCGAGTCGCGCATCGCGCTGGCCCGACCATGGAGAATGCGCTCCTCGCCGTCCGGGCGGCAGATGCGAAACTCGCACTCGTAGGGTCCACCCTCCAAGAGGGTTTGATACGCCTTCTCGACTCGCTCTCGATCGCCAGGGTGAACCTGCTGCCAGAAGGTGGCCTGCGACGTGGGCTCGGCCAAATCGATGCCACTGATCGCGTACTGAACGTCCGACCACCAGTTCTGGCCGCTCTGGAGATCGACCTCCCACGCGCCGATGGACGCGATCTGGTGGGCCTCCCGAACGCGCTGTTCACTGACCTTCAGGGCTTCGACGGCCCGCTCCCGTTCGGTCACGTCGTGGCCAATCGCGACGATGCCGGTGATGGCGCCATCGGGGCCGTGCACGAACTCGTCGGACCACTCGATGATCCGCTCTTCACCTGACCGAGTCAGGATCGGATTGACGTTGGCGCGGACATGAGCGCCCGAGCGGCTGCTCTCCCAGACTTCCTGCAAGGACCCACGAATCCGCTCCGGGATGAAGCGTTCGAACCACAGCTCGCCCCGGACGTCGGCCAGCTCGTAGCCCGTGAGCCGCTCACAGAACGCGTTGAGGAACTCGATTCGTCCGTCCAGGTCGAGGACGACGATGACGACCGGCGCCTTCTCGAGCACCTGAAGCGCAAGCTGTTCGCGGCTGAAGTGGGAGGGGGCGCTTTGGCTCTCGCCAAGATGGTCGCCGTGGCCCAGCGGCGATCTCATCCCGGTGCCTCACCGCCGCGGCCGCGAGAGCTCGGTGTCATACATAGGGGCGTCTTCATTCGGAGCACCCTCTTCGGGAGTGTGGACTCACCATAGACCCACGCGACGAGTTCCGCGAGAGAGACGACGGGTCCGAGTCATCCAAAACGTATCCTCAGCAGAGCCGGGCCCGGCCGCGACACCCCCAGCCCGAAACGCCCCGACGCGAGGCCGTAGTCACGGACATTGTGGGTCACGACGAGATCGGCGGCGCCATTGATGGCGGCTTCGAGCACCAACTCATCGTTGGGATCTCGCACCAGAGGGCGCCACGAGTACCAGGGTGTCACGGGCACGGTCAGCTTGGCCAGTTGGTCGACGAACGCGCGCGCGCCCTCGAGTGAGAGGCCCGCTGCGGCATGTTGTTCGGGGCGCGTGAGCACGGCCTCGTATTCGAGGAGGAGCGCCGTCGTCGCGAGGAGGGTCACCCGACCGGCCATCGCGCCACGGACTACCGCCGCCGACGCCCCTGTGGGGCTGCGCATGGCGCCGAGGGCGACATCGGTGTCGAGGACGACGCGCACGAGGGGACCTCTCAGTGGAACGTTGGCGCAGTGGAACGTTGGTGCAGTGGAACGTTGGCGTCCATCCGGGAGTCGCCGGATGGGTGGAGGCGTCGATACTATCCCAGGGCGGGGCGCCGCGGAACGCAGACAGAAAGCCCGTGTGAGCGCCAATAGGTTACGCTGGCTTAGGTGCCACGCGCTCGCCACGCCGAGACCCCAGATGCCGCTAGTCGAGTCATCCCAGTTGAGTCGCCCGCCCCTCCCGCGCACGCTTCGGAAGATCGCCATCGCAAACCGTGGTGAAGCCGCCATGCGCTTCATCCGCGCCGCTCGTGACGCCGCCGCCGAATGGGGCGACGCCCTTGAGACCATCGCCCTCGTGACGCCTCCCGACGCGTCGTCGCTGTTCGCCCGGGAAGCGGACGTCAGCGTGCCTCTTCCGGTGTTGCCGGGAGAGCGGGCGGTCGCCGCCTACCTCGACCCCGAGCGTGTCGTGGCGGCCGCTGTCGCCGCTGGCGCCGACGCGTTGTGGCCGGGCTGGGGCTTCCTGTCCGAGGACGCTCGGCTCGTGGAGGCGGCGGAAGCGGCGGGCCTCACCTTCATCGGCCCTCCGGCGCACGCCATGCGGATCGCAGGCGACAAGATCGAGGCGAAGCGGCTCGCGGAACGCTGCGGAATCCCGGTGGTCCCGTGGAGCGGTGACGCCCTCGGTGCGCTCACGGACGTCCGAGCGGTCGCTGCACGCCTGGGCTATCCGGTGGTGCTCAAAGCGGCTGCCGGTGGTGGCGGCCGTGGCATTCGGATCGTTCGAGCGGCCAGCGAGCTTGATGCCGCCTTCGAATCGAGCAGCGGCGAGGCCCTGCGCGCCTTCGGCGACGGGCGCCTCTTCGTAGAGCGCTGCCTCGATCACGCACGACACCTCGAAGTGCAGGTCGTCGTCGGGGCCGATGGTGACGGCCTCGCGTTCGGAGTGCGCGACTGCACCGTCCAGCGCCGCCACCAGAAGGTGATCGAGGAGTGTCCCGGCCCGTTCGTTGACGCCGCGCTGACGGCCCAACTGGAGTCCTGGGCGCTCGCCTTCGCGAGGGCCGCCGGTTACCGCAACGCCGGGACCGTCGAGTTCATCGTCGAGGCGCGTGACGGCGCCGTCCACGCCTACTTCATGGAGATGAACGCGCGACTCCAGGTCGAACACCCGGTCACCGAGCTGGTCTATGGCGTCGATCTCGTTCGCTATCAACTACGCGTCGCGATGGGGCTGCCACTCCCGCCGCACGCAGGCCCCCGGGGCGCCGCCATCGAAGTGCGCCTGAACGCGGAGGACCCCGACGACGGCTTCGCGCCCGCCCCGGGCCGACTCTCGCGCTTCTCGCCCCCGCTCGGCGCGGGGATCCGCGTAGACTCGGGCGTCGCGGAAGGTAGCGAAGTCCCTCCGGATTTCGACTCCAACATCGCCAAGATCATCGCGTGGGGCGCGACCCGGGCCGAGGCGCTCGCTCGACTGCGCCGCGCCCTGTCCGAGACCGTCGTGATGGTCTCGGGGGGCGCCACCAACAAAGGGCTCCTCGCCGACCTGCTGACCGATCCCGACGTGGTGCAAGGGCGCGTCGACACCCGCTGGCTCGATCGCCGCCTCGCTCGCCCACGCCCCTTCGCCGCGGAGGCCCTGGCCGTCGCAGCGGTACTCGGCTTTCGGGAGGAAGGGCGACGCGACCTCTCGAACTTCTACGCCGCTGTCGCCCGAGGGGTCCCCTTGGCGCTACCGGACGCGGGTCACCGTGAGATCCGTCTGCGAACGGCGTCCGGGCGCGCGCTCGTCAGCGTGCTCTGCATCGGCTTTGGTCGCTACCGAGTGGCCGAGGGCGGCGTTGAGACCGTCGTCCACGTGGGTGGCAGTGAGCCGGGCCACGCCGTCGTCGGGACCCGTCGCTTCCGCCTCGTCGCGCAAGGCGACGAACGCGCCTTCGTGGTCGAGCTCGATGGGGTGAGCCATCGCGTCGCCCGAGATCCCGGCGGCGAAGTACGCGCGCAGGCGCCAGCCGTCGTGATGGAGATCGCCGTCGGACCGGGTGATCGAGTTACAGTCGGGCAACGTCTCGGCGTCCTCGAAGCGATGAAGATGGAGATGCCGATCGTCGCTGCCGAGGCCGGGCGCGTCCGCGAGGTGAAGGTCGGCGTCGGGAGCCAGGTCGCGGCCGGACAGGCGCTCATCCTGCTCGACGCGGCGGGGAGCGATGGCGACGCCGACGAGGGCGGAGAGAGCGGCGAGAGCCAGCTATCGGCCTGCTCAGCGACACGGGCGCCCGATGACTTTCTGGCGCTCTTCGACGGCGACGCGCGGCTCAAGCAGGCGGCGCTCTCGAGCCGCCGAAGCGACGAACGGCGATCGATGGCGAACGCGGTGATCGCGGAGGCGCGCTCGCTCATGCTCGGCTACGGCCTTGTCGCCGAGCGGGTCGAGCGGCTCTCGCGGCTCCTGGACGCCGAAGCGAGCTTCGAACGTCTCGCCGATCCGGACGACTGGGGCGGGCTTGAGAGCGTGCTGCGGGCCTTCTCGGACGTCGAGCTGCTCTTCGCGAGGGACCTCGACGAACCCGTCCATGGCGGCCTCCGGATGTCCAACGAGGCGCGCTTCTGGGAGTTCGCGCGTCACCTCGGGACCGCGCCCCCCATCTGGCCCACCTTCCTGCCGGTGTTGCGGTCAGCGCTCGCGCATTATGGCGCGACCGAGGCGTCCTCGCCGGCCGTGCTTCGGCACGTACTCGCGCGGCTCGCGGTCGCGCGGTCGCGGCTCGGAGGGCGCGCCGAGTTGCGCCACCGCGTCGCATCGGGCGTGCTCCGCCTGGTCATGGCGCTCCACCGCGGTGGCGCGGACTACACCCACGACCATGCTCTCCGCACCGTCCTCGAGCAGCTCCCCTTGGCGGCCGATCCGGCCTGGCCCTTCGTCGCCGACAACGCCATGCAGGCGCGTTACGTGCTCTACCACCAGCCGGTCTACGAAGAGCGCGAACGTGATCTGACTCGGCGGGTCAATTCGTTGCTCGATGACGTCGTCGCGGCGCCGGACGACGCGCGAGCAGCGCTCCAGTCCGCGCTCGTCGACACGCCGCACTCGGTCTCTCGCCTCCTGGCGCGTGCGACCCGGCCCGGCACGCCGCCCGATCGTCGGCTCGCGGCGACCGAGGCGATGTTTCGCCGCATCTACGAGCACTTACGAACGATTTCCGCCGTGAAGGTCGGCGGGCTTCCCGTCATCGAACTCGGCGGGGGGCGACCCGGCCTGAACCCGGCTCGGGTGCTCGGCGTGGTCTGCTCGACCAGCACCCTTGAGCTCTGCGCAGCCCCGCTCGAAGCCCGGCTCGCGGAAGGGCCCGCGGTGGTCGAAGTGTTGGTACACACCGAGGGAGTGCCCGAAGCCGCGATCGCCGAGCGCGTCCTTGCACTCACGAGGCGGCTCGTCGGCGCGACCCGCGTCACCATGGTGCTCGCCGACGACGACGCCGCCGTGGTGCCGCAGTGGACCTTCGCGCCCGGCGGCCCCGCCGCGGTCGAACTTGAGAACCTCCGAAACCTCCACCCAGAGCTGGCCGAACGGCTCGAGCTGTGGCGCTACTCGGCCTTCGAGCTCACGCGCATCGAGTCGCATGACCGACTCGTGGTCTTCCGCGCGAAGGCGCGCCAAAACCCACGCGACGAGCGGCTCTTCGTCATCGGCGAGGTCCGCGACGTCCCCGAAGGCGAGGTCCTCGACGACGCGCCGAGCGCCGTACTGGCCTTTGAACATGCGTTCCATGAAGCGATGCGCGCCCTTCGCGAAGTGCAGGCACGACGCGACGTGCGCGCCCGATACCTGTGGAACCGCGTGACCTTACACGTCCGGCCCGTCGTCATGGTCTCTCGTGCCCAGGTGCGGCGCGTCGCGACGAGGCTCGCGAGTTATACCGAGGGTCTTGGGCTCGAACGAGTGGACGTTCGGGCCCGACACCGCGAGCGCCCCGACGCCCCGGTCATCGATCTTCGCATCATGTTCTCAAACCTCGCCGGGCGCGGGGTCGAGTTCGAGATCGCGCTCCCGCCGCGAGAGCCGATTCGTGCAGCGACGCCGTATGAGCTCAAGCTGCGCGCCGCGAACGCGTACGGGGTGACCTATCCCTACGAGGTCATCCGCAGCTTCACCGAGGGGGAGCCAACGGAGGGCGGTGAGGGGCATGGCCGACACGGCGGGCGTTTCTACGAATACGATCTCGACGGCGCCCGCGGGCTCGCCGTGCCGGTCTCGCGCCCACTCGGTGGCAATTCGGCAGGCGTCGTCTTCGGGATCCTGAAGGCGCCCACCCGCAAGGTCCCCGAAGGGCTTGAGCGTGTGCTCGTGCTCTCGGATCCGCTGCACCGGATGGGCGCCTTGGCGGAGCCCGAGTGCCGCCGCCTCATGGCCGCCATCGACCTCGCGGACGCCCGCGGCCTCTGCATCGAGTGGCTCGCGACCTCCGCCGGGGCGCTCATCGCGATGGACTCCGGCACCGAGAACCTCGATTGGACGGCCCGCGTCCTGCGCCGGATCATCGAGTTCACGCGGAAAGGCGGCGCCATCCACGTCATCGTCGACGGCGTGAACGTCGGTGCGCAGAGCTACTTCAACGCCGAAGCGACGATGCTCATGCACACGCGTGGCTTGCTCGTGATGACGCCGCGTGGGTCGATGGTGCTGACCGGCAAGAAGGCCCTCGACGCCTCAGGCGGCGTGTCGGCCGAAGACGAACGCGGCATCGGCGGCTACGAGCGCATCATGGGCAGCAACGGCGAGGCGCAAGTGCTCGCTCGCGACCTGCGGCACGCCTTCGCCATCCTGTCGGACTTCCACGACGTCGCGACCATCGTCCCGGGCGAAGACGGCATTCGCCGCCGGCAGACGCACGACGCCGACGGCCGCGACGTGACCCTCGATCCCTACGTCGGCGAAGGCGAGTTCCGCACCGTCGGTGACGTCTTCACCCAGAACCCGGAGCGCAAGAAGCCCTTCTCGATGCGCGCCGTGATGATGGCCGTCATCGACCGCGACACCCCGTACCTCGAACGATTCGCGGACATGCGCCACAGCGAGACCGCGATCACGTGGGAGAGCCATCTCGGGGGTCACGCCATCACGCTCATCGGCATCGAGAGCCGGCCCCTGCCCCGCCGCGGCTGGATCCCCGGCGATGGCCCCGACACCTGGACCGGTGGCACGCTCTTCCCCGGCTCATCCAAGAAGGTCGCCCGCGCCATCCGCTCGGCATCCGGCGTAAGGCCCGTCGTGGTGCTCGCCAACCTCTCGGGCTTCGATGGCTCGCCCGAGTCGATGCGCCGCATGCAGCTCGAATACGGCGCCGAGATCGGCCGCGCGGTGGTCGAGTTCGAGGGCCCGATCGTCTTCTGCGTCGTCGCCCGCTACCACGGCGGCGCCTACGTGGTCTTCTCGAAGGCGCTCAACGAGAACCTCGTGGCGCTCGCGGTCGAAGGCTCCTACGCCTCGGTCATCGGCGGCGCGCCGGCCGCGGCCGTGGTGTTCCCGAGAGAAGTCGACGCCCGCACGAGCGACGACCCGAGAGTGACTGAGGCACGAGCCGCGCTCGACGCCGCGCCACAGGACCAGAAGCCGCGCCTGCGCGAGCAGCTCGCCAGGGTGAAGGGCGCCGTGAAGGCCGAGAAACAAGCCGAGCTCGCGCGCGAGTTCGACGCCATCCACAGCGTGGCGCGGGCCAAGGCCGTGGGGTCACTCGACGATGTGATTCCGGCGAGCGCGCTCAGGCCGCGGCTGATCGCCGCGATTCGGGGTGATATACGGGGGGCATGAACACCCTCGTCGGCATCTCCTACTCCCCGTGGTCCGAAAAAGCGAAGTGGGGCCTTCAGCTCTCCGGGCTCCCCTTCCGCTATCAGGAATACATGCCCATGTTGGGCGAACCCGCGCTGCGTGTGCGGTTGCGCCGTCCACGTGGGAAAGTAACGGTCCCGATCCTATTCACTCCAGACGGGCCGATCGGCGACTCGCTGGCGATCGTGGAGTGGGCCTCGGCGCACGCGCCCCACGCCATCATCCCGCCGGAACTCCGTGACGCCATCGCCGCGTGGAACGCGCGCAGTGAGCGAGCGCTGGCGCTCGGTCGTGAACGTACGACGACGCACGTCGCGCGGGACCCGGAGGCACTCGTCGAGAGCGTACCGGGCTTCATGGGCAAGCTCGGGCCGCTCTCCCGTGCCATCGGCAAGGTGGGAGTGCGTTATTTGGAGCGCAAGTACGCGTTCTCAAAGCAGGATGACGAGGCGCGGGTCGAAGAGCTCCGCGAGATCCTGACCACGCTGCGAACGGCCCTCGCGGGAGGCGACCACCTCCTCGGCAGCACGCTCACGTACGCGGACATCACGATGGCGGTGGGGATGCAGTTCATCAGCCCACCGGACCGGATCCGCGTCGGCAAACGCAGCCGAGTCCACTGGACGGTCCCGGAGCTCGTCGCCGAGTTCCCGGACCTCATCGCGTGGCGCGACCGCCTCTATGCGGCGCACCGCCGGCCGACCAAGCCGTGACGCCACCGCCCGTTTGAAGGGGGGCGTCGGCTCAGCCGGCCGTCGGTCGAGTGCGTCAGTTGCCGTTCATAATGATGACGTAGTTCTTGAAGCTCGGGTTGTTGGTGACGATGTCGAGCGCGCCATTGCCGTCGAAGTCGCCCGGGATGAGGTCGTACGACGCCTGGGACAGCGGCACTTCGAAGACACAGGAGAAGGTCCCGTCCCCGTTGCCCGGGAATACGCGCATGCCGGTGCCGCCGCTCACGAGCGCATCGGCGATGTCGTCGCCATTGAAGTCGGCGGCAGTCGCGCCATACAGGCCACCGCCGGTGAGGTTGACGCGCGGTCCGAGGCTCCCGTTCCCGAGCGAGATGAAGAAAGAGGCGCTGACGGCGGCGTTGGTCGAGCTCACCAGGATGTCGCCCTTGGCGTCGGCGTCGAGCTTGACGATCTGGATCGTCTGAAGCTCTGCCACCGTCGTCGCCACGGGCGTGCCGAAGGTCCCTGTCCCGCCATTGACCGCGATGCGGAGCTTCGACGTCGAGTAGTTGCCCGCCACGACGTCGTCGACACCGTCACCGCTGACGTCGCCGACGTTGAGGTAGGAGGCGGCGTCAGCGAAGTTCAGGGTCGAACCCGCCGTAAACGTCCCGTCGCCGTTGCCGCGGAACGTTCGGATGATGGCGGACGTCGCGACGGTCATGACGAGGTCCGAGAAGGCGTCGCCGTCCACGTTGCCAGCCTCGAGCTGGTACGCTTGGTAGCCGAGGTTTGGAGCCGACAAGTAGACCGGCGCGGCGCCCGTGACGCCCTTCAGGATGTGGACCGACGTCCCGCACGTCAGCACCACGTCGCTGAGGCCGTCTTCGTTTACATCGGTGATCGCGATGGGACCGGGGTTCGAGCAGCCAGTGTAGGTCGACGTCGCCCCGAAGGTCGTCGTCCCGGTCCCGAGACGCTTGATGGTGACCGTGACTCCGACAGCGTAGACGAGGTCGGTCTTCCCATCGCCATCGACATCGCCGACTTCGATCGAGTAAGGGACATTGAGACCCGTGCTGGTCGACGTCGGTGTCCCAAAGCCAAAGGGCCCATAGAGCCCAAAGAGCGACGTTGACGTCGTCGTATTACCGTACGCGTTGGCGATGGTCACCGGGACCTTGCCGATGACGTTCGGCGTCGCTGGCGTCACGGCCTTCACGCTCTGGGTGTTCGTCACGACGATGCCCGTCGCGGGGAGCCCCGCGACTGTGACCACGGCGCCCGGCGCGAAGTTGTCGCCGGTGAGGGTGATGGTCCGTCCGCCATCATTCGGCGTGCAGGCCGGCGACACGCTGGTCAGCGTTGGCGCGGACACACACGTCTCGCCGAGGCAGGTGCCGGTCGCACACTGTGAGCCTGACGGCTTGGTCGTGAACGCCGTCGTCGACGTCGTCGGGGTGCATGCCCGGCACGAGTTCGTGGGGTCGAGCGCTGCCGACGCGTAATAGACGTTCGAGACGAGACAGCCCGCGCTGCAGACTCCGACGTTGCAGATTTGGCCAGTGCCACAGGAGGTCCCGTTGGTCTTGTTCGAGTACCCGGTGACGGACAGGGTGTTGTTGCACGTGCGACAGACGCTCGTCGGATCCACGGCGCCGACGTTCACGAGCGCGCCATCGATGAAGCACGCAGTGTTGCAGGTGCCGGCGGCGCAGACTTGGTTGCTACCGCACGTCGAACCGTCGGCCTTGTTCGACCACGACGTGAGGCTCGATGACGGCACACACCGCTGGCACTCGTACCCGGACCTGACGGCGTTCGGTTGGCGGAAGATCCCGGAGATGTAACAGCCGGTCGTGCACGTGCCGACGTTGCAGACCTCGGTGGCCCCACAGGTCGACCCGTTGGACTTGGTCGTCCACGACGTCTTGGAGGACGCCGGCTGGCAGATGCGGCAGGGGTTCGTCGGATCGAGCGCGCCTGCCGGGTACGAGGTGTTCGAGATGAAGCACCCGTCGCTGCACTGGCCGGACGTGCAGATCCCCGTGGGGGAGCACGAGGTCCCGTTCGCGACCACGGTATAGGACGTCGTGGCGGTGGCGGGCGTGCACGCTTCGCACGCGTTGAGCGGGTTCTTCGTGGTTGGGGTGACGATGGCGCCTTCGATGAAACACGCGCTCTGGCAGGTCGTGCCGTTGCACACCTTCCCACTGGCGCAGGCCGAACCGAGCGAGACGGTGGACCAACCGGTCTCAAGCGTCGCGGGATCACACTTTTGGCAGGCATTGGATGGGTTGGGCGTCCCGGTCGTTACCAGGGCACCGGTGATCCAACACCCGGCCGCACACGTCCCCGCCTGGCAGAAGACACCGGCGCCGCAGTCCGTCCCGTTGGCTCGATTCGACCACGTCGTCGTCGACGTTCCGGGTGTACAGACCGCGCACGGGTTCTGGGGATCGACCGCGCCGCTCGCTTGGATGGCACCATCGATAAAACACTTGGCGAGGCAGCTACCCTCGTCACATACCTTCCCGGCGCCACAGGCCGTTCCGGGCAGCACGTTGGACCACGCCGTCGTCGAGACCGACGGTTGACACGATTGGCACGTGTTACCCACGGGCGACGAACCCGGCTGCTTGAGCGCACCGGCGATGTAGCACTGCGACGCACACTGCCCCGAACCACACACGAGGCCTGTCCCGCACGCCGTACCGTCAGCGGCGTTAGAGGTCGCCTTGACATTCCTCGTGGGATCACACACTTGGCATGCCGTGCCAACGGTCTCCCCGGGCGCGAGGAAACTGTTGCTCACGTAGCAGCCCGTCTTGCAGGTGGCTTCGGAACACACCTTCCCAGTGCCGCAGCCCGTCCCGTCCGGCAGCCCCGACCAGTCGGTCGTGGACTGGACCGGATCACACGTTCGACAAGGGTTTCCGGGCTCGGCGGTGCCTTGTGCGACGACGGCGCCCGAGATGAAGCACGCCGACGTGCAGGTCCCGCTGCTGCAGATCTGCGCGAGCCCACAGGATGTACCGTTCTGGAGCGGGCTCCAGGCCGTGGTCGAGACGTCGGGCGCGCACGTCTGGCAGGTGCCGTTCATGGTCCCCGCCGCACGGTACTGACCACTGATCCAGCAGCCCGCCGCGCACTCACCCGCGCTACACACACTCCCGGCAGCGCACGTGGTGCCGATCGTCTTCGGTGTCCACGCCGTCGTCGAGACGAGGTTGCTGCAGATCCGGCAATTGCTCGTCGGGTCCGCGGCTCCTGCGTTCACGATGGTTCCGGCGATGTAACAGGCGGCTTTGCAGGTTCCGACGTTGCAGACCTGGCCGACGCCGCAAGCGCTACCTTCGTCGAGATCCGTCCACGCCGACGTACTCGTTGCGGGGGCACACTTTTGACAGGGGAACGAGGCCCGCGTCGCGTTCGGCGCAGCAAAGGCACCGTCGATGTAGCAGCCGGCCTTACAGACGGACGCGACACAGACGGAGCCGTCGCCGCAGACCGTCCCGTTCGCCCGGGTCGTCCACACCGACTTCGAGGTCACCGGTTGGCAGATCTGGCAAGGGTTCGCAGGGTTCGCTTCGCCGGCCGAGTAGCTCGTCCCGGAGATGAAACAACCATCGCTGCATTGCCCATTGGTGCAGATACCCGTAGGTCCGCAGGAGCTCCCGTTCGGGAGGTTCGACCAGTCGGTCGTCGTCGTGGCCGGCGCGCAGTCTTCACACGCGTTGTCCGGGTTGAGCGTCGACGCGGTCTCGATGGCGCCTGCGATGAAGCAGGCCGCCTCGCAGGAGGCGCCGTTACACACCTTCCCCGTGGCGCATGCGGTGCCGAGCTCGACCGAGGTCCAGCCGGTCTCGTTCGCCGACGGCTCGCAGCGCTGGCACGGGTTGGCCGGATTGGCGGCGCCGGGGCTCACGAGGCTGCCCGCGATCCAACACCCCGCCGTACACGAGCCACCCGTGCAGAAGGCGCCGTCGCCACAGTCCGTCCCGTTGGCGCGATCGGACCACGCCGACGTGGACACGGCGGGATCACACTGACCACATGGATCAGCGGGGTCAACGGTCGAAGGGGCCTCAAGCTGGCCGGCGATGTAACACTCTGCCGCGCAGGTCCCGTCGTCACAGACCTTCCCAGCGGCGCAGGCCGTCCCGTCGGCGACGTTCGTCCAGTCCGTCGTGGCGGCGTCGGGTTGGCACGTGCGGCACACGTTGCCGGGCAGAGCGGTCTCGGGCTCCTCGATGCCGCCGCCGATGAAACACCCAAGATTACATGCACCTGCGTCACAGACCTGGCCGGCAGCACACGGGGTCCCGTCTGGCTCGGGCGTCGTCTCCGACGTCGACGTCAGCGGCTTGCATAGCTGGCACGCGGAGCCGACGGCTTCGTCCGCTGTGCGGTAGACACCGCTGACGTAGCAGCCCGCGAGGCAGGTGGCGTCATGGCAAACCTGTCCGGTGCCGCAGTCGCTCCCATTGACGCGCGGCGACCACGCCGTAGTGTCGACGCTAGGCTGGCAAGAGAGGCAAGCATTGTCGCCCTTCTCGGTGCCGGCAGCGACGATCGCCTCGTCGAGATAGCAGGCCGTCTCGCACGTGCCGTCGTCGCATACTTGGCCGAGCGCACAGGGGCTGCCGTCGGGGACGGGTGTCCAGGCGGCCGTAGAGACGTCAGGAGCACACAGCAGGCATGGACCGTCATTGGCGCCCTGTGCCGTGAAGGTGCCGTCGATATAACACCCGGTCTCACAGGTGCCCGCGATGCAGACGTCGCCAGTCCCGCACGTGGTGCCGTCCGGGCGGGCGGTCCAGGCTGCCGTGTTGTTCTCCGGCTCACAGCGCAGGCACGGCTGTTCAGCCGACGCGATGTTCGGTTCGACAAGGACGCCGTCGATGGCGCACCCGGCGACGCACGCAGCGGCCCAGCAGATCTGTCCAGCGCCGCAGACGTCGCCGTTCGAGACCGCCGTCCACGCGGTCGTCGACGCGGCCGGCTGGCAGCGCTCGCAGGGGTTCCCCTCTCGGAGCGCGCCCGCGGCCACGATCGCGCCATCGATGAAGCAGCCGGCGTCGCACTCACCGGCGTCGCACACGAGGCCATCGCCACACGGCGTGCCGTTCGGCGCCGCGACGGTCGCTGTGGTGCTCTGCGCAGGTTCGCAGCGCTGGCATGCCGTGCCGACCGTGCCCCCCGGAGCGACGAACGCCCCATCGACGATGCAGCCGAGACCGCAGGAAGCGGCGTGGCAAATCTGGCCATCGCCGCAGTCGGCGCCGTCAGCGAGCGCGGCCCACTCGGTCTTGGAGGTCGCCGGGGTGCAGCGTTGGCACGCGTTCTCGGGGTTCAGTGCGTCTGGGGAATACCACGCGCCGTCGATGAAGCAGCCCTCCGAACAGACGCCCGACCAGCACAGGAGTTCGGCGCCGCACGCGTCACCATCGGGCTTCGGCGACCATGCGGACGTCGACAGGTCGGGCACGCACACCCGGCAAGGCTCCGTCGGATCGACAGCGTCCGGGGCGACGAAGGCGCCGTCGATGACGCAGCCCGGGGCGCACTCACCGGCCGCGCAGCCGCCACCCGTGCAGCCGGCCCCGTCGGCGACGGGCGACCAGGCCGACGTCGATCGAGCGGGATCGCAGACTTGGCAAACGGACCCCTCCGGGGCCTCGCCGGCGGCGACGAAGACACCGCTGATGAAACAGCCCGGTGCGCAGGCGCCTTCATTGCAGAGGCCCCCCGTGCACGCCGCGCCGTCGTCGATGTTCGACCACGCCGTCAGGTTCGTGGCGGCCGAGCAGCGTTGGCACGCGTTGGCCGGGTTCACCTCCGCCTCGGCCACGACGGCGCCGTCGATGAGACAGCCCGTGACGCACGCGCCGCCCGTGCAGTATCCGCCTTTGGCGCAGACGGTGGCGTCGGCGAGCGCGGTCCAGCTCGTCGCCGAGGCCGAGACGTTGCAGGTCTGACACGCGTTTTCGGGGTTGGCCGAGCCGTCGGCCACGGTCTCGCCGTCGATGACGCAGCTCGCCTGGCAGACACCGGCCTCACAGACCCCGCCGGGACACGCCGCGCCGTCCGGCGCGTCCACGAAACCAGCGGCGGAGTCGGGATCGCAGAGCTGGCAGGCGTCTTCGGGCGATGGCGCTCCAGCTTCGACCCGAACGCCGCCGACGTCACAGGTGGTGACCGCCACGTCAGGGGCAGCGACGTCGACGGTGGTCCCCGGTGAGCTCTCGCTACCACAAGCCAATACAGTCAGACATAGTGCGAATCGTAAGGCGTATTTCAAGGCGGGTCTCCCGATGGCTGATGCGACGGCTAACCGTAGACGCGGACCTCCCCTCCCTCAAAGACAATGAACCATCGACATTTGTAGGAGCTCGAACGACACGACGAGAACCCAATGACCATCGAACGCGGACGCCGAACGGAGCCAGCGACGCGCCGGTCATCGGCAGGGGTGGGAATGGGGCCCTACTTTGGAAGCAGCGCCGCGAGGTGAGGAGCCACCGCGTCCGCGAGGTGGGCCACGACCACGTCTGGAGCGGTGGCTTCGATGTGCGGGAGTCGAACGACGGGCGCCTTCGGGAGCTGGCGCGAGTAGTCGGCGGCGTGCTCCTCCGCCGCGCGGGCGCGGGCGAGGTACTCGTGATGAAGATGGCCCAGGACCTCCGTCACGACGTGGGGGAGCGCGGCCTCACGGGTGAGATCGTGCAGCCAATCGCCGGGCGGCGCCGCGGCCCGATTGAGGATGACGGCGTGCGCGCGCCGGCCGAGCTTCTCCAGCCGGCCGGCGAGGAAGAGCACGTCGTCGCGCGCCGCTGCCGTAGGCGCCGCGACCAGGAGGTAGTTGACGCGGTCGCCGAGGAGCAGCTCGGAGGCGCGCGCCGTCAGGTCGACGAAACGCCCACGCACGAGCGCGAGGTCCGAGAACATGGCCGCCGTGTCACGGAGGAGGTTCGGCCCCGTCACCTTCGCGAGCAGGTTCTCGATAGGCGCCGTGGCGCGCGCGAACCAGCTACGAGGGCCGCTGGTCGGCGCATCGCCTCGGCGGGTGATGCCGGCGAGCCACGTGACCACCCGGCCTCCGAGGAGCGCCGAGAGCCGAGCTGGATACGTAACGAAGTCAATAGCATGGCGCGATGGGGCCGTATCGATGACGATGACGTCAAACACGACGTTGCCGCCCTTCTTTGGCGCGGCCGCGTTCGCGACCAAGTTCATGGCGACGAGCTCGTGTATTCCCGGCGCCGCGTCCGAGAGGCCGATGTAAAGGGGGTTCCGAAGCATACGCTCTTTGGCGGCGGGCTCCGTCTCGAAGAGGTAGTCAATGAAGGTGCGCATCGAGCGATGTGGGTCGGGCATGAGGGCCGACAGCGTGCCGCGCGTCCCCTCGGGGAGGGGGACGGTCGTAACCTCGTCGCTGATCGTGACGCCCATCGCGCCGGCCAAGCGGCGGGCCGGGTCGATGGTGACGATGAGCGTTCGATGGCCGCTGTGAGCGAGCGCGAGCGCGATGGCTGCGGAAGTCGACGTCTTACCGACGCCGCCGCCACCGACGCAGACGATGACGCGGGTCATGGATACCCCTGTTCACGGAGAACCCGCGCGACGGTCGCGACGGTCGGGTCGGTCGGGTAGAGCGGGACTGTCCAGAGCGTGCTCGGCCCCAGCTTGCCCGACCCACCACCGAGCCCTTCGAGGATCCTAGCGGCTTCGAGGCTCGCGGCGGCTCGCGACTCGAGGAGCGCGAGCAGCGCGCCCGCACCGCCGCCGGGCGAGGCAGCATGGAGGGCGCGAGTCTCGCGCATCGCGTCGGCGCCGAACGCGCGCGGGACGCGGTTGACGATGATGGCCGCCACGGGGAGCCCGGGGTCGCGCGCGATCGACGCACAGAGCTCGAGGGTCTCCTCGAGGACGAGCCGTTCCGGCAAGGTCACCACGATGGGAGAGGCGCGCCCTGGAGCGACGAGCTCGCGAGCGACGCGGTCGCAGAGGTCGAAGAGCGGGCCCGAGCCGAGGAAGGCGCGTCCTTGGCGAGCGGTACGGAGCCACGCGACGCCGTGGCCGGTAGCGGGCATGTCGACGACGACGCGGACGCCGGGCCGCTCGGCGGCGACTTGGCGCACGGACTCCAGCATCGCGATCTCGCGAATCGCCGGCGCGGCGCGGAGCAGCGGACGCATGGCGAAGTTGTCGAGCGCGAGCTTGGCGAGCGTGGACGAGCCAAAGAGTGGGGTCGAGCCGCGGTGGATGGCTTCGTCCGCGTGGATGACCACGTGTTCGACGCCCACGCCCTCGGAACGACCGTCCCGTCCTGCGCCGAGCGCCCGGCGGCCGGACTCTCCGTCTCCGAACTCGACCAAGACGGCGCGGCCGCGGAGCTGCGCTTCGAGGACGGCGAGCGACGCCGCCATGGTCGTCTTGCCGACGCCGCCTTTGCCCATGACGAGGAGGGTGGGTGCGAGCACGAGGGGCGAGAGCGAGGGCGTGGCCTCGGTCACGCGGGCACCATCCCGTCGTCGGGACGCGCGATCATGGCCTGGACCACTTCGACCATCATGAAGACGTAGGCCTCTCGGATGAAGCGCGTGTAGCGGGGCGAGCCGAGGCCGGTGCGGCGAACAAGGGCCTCGATCCCCCGCGTCGTGCGCTCCCAGGCGGCAGCGACGTCGGGGAACGTCCACTGGCCGAGCGTCGCGGGCGTCTCGCGACCGGCGGCGCGATCGGCGTCGAGGTCGAGGTAGTCGTCCATGATCTGGACGTACATCGACACGTCCACCATCCAGGCCCTCACGTCGTCGTCCGCGAAACGCGCCACCGGGAAGAGGAGCCCAGCGATGGTCCCTTCGACGCCGGCGCGACGGTGGCCGAAGCCGGCGGGATCGGGCACGCCGAGCTGGCCGCGCACCTCGGCGCGTATCCACTGATAGACCTGTGCCATCGCGGCGTCGAAGGTGCGGCGCGTCTCGCCGTCGAGCCCAGCGGCCATCGCGAGCGCGAGGCCTTGGGTGAGCGCTAGCTCGGGGGTGTCGGGCCGTTCGCGTCCGGCGATGATGGCCTCAAGACGGCGCCCTCGGGCCTCGGGCGGCTCGGTCATGCAGTGGTCGAAGACGTGGTCGACGACGACGATGAACGCCGAGACGAGTGCGATGCGGCGGTGTTCGTCGTCGTACGCGAGCCGGCCGAGTGCGACCATCGCGGCACGCCCGATGAGACCGAGCAAGCGAGGCGGTACGGGCAAGCCGTTGCCGAGGGCCGTGACGACGCGGACGAGTAGCGGCCGATGTCGTCCACAGAAGAGCGCCGTATAAGGCGCCGAGGCGTAGAGGTCGCACGCGCCGATGCGGAGCTTTTCGCCGAAGGGGGTGCCGATGACGGTGGGCCACGTCCGTAGCACGATCGGCACCACGTGCCGCTCATGGTGGAGACGAGCAGTGCCTCTTATACCGCGCGCGAGATGAGCTGCGCGTGGATCGCCCTCGCCCATGAGCTCGGTGATGCGAGCGGCGCGGCTCGCGCGATCACTCGTCACCACCGCCCCGGGACGCGCGGCATTGGGGACGGAACGGGTGGCCATGGGCAGCGTCGACAAATCTGCGCCTCACGTCTCGGTAATCCCAGAGACCACCGTGTCAGATGCGCCGATGCTAGCTCATTGTGCTCGCTCCGACGCCGACAATAGTGACTTGCGGTCGAATCTGCTCGAGAGCGCGACGTCGCGGTGGATCGTGTCGTTGACGGCCCATCTGGCCGCCTCTAGCATGACGATGGGGCCAACCATCGACTTGCAGCGTCGACGCTGCGAGACAGACAGGGAGTTCGAGTCATGCATGCGACCCAACACGAACCGGTCCCGAGATTCCAATCACGCAGGGGCTTTACCCTCATCGAGCTGATGGTGGTCGTGACGATCCTGGCGATCCTCACCATCGTCGCCATCACGAGCTATCGCTACTACAACCGCCGCGCGTACGCTCAAGAAGCACGCTCGATGCTCCTTGAGATGAAGATGAAGCAGGAGCAGTACTTCTCAGAGTATGGGCAGTACGTCTCATCGGCGGCCGGCGTCGCGACCAGCGACTTCTTCCCGACGGTCAAGGCCATCGAAGGCGACGGCGGGGCGGGCGACCGCTGGAGCTGGAGCGGCATGAACTGCGTCACACCGCCGAACACCGTCGAAGGGGCGTTCTGCTCCCTCGGCTTCAGGCCGTCGGGTGCCACCTACTGGCAGATCGTGACCCGCGGCTGGGGCCCCGCCGACGCGCCGAACTCGCTCACGACGGGTTACCCGATCATCGACAACATGGCGCTCACGAGGCGGTGGTACTACGCCATCGCGACGCGCGACTCCGATAACGACGGCGTCTTCGCAGTCTTCATCATCACCAGCCAGACCAACGAAGTCATCGGTATCAACGAGATCGAGTGATCCCCGCGCCTTGGCCCTCCGCGCTCGACCTTCACCGGCTTGAGAGCCGCGCCGCCGCGTGGTTCGGGCTCGGCGCCGAGTCGGTCGTTCTGGTCGGAGGCGCATCGACGCTCGCCGGAACGGCGGGGCCTTCTCTCGAGGCCCTGCCCGCGCTGGTCACCGCTTACGTCGGCGACGGCGTCGTCGCGCTAGCCGAGCCGACCCACCCGGCCCTGCCCGAGTCCGTCCTGCTGGCCGGTGCACGCTACCTCGATGTCGGCCGCGACCACGCCTTTCGAGTCGACGTCGATGGACTCCGCTGGGCCACCCGCCGCATCGAAGTGCGGCTCGCGTGGTTCTTGTCTCCTGACTGGCCGACAGGGCTCAGCCCGGCGGCGGCGCTGATCTCGCGGACGGAGCGGGCTGGGCTGCTCGTGGTCGTCGATGAGCGGCTTCGCGAGCGCCCCAGCCGTTCTGGCGTCTCGGCGGGGCGCATCCGACTGGCGAGTCTCGACGGCCGCACGTATGCGCTGTCGGCGCCGGAGACGCTCCTTCCTTTGCGGCGAGCGTCACGTGCCCCCGGGCCGATCGTGCCGAGCGGCGCGGAGTGCGCCGAGAACCACGACACAGGCCGCCTCGACCGGCTGGCCCCCGTCGGTGAGGTCGGGACCATGGCGGCGTTACGCGCCGTCGGGGTCCCGTCGCTCGACGCATCACGATTGCTCGGCGGCGGGGCGCTCGGCTCGGCTCGGTGGACGTGGCGAGACCTCGTCGTAGTGCCGCGCGAGGGCCAGACTCACAAGAAGGCGAAGTAGTCCGCCTCGAGCTCGTCGAACGTCGCCGGACGGCCGCACTGGGCGCACGCCACGGCGGGAGCGCGGTAGGGCGCGGGCGCTGCCTTCACGGCCTCGACCTCAAGCAGGCAGTGCTGCTCGTGCCCACAAGTGGCGCAGTAGTACGGCGCATGGAACGACTCGATACTCGCGCGACCATTGAAGTTTTCGATCATCGACACTTGGAGCATGAGCGGCACGCTGACCCGGCGCCAGACGATGGAGGTCTCGGTGGGGACGTCCCGCAAGGCGTCCATGAACGCGCTGACGCCGAACGACGAGATGCGCCGTACACCCGCGAGGTCGAGGACGAGCGGCGAGCCGGTGGCCTCCGCGAGGGCCGTGAGCGGAGCGCCCGCGTCGATGAAGCCGCTGAGTGCGATGACCGTGATCCCGCCCTCACGGCTGACCTCGACGGACAGCGCGGTCGTCGCTTGGCCTGCGTCATTCACCGGTCGCTCCTCTTCGCGCACTACCTTTGGCGCGATCCATCGGGCAGGATAGCGCCGTGATCACGCAGACGTCACGCTCACTTCATCTCGCGTTCTGGTTCGCAGCCATCGGCCTGATCGTACCCGCATGTTCGGGGACGGTGATGCGCGCTCCACAGGATGGGAGCGATGACGGTGCTGCCGCCTCCATCGACGTCACCGCCGACGCAACGGCGGTGGACGATGCGACCGCCGATCTGAGCGCCCCGCCGGACGACGTGGTGCCGGCGGTCGATTCCGAGCCGGGCGACGCGCCTATGACGGACAGCGGGCCGACTCCCGATCTCGACGAGGAGCCGGACGTCCCGGACAGCGTCGATGAAGGTCAGGACGTGCCGGTCGACATCGAAGCGGACATCGGGGGCGTCGCCCTCGAAGAGCCGCTCGGACCGGCCCTCTTTGCCGAGTGGGTGACGCTCGGGGAGACCGCGGCGATCTTGGACGCCGTCGCCGCGTGGGACGGTCCCGTGTGCGACGAGTCGGGCTGCCTCTTCGTCACGGAGTCGCCGGAGGGGACGACCACCACGACAGTGCTCGGCGAATTCAATGGCTGGTCCGAGGCGGCGGCACTCGCCCTGGCGCCGGTGCCGGGGGCGCCGGGGGTGTTCTGGGGCGTCCTGAGCCCGGCCGTCGTCGCACCGGCCGCGTACAAGCTGCAGCACGACGGGCAGTGGGCGCTCGACCCGTCGAACCCGTATGTCCTGTTCGGGGGCTTCGGCGTCGACTCGGCCCTCACGCCGCCGGGTTTCGGCCGCATTGCTGTCCTCGAGGACGTCGCGTCGCCTCAGCTCGGTAACACCCGGGATTGTTTCGTGTATCTGCCGGCGCCCTACTTCGAGGAGTCGAACGCCGAATACCCGGTCCTCGTCATGCACGACGGGTTCAACGTCTTCACGAACCCGCTCGCGCCCTTCGGGACCTGGGACGTCGAGCTGACGGCGGACGCGCTCATCGCGGCGGGTGAAGTCGAGCCGGTGATCATCGTGGGCGTCGATACCGACGATCGCCTGCAGGAGTACACGTGGACGCCCATCGATCTGGGGGACGGCCCGCTGCTCGCGAAGGCGCCAGCGTACGTGGACTTCTTGGCGGACACGCTGCTTCCGGCGCTGTCGGCCCGCTTTCGAACCCGGGAGGGACCCGCCAGCACGGGGATCGCTGGCAGCTCTCTCGGCGGGATCATCTCGATGTGGGGGGCCTGGACGCGACCAGACGCCTTTGGGCGCGTCGCCTCGTTTTCGGGCGCCTATTGGGTCGGAGAGCCCGACGCCGCTGAGCCGAGCGGGCCGCCGATGCACGTGCTCATCGACCAGAACCCGAAGGCGATCCCCCCGGGCGGCCTGCGCGTCTACCTCGACACGGGCGACACCAGCAGCGACGGCCAAACGTCCTATTCGTCGGACTCCTGGGTCTACACTGACTGGACGCGCAACGCGCTCATCCGCCTCGGCTGGGACGACCACGCGGGCTGGGACACGGACGGGACCCTGGCGACGACGCCGAGCGACCTCCCGTCGAGCACGGCGCCGACGTCGGTGCCGCACCTCGTGTGGTCTTCGGAGCCTGCGGACGCGTCCTGGACCGACCCGGAGCGCGATCTCCTCTGCGTCGTGGGCCACGGCCACCAGCACAACGAAGCGGCGTGGCGACAGCGCTTCGGGGTGGCGCTTCGCTTCCTATTTCCGCCAGAACCGTGAGATGTCCTCTACGGTGTTACCGAAGTCCCGGCCGCTGAGTCGCGCTCGAATCGCCTCGGCGCGCGCCAAGGGCGACTCCACGGCGTGCACACGCACCGCCTCGATCCTAATCAGGGCTTCCTGCTGACAACCTATCGTTCTGAAAGGACATAAGCCGTCACCGCGGCGACTTGCTTCTCGTCGAGGAGCCCACCCCAGGCGGGCATACCGCGTGCGGGGACGCCGGACCAGATGACCTGATAGACGGCGTTCGGTGAGTAGCCGTGGCTCCAGCGATCATCGGTCAGGTCGGGGCCGGGGGCGTACGCGTTCCCCGAAATGTGGCAGGCCGAGCAGTGCCGGCCGAAGAGGGCGGCGCCGGCCGCGATCGTCTCGGGATCGGTGGGCAGGACGACACCGACGATGTCTCCGCCCCCGGGGTCCGCGCCGACGCCGTCCTTGGCGGGTGGAGCCGGGTCTGGCGTCGTATGGGCGCAACCGAGGAGCATGACGGCGAGCGAGATGAGTCGCTTCATCCCGGAGTCTCGGCGGTGACGCGGAGCACCTCGGCGAAGGTGGTCTCGCCGTCGAGCATACGACGGATGGCGGCTTCACGTAGAGTCATCATTCCCTCTCGGCGGGCGGTTCGATTGAGCTTCGGCGCGTCCGCGCGCTCGTGGATGAGCTGCCGGATGGCGTCGGTGATGGGGAGGATCTCGAAGATGCCGATTCGGCCGACGAGGCCGGTATTACGGCAAAGGTTGCAGCCCTTGCCTTCGTAGACCTTCACGCTGTCGGCGCCGTCGTGGAGGTGCACGCCGAGGGCCGTTGCCTCTTCGCGCTTCAGTGGGCGCTCCACGCGGCACGACGGACAGACGCGCCGGACGAGGCGCTGCGCCACGATGGCGATGAGGCTCGACCCGACGAGGAAGGGCTCGATGCCCAGATCGATGAGGCGGCTGACCGACGAGGCCGAGTCGTTCGTGTGCAGCGTGCTCATGACGAGGTGGCCCGTGAGCGCAGCCTGAATGGCGTGTTGCGCCGTCTCTTGATCGCGGATCTCGCCGACCATGATGATGTCGGGGTCTTGACGAAGCACCGTACGGAGGGCGCTCGCGAAGGTGATGCCGGCCTTGCGGTTCACCTCCACTTGATTGAACTCCTCGAGCACCATCTCGATGGGGTCCTCGATGGTGATGCAGTTCACATCCGGCGTGGAGCGGGCCTTGAGCGCGCTGTAGAGCGTGGTCGTCTTACCGCTGCCGGTCGGGCCCGTGACCAGGATGATGCCGTGCGGGCGGCTCACGAAGCTGCGGAACATGGCCAGCTCTTTGGGATAGAACCCAATGTTTTCGAGCGGCTGCATGATCATGTCGGGATCGAAAATACGGATGACGATCTTCTCGCCGAAGGCCACAGGCATCGACGAGATGCGGAGCTCGACCTCCCGCCCGCCGTGTTCGGTCTTGATGCGGCCGTCCTGGGGGCGGCGCCGCTCGGCGATGTCGAGGTGCGCGAGGCCCTTAATTCGGGACACGACCGCCGGGTGGACGTTCTTCGGCATGCGATGCACCGCATGGAGCACACCATCGATGCGCATGCGGACGAGCGACGCGTCGCGCTTGGGCTCGATATGGAGGTCCGAGGCGCGCTGGTCGAAGGCGTAGCGCAAGAGATACTCGACCGCATTGACGATGTGGACTTCGGAGGCCTCGATCTCCTCCTCGTTCTTGAGCTTGACGAGGCGCTCGAGGTTGCCGAGGTCGAACATCGGATCGCTAGCGGCGCTGGCGCGGTCGACGCTGGAGCGGAAGCCGAAGATGTCCGTGATGGTGCGGAGGATGTCGGCCTTGGCCGCGAGCACGACCTCGATCTCGAGCCCCGTCGTCGCCCGAAGGTCGTCGATGAGCGTCAGGTTGAAGGGGTTGTCGACCGCCACCGCGAGCTTGTTGCCGGTTCGCTCGAGCGGCAACACCACGTACTTCTTCGAGAAACGCCGCGGCAGCGAGTTCGCCACGAGGTCGTGGTCGATCTTCAAGGGGTCGATCTTCTTGTGCCGGTAGCCGAGCTCGGCGGCCATCTCGGCCATGATCCGGTCTTCATCGAGCAAGCGCCCATCGAGGGCCTTCACGCTGAACGCCGCGATGACCTCGGGCGGCGACGGATCCTCGGCGATGCCGCGCTGCTTCTCGATGATACGGCGAAGGCGCGTCAGCACCTGCGGCGCGCGAATCGAGATCTCGCGCTTCTGGTCATCGGAGAGCGCACGCCGCTTCACGAGCAGCGCGAGGAGATCGTCGACGGTGAACCCTTGGCCTAACACGGGGGGAGCATAGCGCGGCCGGGGGGATTCGTCAGCGTGGGCTGACGACTGGCCGCGGAATAGCGTTCGACGTGCATTCGCCAACGAGGAGCGCCTTGCCGCGCGAACGCCGGCTCACCTGCGATCACATCGCAGCGTGGCCGCAACCAAGCGGGACGTGCCAAGGTGGGGGGGGATGGGATGACGAGAGTAGGATGCTGGGCGGCGTGGGCTGCGTTCATGGCCCTGAGTTGTGCGAGAGCAGAGACGGATTCCGAGTCGCAGAAGTCGCCAGGGACTGACACGACGGGGGAGCAAGTCGACGCAATCGATTCGGATTCGATCGATGGCGGGGGACCTCCGTCCAAGCCGCCATCCGACGACATCCCCATCACAGCGCCAGATGAACCGCGAAACGATGCAATGGTGTGGGTACCGATCACCCCGAAGGACACTTGGGGCGTTGGCGCGGACGGGGACGAAGGCGGAAGCAGCACTGCGATGGCGGATACCTGTCCCGTCGACCCAAGCCCGCTCCCCGCCCCAGCGCTCGAGTGCCAGACGGGTGAGGCGGAAACTGAACCTCCCTGTTCTCCCGACTGCTGGGTAAACGCGGGATCGTTCTGCGGCACTGTGAGCGGCGTCATCCCGCCCGCCATGGATGGATGCCAGGTCTGGCGACACGTGAGCCGGCAGCTCCCCGAGGAGAATCTCGAGTCCATCGGAAGTGGGGGCGCGAAGGGGCTCGCGATAGATCCGCTCCCCGTTCGACATACCATCCCCGCGACGGGACTCGACGAGCCAGTCAGGCGAGTCGTGCTCGTACAGGCCGACTTCCCCGCGTTTGTGACCCTATTCGAACACCAGGAGGGAGGGTTGTATTGGATAGCAGTCGATGCCGAGGGAAGTCCGTCTCGGATCGTGTTCGATGCCGCTCCGAAGCGGGAATACACGATTGAGGTCGCCCGCATTCAAGGCACTTCATCGTCCTTGGTCGAAGGCCACTACGTGTTGTCCGTCGTCACGGAGTCTCATCTCTGCGCCGGAAAGCAGTGCGGCACCGATGCGATCGGGAACTCCTGCGGTTCGTGCAGCGAGACGTCTCACTGCGAAGGGACGGCGTGTCTCCCGGGCGCCGGGACCTGCACGGATCCCCTGCCGCTCGAAGGCACGACGAGCGCCGACACGCGCGCCCATCGAAACGACAGCGATCTGCTGAGCTGCAAGAACTTCCTCGGCACCAAGGCGTCCGCAGCTCCGGACATCACCTACCGCTATGTCGCGAAGACTACGGGCCTGTACCGCTTCGAAGCACGGGCGTCGTGGCCAATCGCGATCGTTCGGCACTTCAGCGACTGTAGTTGTGCGGAGTTTCACAGCGGCGATGATCTGTCGCCCGCTCGTCTCGACGTGGGCATGGTCGCGGGAGACTCCGTCGTGCTGAGCATCGACGGCTACGGCTATGATTTCCAAAACCCGGCCGGGCCGTTCACACTGATGGTCGATGCCCCCGGCGGCGGCGGCAAGGCAACACCGTGCGAATGCGCCAGTCACGGACCGTGTCACCTCGGCCCCGAGTGTGCCACGCAGGGAAGCTCGTGCGCCACGGCCCTCGCGCTCAGCTCGACGCCAACGGAGATGGAGATCGACACGGGCTGTACCGCGCCTCCCTGCAACCCCGTCTACGTCCGGCTCACCCCCACCCACGAAGGCGTCCACACGGTCTCGTTTCGCGGCGCGGAGTCGATGAAGATGCTCGCATTGGACTGCGAGACCGAGGTGAATCCGATCTCACGAATCGGGCGAAGCCTCATCGACTTGGTCTCAGGTGAGCCCGTCGTGATCGAGCTCACTCCGAAACAGCCGCTCTTGAGCCTCGGCATCGATACGGGGTGTGTTCAAGGCTACTTCGGCGCGTCTGCAAGCGTGTGGGCCTGCGGAACACAGCATGAGAAGGCTTGTGAGCCGTGGGCCAGTCCGGACTACTTCTATGGCGGTTGCGAATACTCGACCAGAAGCTCCGTGAAGCGACTGAGCCCGGTCTACACCGAGTATCCTTTTGACACGGAGACAATTAGCCTTCCGGCGGAATGGGATGGCTATATAAATGAATGGGCGTACTCACCATACAAAGTTCACACCTTCCGGTGGCAGCCGCCCAAGTCAGGAACATTCGTAGTTCAGTGGGGACCCGCCGCATGCATCAATGTCATTTCCTCAACCACCGCGCTACCTTACGCGATTGTCACTCCGGTCGAGACCAGCGGTGTGATCACGACCGATCCGGCAGGGCTGGACCGGCGTCGGGAAGTCCTTGATGGCAATTTCGATGCACTTAAGACGTACTACATCTACCCAAAAGCGTCTCTTTGCAAAGAAATTAACCCGTACTTCATCTGGAGCGTCTGGAGTTTGAGCATCGCTGACGCTTGTGCCGATCGTTGTGTAGGTTGTGGCTACTTCGGGGGCTGCGGCTGGTGCTATACCTGTGAGGGTGAGGAGTCTTGCTGCTCGACGCACACCTGTTCATACGACTATTATGGCACCGGCCAATTGTGCATGTGACCCTCAGATTTAGAAATGGGCCAACATGTCAATGATTTTCACCGCGCTCCCGCGCTCGGGATGCGCGTCGGGCGCCACCGCCACGAACGCCCGGCACGCCGCGAGCCCTTCGTCGCGTGAGGCCTCCTGCCGGGAGAGCAGAACACACAGGTTCCAGTGGAGGTCCGGCTCGCTCGGGCTCAAGGCGATGAGCGCGCGGTAGTCCGCCGCGGCGCCGACGATGTCGCCTCGGAGCCTCCGGACGAAGGCCTGCGCTTTCCTGGCGACGGGGTCGCTGGGGGCGACGTTCAGGGCCGTGTCGATGTGCGGCTTCGCCCGGTCGGCGTCGAGAGCGGCCAGCGCCATGAGAGCGAGGCCGAGATGACCCTCGACCGACCTCGGATCGAGCGCGACGGCCTCCTCGAACGCGCGCCGGGCTCGGAACCAGCGGTTCTGACGTAGCGCGGTCATCCCCGCCAGCGCGTGAAAGGGCGCCTTGTCTCGAACCCACGAGAGCGCCGAATCGATGGTGAGCACGACGGCATCGAAATGCCCACGGCGATAGTGATGGCGCGCCACGGCGAGGTAGGGGGCGTCGTCGGTCGGGGCGTCGAGAACCGCCTTGCGCAACGCCGCGTCGAGGTCGGCTGGTGCCAGCTCGGTCGGCACGGCGGTCGTCCGGTCGTCGACGAATGGGATGCGCAGTCGTGGTACGTCGGCCGATGGATCGAGCTCGGTCAAACGGCGCCGGCACGCCCACACGTTCTCATCGGCCCACTGCATCCCTACCGCGCGGTCGTGACACTCGCGGTAGGCGCCCTTGGCGTTCATGCGAAGTGGATTAGGTCCGTCGGCGGCGACGGCCTGGAGCGTCTTCGGGTTCGACGTCTGCGCCACCGCGGCTTCGGTGAAGCGCTCGAAGCCTTGGAGGATTTGGTCCTCCAATTCACCGCGGCGACGCCTCGCCTTGGTGGCCCAGACCGGAGACTCGAGGTCGCAGGTCAGGTCGAACATGTGCTTGGCATTCGCCGCCGCCTCGCCGCCCCGCTCGATGAGGGCGATGGTGTCCGCCACGGTCTGCCCCTGCTCGATGGGTGCCATCGCCTCTAAGAACGCCTCGCCTCGGTAGTAGGTGGCCATCGCGACGGCATCGAGCCCCTTCTCCGTAATGTCGGGCCGACCCTGTTGCGCCACCGCGCGCCCCTTCAGCCGCTCCCACTCGACCCACACCTGCTCGAACGCCGCGACGGCCGCCGAGCGGTCCCCTCTCCGCCAGTGGACGGCGCCGGCTCGGCTGTGGGCCTGCGCGAGGAGGTCTAGCGACGCCGCCTTTCCGAATCGCACAAACCAACGTTCGGATTCGCGTTGCGCGGCGTCGAGGTCGTTCAGTGTCAGGTAGCCGCCACCGAGCTCGAGACAGACGCGCGCGGCGTCCTCGTGAGTTGGGAATCGGTCGCAATACGTGTCGAGAGCGGCGACAGCCCGCGCGTGCTCGCCAAGGGCCTGCCAATACGACGCCGCCCGTGTCAGCGCGAGGAGTAGCCGGTCGGGCGCTGAAGCCGCGTCTGGGAGCGCCACCGCCTCGTAGGCGGCAGCGGCCTCGGCGAAGAGCGCGACGCTCCGGTACACCTCGCCGCGCTCGAAGGGGACGCTCGACGCCGGCTCCGAGCTCGGGTGTTCAGCAACGAGTCGACCGAGCACCGCCAGCGCCGCCGCCGGATCACGCGCCTCTCGATAAGCCGTCGCCGCCCTGAGCAGGGCCTCGGCCCGATCGGGCTTCTCTCGTTCCCGGTCGTGATAGGCGACGAAGCAGTCGCCGGCCTCTCGATGTCGCTTGTCGAACTCGAGCTTCCGGCAAGCATTGAAGGCGCGCTTCTCCTCGATCTGAGCCATGAGCGCTTGGAACTCCGCGTCGGGGTCCCGAGACGGGGGCGAGCAACCCGCCGCGAGCGCGGCGACGAGGAGTCCTGAACAGAAGCAACGGATGGTTCCGAGCACGGAGTCACCTCGCGAGTACCTCCGCAGTATGCCCCATCCGAACCGCCTGTCTTGGATGCGGCGGAACGCCGGGACGTGCGGCGACGCGTGGCCGTCTGGGCAAACGGACGGCGCCTTCGCGCGTTCAGGCGGATGCGCTCAGCGGCGGGGGCAAGGTCCCGGCGCCAATCGCGAGTGACCACGCCATGAGCGTCGGGAGCTCCGTGCAGTGGGCGATGGCCGCCTCAGCAGCAGGAGAGAGTGCCAGCCTTCGACCGGCGGCGGCTTTCCGGAGCGTGGCCCGCGCGAGCTCAAGTAGGCGTCCCGTCGCTTCCACGTCGCCCTCGATGCGTCCTTCTTGTCGCCCCTCTTGTCGCCCCTCCTCAAGGGCCTGTTCGCGAAGGTGTTCAAGGCTCTCGATGCCTCGGCGCTCAAGCAGGTTGTGGAAGGTGACTTCGTGCGCAACCTCTCGGTCCCACAGGGCTTCGACCGGAATCGGGTTCTTCAGGATCCCCGGGGCGGTGAGCAACTGACCGACATAGGCGCGCGCCACCGGTACGTCCACCCGATGGACCTCGACGTGCCGAGGCGGCTGCATCCGGACCACCCACACGACCTGAGTCCCCGCCTCAAGGAGCTCCGCGATCTTCTCCTGAAGCTCGGCTTCGTCCCGCCCGCCCTCGGCGATCTCCACCGCGAGCGACGGGACCCCTTTGACCCAACCCGGCCGGTCCGGAACCCCGACCGACACGTCGGGCGCCCTCAGGGTCTTCGGGCCAAGCTGAAACCCAGCGTCGATCCCCGCCGACTCGACGGCGGGGTCCGAGTCGATGACC
>JADMJS010000399.1 GCA_018780435.1 Myxococcales bacterium
ACCCGACGCGGCACGGCTCATCCGGACACACGAGCGCTTCCCCGACGCACGTGCCATCGTCACAGACGTCCTTGACCGCGCAGGAGGCCCCATCGTCGCAGGCGGCCCCAGAGGCGGGGCTGGAGACGCACTGACCCGCCTCGCAGCGCTCCTCGTTCGTACAAGGGTCGTCGTCGCTGCAGGACGAGTCCACCCCCTCGTCCGTCAAGCTGTCACAGTCGTTGTCGAGCCCGTCGCAGACCTCTTCCGTCACGGCGCATTCGCAGCCCGTGTCGGCGTCGCCATCGAGGTCCTCGAAGCCGCCTTCGCACGCGAGCACGGCGCAAGACGAGGACACACAGCCCCAGGAGGCCACCCCCGGCGCGTCGCACGGGGAGTCACACCCACCGCAGTGGACGAGCGATGACGCCGTGTCGACGCACACTTCGCCGCAGAGGGTCTTCCCGCCGTCGCACACGCACTCGAAGCCCTCGCCCTCGTCCTTACACGACTGCCCTGCGCCGCAGGTGGCCTCGTCGAGCTGCAGGTCGCAGTCGTCGTCGATGCCGTTGCAGACCTCCGCCGCCGGGACGTCAGCGTCACATGGGCTCGGACCCGCCGCCGTGCAGACTCGCGTTCCTTCGCAGCGCCCGAAATCATTGACGATGGCGCAGGTGGTCTCGAGCTTCTTCTCGATCGCTGCCGGCGAACAGTCGCACTCCCCCGCGGTCGGGACGCACTGCTGGCTCTGACTCCCATCGACCGACGTCACGTCGAGGCAGTCGTAGCCGTCCGGGCAGCTCCCGTCGTCAGCACACGCGGTGCCGCAGAAGGTGCCGCGCGCGCCGTCGTCACCAGGGAGCTGCACGCAGTAGTCGCCACCGGGGGTCGCGTCGTCGCACAGCGCGTTCTCGGTGCAGGGGTCGCAGAGCTGCTGGTGAGGCTCCTGGCAGACGAAGCGTTTGTCGGCACCCACGACGATCTGCTCGCGGCACACGAAGCCCGTCGGGCAACACTCCTCGCAGGCCTCCGAGCAGACGAACCCGTTCGACGTCTCGAGGCAGAGGCCCGACGCGCAGTCCGCGTGCCCCTGGCAGGCGCAGCCGAAGCCGAGCTGGACGGCAGTGGGGTCGCACGGTGGTGGCACCCCGCACGGTCCGCCCGAGGTGTCGCCGCCAGCGACGTCGAGAGAGGTCACGTCCGGTGGCGTGACGTCGAAGCCGGCGCCGTTCGAGTCCTCTGGCGCGGCCACGTCTTTCGGTCCCGTGACCGTGGCCGGCGCGGCCGCATCGGAACCACACCCCATCAGCGCACCCGCGATGAGGAGCGTGAGGAGACGTGGGTGTCCTCGGTGTTCGGGGCCGCCCGGCCGCGGCGCTGCAGCTGGCCTCACTCGATGACGCTCAGAGCGCCGAACACCTCTCCCACACACTCGCATGCAGCTCCTTCGCGCCGGTGAAGTACCAGCCCGTGGCGAACAGATTCAGGAGCGCCCTATCAGGAAGCGTGCCAACGCAACGGGACGTTTTGGGGTCTTCTGGTGGGGGTACGGGATCGAGCGTCGCTCGCAGCGGGCTAGTGATATCAGTCACTTGAGAAACTCGGGGGACGCCGAGGCGTCGCGGTTCGTCACGGATGCGCGGGAGGTTTGGGACAGCGTGTGACACCGAGCCGGCGTTTGGAACGTCAGAAAGGACGGCGCTGTCTCGGTGCTGTCACGCGATGCGAGACAGCTCGTGGGCTCTTTGCCGCCTCGCCGTGGCTATTGACCCGAACGGGCCGCGAGAGGAGGCTGTACATCTAGACCCAGCGAAGGAGTCAGGCGCATGGCCGAAGGACCACTCGGGTACGTGAGGGCGTCGATCGTCCTGATGACGTGTGCCTTCGCCGCTTCGGCCACGGCGCAACCCGATCCTTGCTCTCGGATCCGAGACGCAGCGACCGCCAAGACGGCCTACGACGCGGCACTGGCGGCAGCCGTGGCGCCGGTTGGGACGCGGCCCGGTGCGACCGTCTCGGAGGCGGACGCTGCCGTGGCGGCTGCCGAAGCCAAAGTGCAGACGTACGCGACCGAAAGTCCCCGTCCCTCCTCCGTCTTGCCTCGAACGGCCGCGTAGCGGACACCCGTCCTCGCGCCTGTAAGCCGCGTGGAGGTCGAGATGGAGGAGGGACGGGGACTTTCGGACGCGTACAGCTCGACGCCGTAACCCGGCGGGATCGGGTCCGTTCCCTCTTCCGAGCCCCTCTCGAAGCGTTCCTGGTCCACGACC
>JADMJS010000264.1 GCA_018780435.1 Myxococcales bacterium
CCTGCCGCGTCCACGAGCTGGATGGTCACGAGGTGGTCGCCGTAGGGGAGGCACAGGGTCACTGGCCCGACCGACGTGTACCCGGAGGTGTTACCCACCGCCACGCCGTTGTCGTAGACCATGACCTTGTAGGTGCCAGCCGCGACTTCGGTGTCCACCGACGTCGTGTAGAGCACCTCCACGTTCATGCAGGTGTCGGCACCCGTGAGCTGGTATCCGGCGAAGTTCTTCGGGGACGAGATCTCGACCGTCGGCACGGTCGCAGCCCCCGTCGTGGACCCGAAGCTTCGGCTTCGAATCTCACCCGGCAATTCGCTCAGGACGTCAGATCCGCCTGCAACGTCGGTACACCCGAACGTGAGGCTGGAGACGGCCAGCGCCAAGGAACCCAGAAGAACGACACGGGTCGCATGAAGCATGCTTCCCCCCCCTAATCACCACTCGTTGGATCCCGAACCCCGAAGTGGGGCGCGTGGACCTCCCGAACGTCGCCCCTCGCGGCGCCCGGGCAGCCAAAAACGCGCGACCGCGCCTTTGGCTCATGCTGTCCGGGAAGGTGCTCCGGGGACGGTTGGTGATGATCGCGTGCAGCGCGAAGGGGGTGGAACTCGTGGCGACCTGTGCCGGGGTCGTCCAGGTTCCGGTGCGATTCTCAGGTGGGAGCGCGGTGCGTCGAAGTTCCGACCCGATCGGTGAGATCGTGGCCTGGTCGGACTCTTGTCACCTTCACCGCAACGACCGCGTCCGCCGGTGGCCTACCAGCAGCGCATCTCGTTTCGGCTCATCTCATCCTCAGAGCGGCGGGCCTCGTGTGGGTACGGCACCCCAACGCGGCTTACGTCGTTTCGCACCTCGTGCAGCGTGAACTCAACAACTGGCTCCGGGGCCCCGGGCGACGAGCAGGCCATCCCCTCCTAAACGGCCAACACGACGGTCCGGGTTCCCCCCGACGCGACTATACGAGGCCGAAGGTTGTCTTGGAAGGGGGGGCTTGTGAACAAAACCGCTAAAAGTCGGAACTGAAAGCGAAAAGGGGCCCCTCACCGGAAAAAAACATGACCGGGGGACCAGGGGACTTTCGGTGCAGGGCGAGGTTCACGCCGGCCGTCGCTCCGTCTACCGCTGTGCTCTCAACGGAGTTCCCGAGAGATCCATTCCTGCGAGCTCACTCGTGCACCCTGCTCAGCGAGAGTGAAGTCCACACTCTTTGGTCTCAGGGTTCTCCCACCACCAGCGACCCGCTCGGAGGTCTTCGCCGGCAGCCACGGCGCGAGTACACGGGCCGCACCCGATCGAGGGGTATCCACGGTCGTGGAGGACGTTGTAGGGGACGCGGTTCTCTCGGACGAAGGCCCAGACGGCATCCCAGGACCAGTCGGCGAGCGGGCTCAGCTTCATACGGCCGGTCCCTGGCTCGACCTCGGCCTTGGGAACCGAGGTCCGGGTCGTGTTTTGGTCCCTTCGGAGCCCGGTCATCCACGCGTCGAGCGTGACGAGGACGCGGCCGAGGGGGGCGACCTTTCGAACCTGGCAACAGCGCTTGCGGAGCTCGATGCTGTCGTAGAACAGGTTCGGCCCGTGTTCCCGAACCATAGGCTCCACTTCGGATGGGTCCGGGAAGAGGATCTCGATGTCGACCTCGTAGCGATTCCGCACACGGTCGATGATGTCGTAGGTCTCTTGGTTGAGGCGCCCGGTGTCGAGCGTGAAGACCCGAAAGGGCAGCCCGGTTCGCGCCGCGAGGTCGATGAGCACGACGTCCTCGAGGCCGAAGCTCGACGCGATGGCGATACGCGGTCCGTAGCGTTCGAGCCCGAAGCGAACGAGCCCCTCGGCGTCGAGCGACTCGGCGTGGGCCAGCTCGTCCGCGGTGAGCGGAGCGACTGGAGGGACGGAGTTGGCTGAGAATGCGGGCGAAGTCATGGTCGGATGAAAGCAGCCACGACGAGGGTTGGCAATCGCACGCCGCATCGCCGGATGAGAGCGAGGTTGGAGAGGTCCGAATGGGCTTGCCGCTCTCGAAGGAGTCACCACGGGGGGTGGTCGGAGCAGGAGAGCTCGCTGGTGAGGGCGCACCAGCGAACCAGGATGAACCGCAGGCAGGGAGAACCACATGCGGCAAGCCCATTCGGAGGGACCGGACGGCTGCCCCGACGCGCGCCGGTGTACGGAGCGAGAGCAGGAGCGGTGACAGGAGCAGCAGGTGCGCCGCCGCGTCGTCGAGTGCGGGCCGTCCATCGCCCGTG
>JADMJS010000350.1 GCA_018780435.1 Myxococcales bacterium
GGACGAGATCGCCGTGGACCGTGACCCAGCCGCTGTAGACGCCGAGGTTGTCGGCGACGAGCGTCGAGGTCCCGGCCGCGCGGTCGTGCAAGTAGAGCCCCTGCCCGGTGGTCTTGTCGGCGAGCCCCTTCCCATTGATGAGCAGCTCCGTATCGGAGATGGCCACGACATCGAAGTTGCCGGGCGCCGTGAGCGCCGTGAAGGTCTCGACCACGTTCGTGCGATCGAAGACGAAGAGCTCACCAGAGCCGTCGAGGACGGTGTAGCCGAACGCCGTCACGGCCGTCGGACCGGCCGCGATGTAGGAGCTGGGGAAGATGTCGGCGGGCGCGATGACCTTGGTGATCTCCACCACCGGCTGTCCCTGCGTGAGCTTGATGAGCGAGAGCTCGGTCCCACCGTCGGAGGGCTTGCCGCCCAGCGCGAACATGGTCGACTTGTTCATGGGCCGCACGGCCTCGAAGGGCGTGAGGACTGCGATCTGCTCAAGGAGCGCGCCCTCGGAAAGAGACTCTTCGAGCGCCGCGATCGACTGCCCCGAAGGCAAGGTCCCGGACACGCAGACGCCTTCGACGCAGGAGGCCGTCTCGGTGCAACCGCCGAGGCAGTCGCCCTCCTCGGGATCCCAATCGAGCGAGCCGACCGTGTAGCCGATTCCCGGCGCGAGGAGGGCCCACTCGTCGCCCACCGGGATAAGCGCCGTGTACGGGCTCCCCGTCGTGAGTCGGAGCTGCGCGTCGACTTTGAAGTTGCCGACGGGGTCGAGAGTCCAGGTCCGGACCTCGACCCCGGCGACAGTGTAGTTCGCGTCGCGCAGGAGGCCGTGCACGTGTTCGTCTGAGAAGCCGACCACTTCCGACGCGATGGCGACTTCGTCAGCGCTCAGAAACATCTCGACCGGGCTCTCAGCGTCGATGAGCGCGCTGGTCTCGATGGCGAAGGCGCGGTTCCCTTCGAGCCCGTCGGGCCAGGTGGTTCCGAAGCCGGTAAAGCCGCCCGCGATGACGCGGTCGCCCGCACGGGCCAGGGGCCCGCTATAGGCCCCGAGCTCCGTGCCGACGTGTCGGGCTTCGAGCCCGCCTTCCGTCAGCGTGACGAGGTAGAGCCCCTGCCCTTCGTCGAGCTCACCGAGCCCGAGTCCGTTCAAGAGCACGTGCGAGTCATCGACGGCGACAGCGGCGTAGTTGCCCGGCGCGGGCAGGCGGCGAGGCGGCGCGTCCGAGGTGAGATCGACGACGAGGAGCTCGCCCGGCGACCCCTCGACCGGGAGCGTGTAGCCCAGGGCGGCCCACGCCCCTCCCGGCGCCACGGCGAGGAAGCCGCTGGCGTACCAGGTCTGCTGCTCCTCAATGGTCACCGACCGCAGGTGGTCCGTTGCCCCTGTGACGAGGTTGCGGCTCGTCAGGTCGAGAAGACTCCCGTCCGAGGTGAGCTCGAGGACCGAGTCGGCCCCCAAGGGCGCGACGGCGACGAAGCCCGTCGTGAAGGTGCAGAGGTGACGGGAGAGTTCGAAGGCGCCGGGATCGATGAGTTCGAAGAGGTCCGTCGGAGGCGCGTCACACCCCACGAGCGTGACGCCGTCGGTCCCGTCCGTCCCGTCCGTCGCGTCCGTCGCGTCCGTGACGTCGGTGCCTTCGACGCTATCCGTATCGTCGGTGCCGTCGGTGCCATCGACGTCGTCGGTCCCGTCGGAACCGTCCGTTGCGTCCGAACCGTCGGTGAGGTCGGTCGCATCGCTACCATCGGCGACGTCGCTTTGGTCCGTCGCATCGGCGGCGTCGCTTTGGTCCGTCGCATCGGTGGCGTCGACGGCGTCAGTCGCATCGACGGCGTCAGTCGCATCGGCGGCGTCAGTGGCGTCCGTCGCGTCGCTGTTGAGGCTTTCGGTGGCGCCATCATCGGCGCAGGAGAAGGTGAACGCCACGAGGGCGGGAGAGAGCCAAAGAGGTCGAAGTCGCATTGGGGAGCTCCTCGGTGGACCAGCCCGTAGGGCGCTGGCGACACGAGGGGCGGAGAAGACGGTCCGTGTGTCCTCTGGCGTGACCGACCATCGACGCCGAAGCGAACACCAAGGTGCTCGAGCGGACCCAACGGACGACGACTGCCAGGGTGAGACGCGGCAAAGAGAGCCGTCAGCTTCCACCCGAAGCCGGGAAAACCAAGTGAGGACGTCGCTTCACCACAGCGGTGACGCGCTCCGCACCCAACCCGAGGAGCAGTATCCTGGCTATCGGCTCATGACCTC
>JADMJS010000341.1 GCA_018780435.1 Myxococcales bacterium
GCCGCCGATTCATGGTGCGCTCGAAGTCCAGGGCCGTGAGCTCGGGGATGTCGTCGTTCATGGCAATTGCTCCACGTGGCGGCGGTAGAGGCGCTGTTCGGCCGGCGACGCAAAGCGAGCGGAGACCAGCCGGATGACATCTTCGACTCGTTCGGTCCAAACCACGAGCACGAGCCCGCTGTGAATCGGACCGATGGTGATGAAGCGCTCTTCGAAGCTCGAGTGCTGTTCGTCGAATAGCTCAAGTGCCTCTCTCCCGTCATCGAAGACGCGCACCGCTTCTTCAAGCATGCCCTGACTCGCCCAAACTGCACGTCTGCCCCGCTCCCACTAGCTGCACGGAGGCCCCGCCGGAGTCTGCCGGAACAGGACTCTCCGAGCATCCGGCCTTGGCTGATGCGTCACGCATCATGATGCCGAAGTAGCTCGGGAAGGCCGCGATGGCGCCGAGGAGGAGCGCGTGCATCGGTGAGATGAGCCCGGCGGCAAGGGTGGTGACGACGAAAGTCGCGACGCCGACGGCAGAGCGGTGTGGGCAGATTTCCGCGGTTCGTCACGCATACCAAATCCCGCTCACGTGGGACCGCATTCCTCGACGCCCGGCGTTGTGTGCAGCGGGTTGTAGCCTCTTACCCCTTGCGACGTGATGACCCATCCGTCCACGTCGGCACCTCCCTTGGGTTCGAGATTCAGCGCACGTCGCCCGAGAGGAGCGTTCGGATCGACTCCCTCCTCATTGCGAGCGTAGGAGATGGGCTCGTTCCCGAGGCGGAATGCCTGGAGTGGCACAAATCCGCCACCCATCTCCTCGGAATCCCGGTGGAAAGGCGGTGTTGGCGTGTCACCGAGCTCAAATTGAGGCGCCGCCAGCAGCACTTCAGCGCTGACTCCAGCCGTGACGGGGTCGAGCATGACGACAGGGAGGAGCGCGCCCCCGCCCTCGGGCATGTAGGCCACCGACGCCGTGAAGCGCTGCCAATACGGTCGGACTCGAAACCGCAGTAGCCTGCTACCGCCGATCGTAGTCGCGTTGGCTGCCACGTATACTCGCGCATCGACGTAGTGAGAGGGGGCCGCCGTGCGCAGGTAGACAGAGAACACCGCTCGACTGCCGGGCTCGACATCAGGAACGAACGCGCGCAGCAGGACCACCCCATTGGCGCCAACGACCACCCGGTCGACATCGACGAGGCCGACTACCGTGTCGAGAACGGTCTGTTGTACGACCGACACCACGGCACCATCACCGCCAAGTGCAGCCCACACACCACCCGGGAGAAGGTCGCTCGTGGCCCGCAGAATGTCAGCGCCGAGCCCGCTGGCGAGACGCGCCGCCGCGCCGTCGACCTGGATCCCCACTCCGCCCCGACTGGCAATCGGTCCCGGCCCAGCGCGGTTGTACTGCCCACTGACGCGCCCGACCCCCGCGTCCGCAGCCGCGGCTGCGTCTTCATGAAGCACCCATCCGGAGGAGGTGGCGTCATTGCCGGGGACGCCCGTGTATAGTCGCGAGCAGAGGTCCAGCCAGAGTCCGTGGACGCCCGGCGCCGACGTCTCGCCGGTTATCCCTACCAGCGACGGAACCGACTCGGACGCAGTGACGCCGACGAGCTGAACGTCCTCCGAAGGTGCGGTCTCACTTGCTGGAAGCCGCAAGCCGACCGCTCTACCGACGAACCCTTCACAGTGAACGCGATTCAGACGCACCGACTCCACCCGGCCCGCGAGCTCGAGGCAGGCCGTAGACGGCGCTTCGTCCGATGGCACAGCTACCGCGGTGGATTGAAGTCGGGTATCGCGGATGCTGAGTCCAGACCCGGAACAAATCGCGGGCTGCGGGGCTGCAATGCGGCTCGCGCGCAGCACGACGCGATTCGGCCCGAGCGAATCCGCTCCCGCCCAGAACAGCCCGACGGTCCCGGCTTCGATCTCGACGTCCTCGAAGGACGCATCCAGACGCCGAGTCCCCGGCATGAGCACGATGCCCATCCCAGCCGGGGTGAACACCCGGACTCGAATGAGTCGAACGCGCACGGGTAGGGAACCGGCACCAGTCACAACCAAGGCGACGGGGATTGCCGACGCCGGAGGTCCGGGCTCGAGGACGAGGTCCACATCCTGAATGACGAGCTCGCGCCCCTTGAAGATCATACCCTGGCCGTTTTGAAGCCGGAGCCTCGAGAGACCAGCGCCGAGCCCGGCAATGACGAGGACGCCGTCGCTGGGACTGGATCCCCCCGTCCAAACCTCATCCTCATCGACTGGAAAGATCATCGCGGCCCCGCGCGCGCTCGAAATCGACCGCTATTGGCCTGATCGCCATCGACAGGAAAGCGCGCACTCGCGCTAGTGGGTATCACGGTGGGGCCTCATTCTCACGTGATGTAAGGAAGAGCGCCGTCGCCAACTCAGTTGACGCTACGACGGCCGATCGCCAACGATTTCCCGAGCCATCCGTGAAAAAGCTCGCCTTTCTATTCGGTGGTTGGCCTGTGATCGTAGCCACCAGTCGGTCGCCCAACTGAAGTTCCTCATCGGGACAGCCCTCTCGTACGCCGATGGGGCCGACGGACCAGGACTCACCCGGCCACGCGGCCCCGGCCTTCCCCGGTGGTGAACGCCGGTAAGCAAGTGGCCCGGCGTTGGCTTCGAGCTGCGGCCACATGAACCAACCGTAGATACCGAGCGTGGTCGCGACCGCTGATGGCACGCCAGACCGAAGGAACTGAAAGCGGACCTCGAACTCGACCGAGCCAGGGCTTTCGAAGCAAAGCCAGTATCGGGCCGGCATTCCGATTCCACCTGCCGCCGTTCTTGCGATGGTCTTCCCAGATACGACGACCGAGAGTTCGATCGAAACCGATACGGGAATCGCCGCCCATGCCGAGAGCGTCATGAGGGGTCCAGCGGTGACTGAATCACCGCTCGAGCCGGCGGGGCTCTCCGCCGTGAGCGCGAGAGTCTGGGCCACCATAAACGGAGTAGTCGATCCAAAGTGCAAAGCTCGGAGATTGGGCCAAGGCGAGAGTGAATCTGCATCCGAGGTGAAGATCTTGGGCACGAACGGCGATACGTCCCAGTCACTCGAAAGAGGGCTACTCGGAGGCGGAAGGACCTCCGATCCCCTGAGCCAGTTGCGGCTCGGCCTCGTCCGATCGATGGTTCTGAAGAGACTCGACTCCGCCCACTCGTCGAGTATGTCGAAGTTGCCGCCCCAACGAGGCAGGGGTGTTGTGAGCGAGGCCGCCAGATCCTGGGTGCCGACGTCGTTCGGGCCCATGAACCATCGGGTCGCGTCGCGACTCATGGCCGTACGGAATCGGCGAGCCATATTCTGGGCGCCGGAAAGTGTCCCCGACTGCGTGCCGGCGGTCGAGGCGCCCACCGGCGAGTCCAAGAGGCGAATACCACCCGTGACGCTGCTCTCGAGCGACAGATCGGACACACGAAGCCCGTTGACCGACGTGGCCAGCTCGATCACGGCCATCGACCCGAGCGCCGGGAAGAACGCGGAGGCGCTTGTGCGCCCGGACCCCTGAACGGCGCGCACCGTGACGTCCTCAACAGACTTCTCCCATAGGAAGGGAGCCACCCGCATGGACGTCGTCGGGGCGAACGGTTCGTTTCCGAACCGAATGCGGTTCATGTGGACGCTCGTGCGAGAGCGGACCTCGACGAAGGACTGAAGGTCATCGATGTCGGACTTCAATGCCTCGAAGTCCGAGTCGACGATGTACGCGTCGTCACCATCGATGGTGAGCGGCACACCGCGTCCCCCTGAGAAGATACACTTCTCGATCCGCCACCGCGTCGACAGGCGCGGCATCCAGACGGCACCTACTCCGCGACTACGCGCGACGGCGTTCAAGGAATTCGTGTCGAGCAACGTCCAGAAGACGAAGCCACGGTCGACACCACACTCGCGAAATGCGCAGCGCTGGATGGTGACGTCGTCAGCGCCCTGGATACCCTCGAGGTGGCCTCGAATCGCAAAGTCCTGCTTGAGTCCGACGAACTCGCAGTCGCGAATCAAGACTCCTCGATCACACTCATGCTCGAGAGCCACCCCCATCCCGTGGAACACCAAGTTCCGAAACTCGACACGATGGCAGGCGCCTGCGAGACCGACAGCCGCCGTGCCCGCGGCGCCAAGGGACTGCAGTCGAACCGAATGGGCCGCTGGGCCTCGCCAAACCGTCGTCGTGCCTTTCGGCAACAGCAGTGCCTTGTTCAGCACGAAGGTATGGACTGGGGTCTCGACGTCTCCGGATACGTACCGGTCCGAGAAATATACAATATTACCTGGACTCTTCTTCGCCAATGCAGCTGCGTCGACAGTGACGACTCCGTCGTCGGGCAGTGACGTAATTGTGGCGTCGTGAACCACGTCAATGAGCATGATAGCCTCGTTCAGTCGCCAAATCACGCAGCGCGTTAGCGAGCGACTCCGTGCTGACAGACCGCGGGTGGCGCAGGCTCATAGAGGAGGCACCGGGAACATCCAAGGCCCGTAACAGGGCTCGGGCCGGGCGAGTTCGGGCGGCCAGGGCGGTTCGCCACCCTCGGGTGTGACGGCCTCCACCGGGATGTCGCGGCAGCAGCGCGCGGATCCATCCCGCAGCTCCGGTAGTGGCCATCCCGATCCATGAACTCTCCAGAAGGCCAGAGATGAACGCTGAGAAATTCGGATGGTGCCGTAGGAGCACAGCTCCGCAAAATCCGAGTAGGGAGCGAATTGATCGATGTCTCCTACGGGCGGCATCACGGAGTCCATTCCGGCTCTGTACAGGAAGATATCCTCGGGCTTCTCGATGAATCCAGCCGAAATGTACTGAGCGATTCTTCCTGTATTCAGCATGACACCAAGCGTAGCTTCTGGTATCCCCCCCTGATCTAAAGTACCGTACACACTCCGCGTCCCCTCCAGTTCTCCTCGCCTCGGGAACGAGCCGTGACAAGGATCGAGGGGATTCACCTCACAGGTTTGGGCCGTATCGCCCCACGGGTACACACGGGTGGCTCCCGCGCAGGCATCGAGGTCAGATTCCGGAATACCCAATTGAGCGCAGCCACCAGCAGCCGCCTTCTCCCACTCCGTCTCCCAGCATAGTCGTTTCCCCTGAGCAATGCAGTACGACGAACCTGTGATCCCTCTCCCGTCAAAGCTACCGGCTGGGATATTTTCGTCTGGCGAACATAGTTCGTATTGTTTTCCGACCCAAGTGCAATCATAGAAACTATCAAAGCAAAGCATTGTCTCATTTCCCCAGCAGTAGTTCTGATACTTCTCACCATCAAACTGAACTCGATCGATCGCGAATCCCTGGAGGTAGGACCTGAATCTCAGTTCCGGGAAGATGGCCAGCCCCAAGAGCTCCTCCCAGCCCATGCCCTTGGGCCACTGGAAATCGTTCGCCTCCCACTGGTCGAACGTCGCCTTCGCCTTGACATTGGTTCCGAGCCAGAAAAGCCCGGAGGGCACGTAGACCTCGTCCGTTGCTAGGTTCTCGCAGATAGGGAACTCGCCCGTGGTGTTGCACGTGAAGCCGAGCGAATACGGGCACTCGCCGCAAGCGGCAGAACAGCCGGGCGTTAGCACGTGGGTGCAGCCGACCCGAGCGTAGCAGTGGTCCTGCGTACAGGGATCCGAGTCGACACAGGGGAGCTTCGTCCCGGCGCACGTACCATCCTCGATGACGACGTCATCGCCCGTGCAGAGCGAGTCGTCATCGCAGGGGCTGCCGGGTGACAGTGGGGCTACATCCGCATCTTGAACCTCGCCATCGCCAATGTCCTCCTCGGAGTCCCACGGCGTCTCGGCGTCGATCGCGGTAACTTCCGCTGTCGGCTTCGCATCGGCATCGTTCGAGAGCCAAGTGTCGAAAGGCGTGATATCAATCACGATGTCGACGGAAGTGTCATTCGCGGCCGTATCAACGTGCACAGCAATATCCGACGGCCATGCGAAGTCGGCAATTGAGTCGGCGTCCTCAGGGTCATCGGGTAGGTCGACGCCAATCGGGACGTCCTCGGAAGTGCTGTCCGAAACAACGTCCAGGGGAGGCTTGGTCGGTTCGACATCCGCGGACTTTCCGTCCTCAATCGGTGCGGTACCTGTTGAGTCGAAGACTGACTGAGCTGCCGGAGCCGGCTCCTTGCCCTGGACGCAACTAGCACCCCAAGTGGCCATCATCACAAACAGAATCAGCCGACGTTCGCGCATCATGCGTCCTCCACCACGCCGAATGGGCTGAAGATTTGCCCGTCTAGTTCGCCGGTGAATGTCACGGGGTCAGTGGAGTTGGGGTGAGTGACCTCCACCACATCGGGCAGCCCGTCACGAAATGGGACACCCCCGAACCCGATGGACTGCGAGCCGAGCGGCTCAAGATGCCAGCCGTTGAGCGTTCTTCCGTTGGGATTCTCATCAGCAACCCCGTCCGGCTTGGGGAATGTCATCGGGTGCCCAAGTGGAAGCCATGGGCCGTCCTCGGAACCTACGGTGAGTCGCATCCTTCGAAGTTCGATACGTCCGTTCTCACCGACCTCACTCCTGCTTCGAACAAAGAACGAAACAGATGGAAATCGAAAATGACCAGCATTCGCCGCGACAAAGCCGCCATCCTGCGTCCAAGCGTCAAAAGCGCTCAAATCTTGGCTTCCTGAGGGTGGGCTGAATGGTGGAACCAGCAGGCGTACATTCTGCCAATCCGATCCTGCACGGAACCGCTGCGCGCGACTCCCCGCCAGCGCGAAGGCGCCGAGTCCGACCCGCACGGCGAACTCGACGACAGGGTTGTCGCTGCGAACCTCAAAGTTAAGGAGCAGCAGCGGCACGTGGATGGGCTTGCCGTCGGTGACACCGGAAGCCAGTCCGAGGGATGGCAACGAGAGGGGCAGGAAGATTCGGGGCACGAAGGATGAGAGAAACGAGGGGTCGGCCACCTTGAGAGGGGAAATGCTGAGCTGCGCGTTGGAATGGAACGTCGCCTGGGCATCAGCAGCCTCAGGCTGTTTGGACCCACGGAAAAAGTCGAGAAAGCTGATGAGGTTCCCACACCCTTGAAAGCGGCCTCGACCGGCGAGAAGGGATGTAGCCTCACCGCTGGTATCCCATCCCCGCCCACCAAGGCTGAAGGGTTCCATGGCGGGTGGCGGTGCCTCCCCAATAATGGGCAGCACCTCAAGCGTATTGCCCCAGTTCATGGCGACGAGTTGTTCCAGGGCGTTGTACTTCTCCAACTGAGTCGAGAAGATGTTATCCTTGTTCTTGGCCGCCGCGAAACAAACCTCCCAAACCGCTTCTTGCATGGCCTCGTGAATGAACCACGTCATTCGCCCTACCATCGCGCGGACGATGGTGCAGTCCTGCACCGAGGTGTCGAAGCGGAATGCCGAGCGCGGTGCAACCGCGCCTCCCGGCAAAGTCACCGAGCCAAATCGACAGCCTTCGCAGTGGAGACCGACGCTCTCGCGGGCCGGATTGGCGTCCTTCGTTCCCTCGGGTGGTGCCCACTGAACGCTGGAGACAGTCCTCCCGTCGGCCGCCGCAATGGTCGGCGATAGTGGGATTCGCGCCAGCTTGAGAAGTGGAAAGGCTGGAGTGCCCTCGGGTGGTGTGGGAGTCGGGCGTTGCTTCGATGGCCCAACCTGGATCATCGTTTCGGGACACCATCCGTCGGTCCCAAACGTGCAATCAATCACCCGAACTCCGCGTCCGGCATGAGTCGCGCCAGGCCACGCTTCGGCCTGGAAAGCGGACTTGGCTTCGTCGACTTTGGCTACCGACCCGGCATAGGCAGCACCAGGAAGCTCGTTGACGGCGGGGAGCGTTCGGATGTGGACGAAGGGCTGTGCGGCCCATTTGGCCTCACGTCCGGTGAAGCGGCACCCTTCCACCACGACGCTGGCGCTGGCGATGAGGACGTCGATACCCCGAGTCTGATGGAAGTCGCAATCCTCGATCGTCCACAGGTCGCACTGCGCGTACCGGATTCCCACGCCGCCGGCACAACGTGTGAAACGCGAGTCTTTGATGTTCACGTTGACGACCCGTTGGTCCTCCACGGCGATGCCCCAGGCGACCGTGTCCTCAAAGTCGCATCGTTCTACTGCGCCATATCGCTGACCACCTCCTCCCCACGAGGTGGCCCCATTGCCGGCGACCAAGAGTCCGCCTCCCACGAAGCCGAGATTCTCCACTCCCCACGGTGAGTCTCCGTCACCGGCGTCCAAGAGCTTTCGTGCGACCCAGGCGCCCCAGCCGCCTCCAGTGAACATCTCCTCCGTCAGTTGGAGCGTGGGTGCGGCGATGACCTTCTGGGCACGCCGGAGACCGGTGAAGTAGACCGCGTAGTGTGAATCGACGTAGCTGAAGTACTTCGACCACAAGCCCTCCCACTCCAACGTGGTTCCGGGCACCACCCAGAGGGAGTTGGGCTTGACGCCGCCTGTGAAGAGTGTCGCATTCGGACCGTCGGAGCTGGCGCGATATTGTGGAGGCAGGTAGGGCGGGGGTAGCGATGGCACGGAGCTCGCGTTCGGCATGATCGGGTCGAAGTCAGCGGGGTTCTGGACTACCGAGGTCATTAGCCTGATGCGCGACAAGGCAGGGTGAACGCCAATTAGTCGCACTGGGACGTCCACTGGTATCCTGAGCGACCTGGAGAAGGCGTACTCGCCCTGCGGGAAGTAGATCGTGGCAACCGCGAAAGAACGGGCCTGGGCATCGACCTGGTCCGTCTGCACTCGCCCGGGAAGCGCGTGAATTGCGTCCTCGATGAGCTTCACCCAGTCTTTCGGCCAAGCGGATCCGTCGGGGGCAAGATCGGTCACAACGACGGTGGGTCTGAGGACTGGATCGTGAATGGCCACCATCAGCGTGGCTCCTCTATCGTGGACGCGAGGTCAACGAAGGCGTTCCAGCCGATTGGCGCGAGCAGAGTCAAGAAGCCTAGGGCAGGCACTGCCTCCGCGAGCGTCGGCGGACCAAGAGCGGCGTGCCTCTCGAGCTCCGCCGCTAGATTCGAAAGGCGCTCCCCCTCCGAGCGGAAATGTCCAAAGAGGCGCTCGGCGGCGGGCCACATGAGAGCCCACGGCGCTCGATGCTTTAGGTGGGCAATGGCGTCACCCACAGCAGGTAGGTATTCAGTCGACTCAGGGACGGGAGCCCGCAGAGCGCCCCCCGGTCGACGCGCTGCGCGCGGCGATAGCCGACTCCGACTGACGAGGTGGTCCGCATGAGCCTGAACGTCGCGCCCGACCGTCTCGACGACGGTCGTAAGAGCCGACCATAGTGGCCACAGTTCCGGGTTGACGGGCCGCGGAATGGTTGTGCCAGCGCCGTCGTAGTTGGGCTGAGTTTTCGTCACGTCGTCCACTGTGGCTCCCACGTCGGCGGTACCCAGTTCCATGGCACCGGGTCGGGGGAGGAGGAGATGAACGGCAGGGTGACGTCGACCGTACCGCCGCCCTTGGCTTCGATCGTGAGGATGCCACCGCCGCCCCCGACGAAGCGCGGCCACGAGATCTTCGCCGACGTGCCGCCGAAGACGGCTATTCCGCCTTCAAAGTTCGCCTCGAAGAGACCACCGGTGATGTCGACGGGTGGTCCGGCGGGTGGCGCAGATGCTTCGACGGCGCCAGAGAAGACGACGGCTTCGGACCCCAACACGACACCACGCCCCGCGTTGGTCTCAGCGTGAAAGCCCGACAAGGTCGCCTGTGCGCCCGGTGCACACCAGAGGCCGTGCTGGAGCCCATGCGTTGCGGAGCAGCTGTCGATCTTTATCGGTGACGTCCAAGTTCCACCAACAATGGCCCATCCCACTCTCTCGCAAGCCGTCGCACGACAGTATCTGACAACGAAGCCATCGCAACCTGAGATGGCAAACCCGACCTGACACAGGTACGCAAGGACACTCTCAATAACGATGGACTTGTTCGATCCGCCGTATAGTTCAAGTCCGACGGTAGTAATGTACTTTATTTTGGGTAGGCCTGAACCGTTGAGGGTGAGTCGTCTCATCTCGAAAGGCCCGGAGCCGCTCGGGACGACCAATCTCAGAAGTGCTGCCAAGGACCCGACCGAAGGAGTACCGGGCATTCCTGGAGTGATGACTGAGAAGTCCCCATCGATCGCGGTCGCCACCGAGGGCGCGATGAACCGGAGCGGTCGCCGAATTCGGTATATGCCACGTGGGAGCCACAATCGGGTTGGCACGGTCGATTGGGCCAAGAGGTTCAGGTCGGCCTGCAATGCCGCCGTATCGTCCGATGCTCCATTGCCGGATGCCGTCGTAGTGACGGTTTTCATGCGACGACCCACCCGTCGGAGGCGCCGAACAGATTCACTTTCAGGTCTGGGGTCGTGGCGTCTCCAGTCAACGTCCATCGTGGTGCGTTCGGCCAAGGCTTCACTCGTGTTTCCACGAAGGTGAGGACTGGACTTTGATACTCCAGAACGGGCTTATCACCACGAGGTAGTCTTGCTCGGATGAAACGGTTCGTGTCTTCTCGCGGATCCACGTACGCGGCCGATGCCCAGGCCACCGTCTTTGGACCCGGGGTGATGGTGCTGTTGGTGATCAGGACGCCATACGCATCGCCCAGCAAGCGAAGCCCGTGTCGAGTGTTGCCTGCGATCGAGGCGTTGGAGAGGGTGGTGTTAAACAATGCAGTCCCCGGCGTAGCAAACCCTTCGAGCGGGGGGCGACCGATGCTGATCCCATCCCTTTCGTTGTTCGAGCTCACGCAATCGAGCAACTCCGGCCCCTGACCCCACTGCTCAGCCCCCGCTTCCGAGAAGAAAGGCTCCGTGTCCTCCGGAGTGCTCTTCAAACTTGCGATACGGAATCCGTCGAGGCCGTTTCCATCTGAAGTACATTGAAGAAAGCGAGCCACAAAACCGCCTTCAATGAGGAAACCGTACTGGCGATTGTTGGTCGAAGAGCACGATGCGAACACGCCCGCCTGGCATGCCCTCAGCCAGAAGCCACTCCGCCGCGCGCCGCTGACACTCACTCCGCGGATCAAACCGGTCCGCTGATTGAGGCGAATTCCAATGAATCCGTAGGCAGCTCGGTTGGCCGCATCGAGATGGACATTCTCGAACGTGTACGTGCTCATGGATTTCTGACCGCCGAATCGAATCAGACTCTCCATGGGCTTGGTCGCGCGCAAGGTGGCGCCATTTCCATTGAAGGCGACGAACCCGCTCTCGTTCGCAGGGATCACGATGGTCTTCGATAGCGGGTACGGCGTCGGAGAAGGCGCCAGCTCGACTCGCCCCACGGTCCCTGTGATCATGTTGTCGATGGCGAATTGGAGTTCTGAAGCGTAGTCGGTCTTGCCGGGGGTCAACGTGATCGCCGACACCGAACCCGCAGTTCGGGGCATCGGAAAGTAGTTCGGCTCGCCCGGCACAACGTTCTCCTTACGCCCACCGCGCCGCGACGCGGAAGCAGGCGTGCCACGGCCCCACCGGGGCCACGATGCGCCAGCGCACGTAGCGCTGGAGTGCGACGGCATAGCTGCCCTCCATGGTCAGCTTCACCGCGGTCGTTGTGTTGTCCGTCGAGACCGGGCCGATCACGGTCGTCCACGGGCCTTCGCGGTACATCGACGTCTCGATGATGAGGCTCGCCGAGTTGGCGCCGTTGTTCATGTCGAGCGTCGAGACTTCGACGTAGGCGTAGACCTCGCGGGAGAGGTCGAGCCAAGTGTGGACCGGGGCGACGATCTCGTCCGACGTCGCGGCCCAGGTGCCTGTGATGGTCGTCCAGTCGAACATGATGCCGAAGCCGGTCTCGGGGAGCGCTGTACCGTAGTCCGCGAAGCTGACACTCGCCGGCGGCGTGAGGCGCGCCGGCGACGCGAGGCCGATGCGGAAGCAGCAGATCCAGTCACCCGCCGGCGGCTGCACGGCCCAGCGAAGATACTGACGGAGCGGGACGGCCGAGCCCACGAAAC
>JADMJS010000147.1 GCA_018780435.1 Myxococcales bacterium
GGACGTCGAGGCCCTTCATCATGATGAGGTTCGTGGGGAGCTGATTGGCGTTCGGCGCGCCCCGCTGGCCTCGCCCCTGCGCGACGAAGGGCGTCGCCGCCCAACCGACGATGAGGAAACGCGCCCCGAAGCGGACGCACCGAAGGCTCTCTACCGAGATGTCGCCTCCGACGCCGTCGTAGACCACGTCCACGCCGCGCCCGCCCGTGATGGCCTTCACGGCGTCGCGCATGGCGCCGTCTTCGGCCGTACACACGACGTGGTCGGCGCCTTGGGCCTTCACTTGGGCCAGCTTCTCGGGCGACCGCCCGGTCGCGATGACCCGCGCGCCGAGGAGCTTGGCGATGTGAACGGCGGCGAGGCCGGTATTGCCGGACGCGCCGTGGATGAGCACCGTCTCGCCCGCTTGCAGCTTGCCGCGGGCGACGAGCACGTGCCACGCCGTCTCGTAGTTGCCGAGCAGGTTGCAGCCTTGGGCGTAGGTCCACGCCTCTGGGAGCGGCAAGAGACCATCCTCCGGCGCGAGCGCCCAGGTCGCGAAGCCGCCCCAGGCCCGGTAGGCGCCGAGCGAGCGAGGGCCGGTTCGGAGGCCATCGGCGATGACCCGGTCGCCGGCCTTCCAACGCGTCACCGCGCTCCCGACGGCCGCGACTTCACCGGCGTACTCGAGCCCCGGCGTATAAGGCGGCGACGCCATGTGCTGATACTGGCCGCTGCCCATGAGCAGGTCGACCCAGCCCACGGCGGCCGCGCGGACGCGCACCACGACGCCCTCCGGGGCGAGCGCGCTCGGATCGGGCGGCGCCATGTCTTCGATTGTCAGGTGGTTCTCCACCGCGTCCATCGGCGTCTCGCCGAACGCCGAGATCACGACCCGTCTGCCGTTCACTAGCTCGATCATGGCCACCTCGTGTCGCCCTCTGGCTCGGGCCCGCGGCTCCCGAGGCGACGTGTCGTCGGAGTTACGCGCACGGTACGGACCGGTCAAGGGCATGACCGGCGACCCGCCGACGGCGCGGTGCCCAGCGCGCAGTGGCCTCTACGGGACGCAGCCGGGGAAGTTGCCGTGGCCTTCCAGGCACGCGTCGCAGTGAGGGGGAGCGAAGCCGGGCTTGCAGGCGCAGCTTCCGTCCGCCGGGCTGCAGGTTCCGTGGCCCGAGCACGGGTCACCCGCGCACCAGTCGTAGACGCAGTCGGGGAAGCCCTTGTAGCCCGGGATACACTGGTTGCAGGAGTCTCCCGCGTAGAGTGCATCACAGGTGCAGGCGCCATCTGGGTACTGACAAACACCGTGGCCATTGCATGGGGCCGGATCGCACGGGTCGGCCTGGCATCCTCCCAGCACGCAGACGTCACCTTCGCTACACGTGCCGCATGACCCGCCGCACCCGTCATCACCGCAGTTGCGCCCGATGCAGTCCGGCTGGCAGCCGCACACCGCGTGGACATCCGGACAGCAGGTGCCGAGCGACGCACACCCGCCTTCGCACGAGCACCCGCTCACTGCCTTGCCGCCGCAGTGTCCATCGCAAGAGACGGCCGCGGGGAGCGCGTCACAGGCTCCGAGTACGCAATGTTCACCAGCGGTGCAGGCGCCACAGTCGCCACCGCAGCCGTCGTCACCGCAGGCCTTCCCGGCGCACTTGGGAATGCACGTGGCCTGACACGTCCCCTTGTCGCAGTAAGGGGCTGCTGCGTCGAAGCAGACGCCACAGAGGCCCCCACAGCCGTTCGAGCCGCACGTCTTCCCGTCGCAGTCTGGGGCACACGGGGCGCACGTCCCGTCCGTGCCACACGCCTTGCCGCCACACCCGAGCACGGCGAGCGTGCCGTCGGCGCAGTCCGGGTCCGGCTGCCCGCAGCCGCAGTGGCACACGTTGCCGTCCTTCCAGGTGTCGAGGGGGCAGGTCCAGCTCAGTGGATCCACCCCGCCTTTACAGGCGCCACTTGCGTCGCAGGTTGCGCCGAACGCCGTGCACCCGCGGACCGTGAGCAGGCCTGTTGCACAGTCTGGATCGGGGGCGCCACAGCCGCAGTCGCAGAACACGCCATCCCCCTCCGTCGCCGGCTCGCAGCTCCAGGTCGCGCTCGCGTCCCCACTATCCACCGTCTCAAGGTCCCCGGCGTCCCCCGCGTCCGCGTCTCCCTCGACGGTGTCGTCCCCGACCGTATCGGCGGCCTCGGTGTCGCCCCCCGTAACGTCGGCCGACGTGTCCTCCGGTTCCCCGCTGTCCTCTGAACCGGAGACGTCGCTCGCGGCGGGAACACACTTCCCGTCCACGGCCACGGTGCCTTCCCCGCACGTGGGCGCCGTGGCGACACACGACTCTCCGGACTGCACGGTCCCCTCTCCGCACTCGGTGCCCGCGGCTGCGCCGCAGCCGAGGACCGCCACCGCCACGCCGGCCAGGCTGAAGAAGGCCAAGAAGTCTCTGCATACCGCAATCACGGAAGACATACGGGGACCTCCGGGTCGTCGGTCGGGTCGGGTGTCCCGACGTCGTGGAACGTGGCCACCCCGCAGCTCCATCCGGGTGGGCAGTCGGCGTTCCCCGCCGGGCAGGGCACCGTACACACGTGGGCACCACCGGCCTCGGCACAGAACGCCGATCCGGCGCAGTCGAACGTCTCGCACGACTTCCCGATCGTGCCGGGCGGAGGCGCCTGGTCGCATCTGTACTTGGGCGCGAGCGTGCCGGGGTCCACGAACGCGCGGCAGACCTCGCCGATGGGTTTGCAGTCCGCCTGGGCGCTGCACGGCGTCCCGGTACCCGTGATGGCCTCGCACGCTGGCACGTAGCCCGTGACAGAGAGCGTCACGGGGTCCTCGCGCGGCAAGCCGAGGCAACGGAGCACCCCGGGGCAGTCCGCGTCGGACACGCAGTACTGCCTACAGGCCTCGGCCGTGCAGTTGAGTGACGCGCACTCGGCGTCGAAGCTGCACGGTGTGCCCAGGGGCTCGCCGTCGGGCACGGGGATGTCGCACACGCCAGCGTAGTGGCCGTCGCCCTCGTAGTACGCCCCCATACACCAGCCACTCGGGCAATCGCTCGCCTGGTTGCAGAAGTCGACGTCGCAGACGCCGGAGGAGGTACACGCCGTCGCAGCGGTGGGGCACCCGTAGACGGTGCTGCCTTCCGCTTGGCAGTCCGGGTCGGGCACACCGCAGCCACAGTCACAGCCCAGCTCATCGGCGTAGAAGTAGGGCTCACAGATCCACCCAACGGGTACGCACTGGTCGGTCCAACTGCAGGACGAGCCGGGGCCGCAGGTCCCGCAGACGCCCCCGCACCCGTCGTCGCCACAGGTCTTGCCTTGGCAACTCGGCGTACACTCCGCGGTGCAGGCGCCACCGTCGCAATAGGGCGTGGAGCCCGAGCATTGCCCGCAGGAGCCACCGCAGCCGTCTTGACCGCACTCCTTGCCGTTGCAGTCGGGTGTGCAGCTGCAGGACGCCTCGTAGTCGTCGCAGCACGTCCCCTTGGCGACGCAGCTCTCGGTGCAGTAACACCCGGACGGCGCCACGCTGCCGCAGTTACCCTTACAGGACGTGGGATCCCCGGTGTCGCCGATGTTCGAGCAGGTCCCGGACTCGCAGACGGCGTCGGCGCCACAATGTCCGCAGACGCCGCCACACCCGTCGTCGCCACACTCGTTCAGGAAGCAGACGACCGGCGTCGGGAGACACGGGTTCACGCACTGCCCATCGAAGCACGACTTCTTGGCCGGATCGGTGCAGAACCCGCAGACCCCGCCGCACCCGTCGCTGCCGCACTCCTGACCGTCGCAGTCGGGCACACACGCCGCGCAGGTCCCGTCGGGGTTGCACGACGCCTCGTCGCCCACGCAACCCAGCACCGGCAGACCCGTGACGGAGCAGTCCGGGTCTGGCGCGCCGCAGTCGCAGTCACATGCGCCGAAGTCGTCGTATCGCGAGGCTGCGCAAGTCCACGCTTCGGGGGCAGACGGCACACACACGCCGCTCGGATTGCACTGCTCGTGCTCTTCGCAGCCCGCGAGGGCCGCGAAGGCATCGCCGCAGTCCAGATCCGGGGCCCCACACCCGCAGTCACACACCGCGTAGTCCGCATACCAGTTGGCGTCGCAGCTCCACCCGAGCGCGACACACCGACCGATCGCGGGGCTACACTGGTGGGATTCGCCGCATGCGCCGCACGTCCCGCCGCAGCCGTCGTCGCCGCAGTCCTTGCCGACGCACTGGGGCGTGCAGGTCGACACGCAGATCCCGAACTGGGTGTTGCAGATCGGAGCCTCGAGCGAGCCGCAGACGCCGCACGATCCGCCGCAGCCGTCGTCGCCGCACTGCTTGAAGGCGCAGTCCGGGACGCAGACCGTCACGTCGCCTGGGAGCACATCGTCGTCCGGTGACGGCACGTCTGCCGTGTCGTCCTCGGGCGTATCCCCCAGAAGGACGTCGTCCCCCGTAGGCAAGTCGTCGACCGGGCTCACGTCCCCTTCCGTCGTGTCGGGCAGAGGCGCCGTGTCGGTTGGGCTCTCGGCGTCCTCCAGAGGAGTGGTGACGTCGGCGGCGACGCATGCCCCGTCACTCAGGACGGTCCCCGCGCCGCACTCGAGCGCCGCTGGATCAGGGATGCAGGTGCCATTCGCCTCGATGGTCCCCGCCCCGCATGAGCTCCCTGTGGTGCTTCCACATCCGCCGCCGAGGCCAATCGCGAGGGCGAGGCCGAGAATTCTCCGAAGTCGTGACGTCATGGCTTGACTCCGAGCACCGCGGCGGGGTCTCCGACGCCGACGAGCCGGTAAGGCGCGGCCACCCGCCCCGGCGTGAGGTAGTTCCGGAGAGTCTCCTTGACCTTTAGGCTCCACTCTTGGGCGACGGCGTCCGCCAGCACCTTTCGAAGCCCAGGTGCCGTGGCCGCCCAGGCGGCTACCGTGAAGCCCGCGTTGATCCGGACGTAGTCGCTCACATCGTGGTCGAGCGCCTTCTGTACGAGATCCAACGTCAGCTCCGGCCCGAGCCAGCGCGCCGCATCGAGCGCCGCTTCCCGAACATGGATCGAATCGTCCTTCATGAGCGCCATGGCGATGAGCTCCTTTGCAGGCGCACCCTGAAAACGAAGCGCTCGCGCGGCGGCGATCCGCACGCGCTCTTTCGGATCGTGGAGCGCCGCGCTGATGAGCGGGAACGCTTCACGCATGCCCGTGTTTCCGAGCGCGTGGACCCAACGGACTCGGTCCGACGTGGCCGACGGCGCAGCGCCGAAGTCGCTCGAAGCCACCGTCGGTGCCGCGGCCGTACCGGGCCCCCCACCGGCCTCCGGACCGGGCGCGGGCCGACCCACGATGGTGGGTTCGGCGAGTCCGATCAGCTCGTTCATGAGTGTGAGCCCACGTTCCGGTGATCGGGCGGCAGTGTGGGCCACCGCCGCACCGAGTGACATGGAGGCCATGCTCGCGAGCTTGGCGTCGGTCCCTCGCGCGAGGTGGCCGAGGGCCGCCAGAAGCTCCTCGGACGGGCGGGTCACGAAGGCTGACGCTGCCAACAGCCGCCCGCGCAAGGGCGCCGCGGTCGCTCGATCGGTTAGGAGCCCCGACAGCTCACGTTGCGCTGCCGGGTTCCCGGCGCCAGCCAGCGCCTCGATGAGCGTCCGCTCGACGGGCTCGGAGTGCCCCCCTTGGCGGAGCATCGTGGCCACTTCAGAGGCTGCGCCGGGCCTCGCGCGCAGCGTTCGCGTGAGATCGTCTCGCTGAGCACGCCGCCCGCTCGGGTCGCGGCGGCCTGCCGCTTCCCCAGCGCCCTGTGCGATAGCGGCGACGTCGCGACCGGACGCGGCGGGGGCTCGCGAGCGGCCGACAGCGACCGAAGGGTCGAACGCGGCGAGGGACGCCGGGTCGAATCCGGCGAGCTCGGCTCGGTCGACGTCCGCGACACGCTCGGCGTCGAGTGTGGTCGAGAACTCCGAGCGGGCTTCGGGAGAGGCGCCTGCCGTCGCGGCGTGGTGGCTGAGCGTCAGGGACGCCACCTGGCCCGACTGGAGCCGGATCTCCGCTCGTCCAACCGCGTCATGGTGCTGGCCGGACCCCTCATCCCGCACCACCGACCACGACTTCTCGACGCGTTCGGGCTCCACGATCACGTAGCTGGCGTCGTACCCCATGTTGACGTCTCGTTCGGGCGCCGCCCAGCGGGTGTCAACGACGCTCACGGCGTGCGGAACCACCACCTGCATCCCCCGGGCGAGACTGGAGAGGAGCCCCTGCGCCGAGACCGACGTCCCCACCGGGAATCGGGTCTCAAGAACCCGCCCTTCGTCGTCGAAGCGCACTGCCCACGTCACCCCCAGATCGAGGTCGGTCGCGGGCGAGAAGTCCGTGGCGGCGCGGGCGCCCGGGCTAAGCTCCAGCTCGATGTCATCGAGGCGGGCTCCTGCCCAGCCAGGCGCCGTGGTCGACGCGGCGGGGGCGATCGACAGCGCCCCCCGCAGGTCGACCGTGGTGGCGGGGCCGGTGGAGTCCGCGGTGGCGAGCGTGAGCGCGTAACGAACGGCATAACGCCCATCGAGGCGGGCCACTCGCCGGGCCGGTACGGTGGCGGTGCGCGGGGACGCCAAAGGCGCCGACGGTGTGGACTCGGCCGGGTCGACCTCGGGAGAGGGCGACTTCGAAACCAGGGTCCACACCGCGCCCGCGGCGACCGCGACCCCGCCTACGGTCAGCCAAAGGTGCTTCTTCATCACGACCTCACAGGGGGCGCGGACGGGTTGATTGGCAGCATCGTCGTCAGCTCGTGGTGCTCGTTCATTGGTCTGCCGTGAAGTGTTCGAGGTCGAGCTTCTTGGAGTTCAGCACGTCGTCCGCGAGGTCCCACGAGAACGTGAAGCCTCCGAACTCGAAGAGCTTCTGCTCCCACTCCACTTTGAAGACCGAGACACCTATCTCCGCGAAGACACCCGCGACGAGCTGAAGGACCCCCAGCTCCGCCTTCACGGTGCGGAAAAACTCGATCTTGAAGAGGTTCTCCACCGGCTGGTCGTCCTCGTCCGTGGCCTCGGCCACCCGCATCGCCCAGCGGATCGGGAAGGCCAGGTTCACGATGGTGATGACCGCGTGGACCCCCGCAAAGGCCTCCACGGGGCCTGCCGCGACGCCGACGCCGCCGTGCAGGTCGAGGCCCACGTCGAACTCGGGGACGACCTTGAAGCCCGGCTCCATCGTGTCCTCGTCAACGTCCGCGCCTGCTCCGATGCAGACCTCCATGCCCACGCTGGCGCTGATGGTGATCGGGATGGGACCGGCGAAGGTGGTCTGCTCGAAACAGAGCGCGCCGTGGGCCACCGTGGTGGTCCCCGGAGGCGGTTCGGGGGCGTCTTCGTCGCCCTCTTCTTCTTCACACTCGAGCCCCGGAATCGGGTAGCAGAGCTTGAAGGCCGGCGGCTCCGGCATGAGCTTCTCCGCGTCGGGGACGAGGCTACAGGGCGGCTCGCCCGGCTCCGGCTTCTGGTACTCGCCATTGTCCCAGGTGTCGCCACCGCACGACGAGGCCGGCTCGGAGGCGTCTGGGACCGTAATCCCCATGATCTGCACCGTGGAGTCGAACTCGGCTTCCTCGTCGTCTGGATGGACGATGAGCTTCATGTTCGAGGAGAAGACGTCCGCGCCAGCGGCTCCGAACACGGAAAGCACGTGTGTGTTGGTGGAGGCGAGCGAATAGTCCCGCCGCTTCACGGCGTCCGTGGTGCTCTCGCCCTTCTCCTTCTTCACCTCGAGCGTGGTGTTGTTCTTCTGCACGAGCGCGATGGGGCCGAGGTCGCTGTCGTCGTCAGGAGCCTGGTTGTCACCTCGACCTGCGTCTTCGGTCTGCTCGATGCGCCCGAAGCCGTCTTCGCAGACGTGGGTGTCGCGTGCGCAGAAGCCGCTCTGACAGAACTGGTCCGGCGCCGCGTCCTCGACCCCCGCGGGTGGACACGGGGTCCCGTTGCCGAACTTGTTCGCCACGCAGACGAGGCGGTTGATGCTCGGGTCGATGAACGGCGACTTCAGCTCGGCGTCGAGCGTGGTGCGGATCTCCTCCCAGTCGTTCGCCGAGTAGTCGGCTTCGTCGAGCCCGGCCCACTCGGCATACTCGCCGAACTGCCCGAACCGGCGCGTCACCGTGGGCTTCCAGCAATCCGAGAGATTGAAGCTCGCATAGCGGCCCCGGATCTCGGCGCGGGTCGCCTCGTCCTTGGCCCTCAGGTAGTCGACGATGACCGTGCCGAGGCCGAGCTCCATCATCTTCGTGATGTCTGCCGGCTGCACCGGGGTCTCCTTCCCGAGCAGGTACTTGCCGAGAAGACCGAGCGTAGGCTCCTTGTCGAGCGCGTACCAGGTCGCGCCGGGGCTCGCGTCCCACACCGCCCGCACCAGGTTTGCGTGCATCCGGCTACAGGCGAACGGCGACATGAGGCTCCAGCCCTTGACCCAAAGGGGGCGCTGAGTGCCCGTGGCGGCGTCCAGGACGGTCCTCTGTTCGCACTGATTGCATGACACGTAGTCCGCCCCATAGAGCGACCCGCCCTTCTTCAGGATGGGCTGGCGGTGCTCCGCCACGCACTCGTCCGCGGTGGTGGCGTTGCAGCGCCCAATCACGGAGACCGTGGTCGACGCCGTAGAGTAGGGCGCGCACTGTCCCCCTTCGAAGAACCCGCTGGCGTACGGCGCTTGCTCGCCGCACAAGAACAGGTCGTTTCGAGTGGGGTGGATCCACTTGGGGCATTTGCCGTCCGCGCTACAGTCGGGCTGCCACACGACGCCGATGTGGTAGTGCTCGTCCTGGAGGTCGGTGCACGATCCGGAGAGACACTGCGCATCGGACATACACGAGGCCCCGAGCGCCGACGTGGGGTTCCATACGCACGGCGCCGTCGGGTCGTCCTTGGAAGGCGGGTCGTAGTACTCCGCGCACTCGGTGCTGCAGGCCCAGGCGGCGTCGCCGCTCGGCAAGGCACCCACCGAGATGCAGTCGCGACCCCGCTCGACGCAGCTCGACTCGCAGAGCTCTCGGCCCGTCTCGCCTACCGCTGCGCACGTCCCGCCCTGGCACGCTCCGGAGCCGCAGGTGGCGTTGGCCTGGCATACCGCCCCGAAGGCGCGCTTGGCCGTACACTCGCCCCCGAGCGCGCTCGACGCCTCGTAATACCCAGCGCCGCACACCGCGCACACCGGAAGGACCGACGCGCTGGGTGCTTCGGTGCACTCTTTGCCGCCGCCCTCGCAGCCGAGGGTGTTGCAGGAGCTCTTCACGAGCCGCTCGAGCTCGATGTCCGACAAACGTCGCGTGTAGAGGCGCGCCGAAGAGAAGGCGGCGCCGGTATCGGACTCCTGGGCGACCCCGCCCACGCGGAACTGAAGGTCCTCCGAGGCGAGAGGGATGCCCGACGCGCCGACGTAGGCGGTGCTGACCTCAGACGGACCCAAGAGCGGAACGACTCCGTCGGGCAGGGGTAGGTGCCCCGCCTCCTGCTCGTGTGTGGGGACGAGCGCCACGTCCGGGAAGCTGAACGCGAGTGAGGGTGTCTCTCCCCGGCCGTAACGTAGCGCGACCTCGAGCGAGACCGGCTGTGCCACCGGGACGCCTGGGGGCAGCGTCCCGCCGAGCCAATCGCTGCGCCACTCGACCTGGACGTTCACCGCGCTGAAGCCAATCAGCCTGACCTGGCACCAGAGCTCGCCCGAACTCTCTGCCGAGGGCCCGAGGTTGGCGCGATGGCACGAGAGCGTGGACCGGAACGCGGTCTCTCGCGCGCCGGACTCCGCGTCCGGCTCGGTGGTTTCGAGCGTGACCAGCTCGGTGTCGAGAAAGTAGCCACCGTCCCAGTCGATGCGAGCCGAGAAGCTGAAGGCGGGCACGTCGCCGTGGTTACTTCGCAGACGACCACGCGCTGGGACGATGATCGAGGCCGGCGACTCGTCGTTTGTTTCGGTCAGGAGCAGCGGGCCTTCAGCCGCCTCGACCATAGCCGGGTCATCGTCTCGGGTCCGCAGTTCGGCGTAGTCGGTCTCGCCCGTCGCCGTGCGGTTGGAGAACTGAGCCCAATCTCGTACGCGAGTGGTGTTCGCCGTGGGGTTCCACGCGGCGCCGTCGAGCCACAACGCGGGCCCCGGGAGGCGCCACGCGGCGAGCTGGTCGGGGGTGAGGGCGCGGTCGAACGCGGCGGACCAGAGGAGGTCGACGCCGTCACCGGTTCGGAAGCTCCAGCTCGCGTGGCCGACGAATACGGCGCTCGGCGCCGGGCCGACTGAGGTCCCGACCTCGTAGCCGTCGAGGTAGACGGACTGCGGCTTGCCATCCCCTCGATAGACCATCGCGACGAAGGACCAGCGTCCGGACCCGAGCACATGGTCACACCCGTCGAGGCCGCCTCCCACCACGCTGTCGCCCGCGGTGAAGCCGCGAAGGACCCGTCCAGCGCAGGCGTCGCCGACGTCCAGCCCGAGCCGCGGGGCGCCGTCTCCGTCGACGAAGTCGAGCAGCGGCTTGCCCGAGGTCAGGTCGGTCGGGCGTATCCATCCCATCAGGGTGAAGCCCTTCTCGATTCCGTCCAGAGCGCCGTCGTCGCCCATCGGCCTCTGGTACCGCGTGCCGACGGGCAGCGAGAGGCCCTGCAGCGGGGATCGCAGCGGCTCCTCGTCGCCGAGGAGCAGGCCCTCGACCCCGATGAGGTGGGACGCTTCCACGGAGGCGAGCCCTGGCGTGCCGCTCGCGATCCCCTCGCCGGTCGAGACGACCTGGGCGGCCGTGATGGGTGGCCAGGCCCGGAGTAGCCCGGTGCCCGGCTTCCGTACGAGGGACCGGATCTCGGATTGGGAGAGGGCGCGGTCGAAGACGAAGACCTCGTCGAGCGCCCAGGCACCCGGGGTCCATCCTGCGCCGTCTCCGGCCCGGATCGCGCCGAAGACCAGCTCTCGGATCTCCGGCGACCGGGCGGCGTCGGTGGCGTCGTCGAGCTCGCCGTCGATGTAGAGCGAGGTGACGCCCGAGGCAAGCTGGGTGTCGAGCGGGTGGAAGGTCAGCGTCACTTGGTGCCACTTCCCGTCTTTGAGCCCCTGCTGCGACGAGAGCGTGGCCACGCCGGGGAGCTCGTAGCGGAGACGCCGATTGCCGACGGCGTCGTCCACGACCATGCGCGCCCCCCACGGCTCAGCCAGCTCGCTCGGATACGCGCACACGGCGCGGACGATGAGCTTCGAGGTGTTGGGCAGGTAGGTCGGCGCCTGGCCGCATGGGTCCTTCGCCTCCGCCCACAGGTCCGGGCGGCAGCTGTTCTTCCCGAGGCAGGCCGACTCGACCGCGGCCTGAGCGCCCTCGTAGTGGCACGCGTAGGTCGGGCGGAGCTGCTCGAGGCGGCTACAGTCGCCGTCGTGGGGGTAGGCCTCGGACGTGAACGAGCCGTAATACGCCTGCACGTCGGCGATCACCTGGCCTGACTCACACTCGATCCACGCCGCGCTATCCTCGGGGCGAGACCACGCACAGGTCTCGTCCTTGCCGTACCCGACGCCGAGGGTCTGGAGGACAGGCGTCACGCCGTCGGGTGCTTGCGCGGCGACGGACATCCAAAACGAGAGTGTGAAGCCGCCAGCCGCGTGCGTGGCGAAGCTCGGCCGGGCCGGGAGGCTGTGCTCGGGGCGTATCCGTAACGTGCCCCCCGTCGATTGCAACCCTCCGAAGAAGATCGAGTCGCCTTGAACGCCGGTGGAGGCGTTCACGAAGCCGCCGGGCGTCGCCATGCCGCGCCCGACCCACGTTGCTTTGGACGCGACGTTTTTGGCCGCGAGATCGGGTACGTAGGCGAGCAGGCCCTCAAGCGGGAGCGGCGGCCCCATCGGCAAGACGTGGTCGAGGGGATCCACGGCGTCGACGTTCCTCGCCTGCGGGGTGCCCGGCAGCGCGATCACCTGCGCGAAGGGAGACGCCCACGGCGGCGCCAGTCCAGAGGCCGTCTGGCACGCGCCACAGTCCTTCGCGCACGTGGCGCAGTTCTCCTTCTGAACGGCGTTGCAGTCGCCGTCGCCGCAGTTCGGGACGAACAGCGACGAGCAGAGCGCGTCGAAGTCGGCACAGCAGTCGCCACGGACGAGGCAGTGCGTGTCGCACTGACACTCCCAGCCGTCGTAGAAGTGGCCGCACTTCTCGTCGTAGGTGACGGTGGGTCCGTGGAAGGCCCGATCGCACGTGCCTTCGTTGGTCACGCGGCATTGGCCGGTGGCGTAATCGCAGCGAGTCGACCCGCCGCAGACCCCGCAGGCCTGGCCCAGGCCGTCGAAGGAGCAGGGGCCGTTCGTTGCTGCGTCACAGGCCGGGGCGTCGGACGGACACGCGCGGACGTGCGTGCCACTGGGGTCCTCGGTGCCGGCACCGGTGCAGTCGTACCCGGTCCCTCCGGAGTGCTCGATCCAGCCGCAGGTGAGGCCGCTGGCGGCGCAATCGAGCGGGGGCTGTGCCTCGGGACCGTAGGGACCTGCCTCAGTCTTGTAGAGGACATCCCCCACACAGCACCCTACGCCTGGGGGAACGCCATGGGTGGGGTCGGCGACGGGCGGCACGCACTGTCCCGCGTCCGCACCGGTGGAGCAGACGGCGCCCACGGCGCATGAGCCGCAGCTCCCGCCGCACCCGTCGCTGCCGCACTGCCGCCCTGCACAGTTCGGGACACAGGTCTCCTGCGTCCCTGGCGCCGCCTTGGGGAGGGTCCCGGTCGGCTCGCCCTGTCCGGGTGTGCCGCACGCATAGACCTGCCCAGCGTCGCTCCACCCACAGTGTGGCGCCTCTTCGTCCGTGCAGCTCCGCTCGACGAGGGTCCCCGAGGCGCAGTACTGCACGGTGTCGCCGTCGCACGTTCCCTCCCAGGTGACCGAGCCACATGCGACCGACGAGTGGACGCACTTGCCCACGTCGTCGACGCACTGAAATCCGTCCGGGCAGGTTCCGCAGGTGCCGTAGCACCCATCGCTGCCGCATTGCCGGCCGTCGCACACCGGTGTGCACGCACACGCCTTGGGATGATCGCCGGTCGGGTCCACCCCCCCATCCGTCCCGCAGCGGTACGCGCCGCCTCCGTTCCCAGCCGTGTCGCTCCAGCCGCACCCTCCGCATTCGAAGGTGTAGACGAGCGCCGACCCGCTGGAGTCACCGCAGCGCTTCAAGGTCCCGCCGAGGCAGCAGCCTTCGAAGGGGACCCCTTCGCAGGCGACGCATTGTCCCGTCTCCGGGTTGCACACGTCACCGGGTGTACCGCAGGAGCCGCAGGTGCCGCCGCATCCGTCCGGGCCGCACGTCCGACCGTCGCATTGAGGAGCACAGGCGTCCGTGCCGGGGCACGCCTGAGGTGTCGCTCCGCTGGGATCGGCGCCGCCGCTGCTGAGGGCGACGCACGCGTAGGCGGCCGTCGTCGTCCAAGGTGGCCCCTCGGACCAACCACACACCTGTCCCGTCGCGGCGCAGTCGATGCTCTGTGTCGCTCCGCCAGCACACCGCTTGAGCGTGTTCCCGTCGCAACAGCCTGCGGTGCTAGGGATCCCGTCGCAAGGATCCTCGTCGAGGCAGTAAGAGCGCCCGTCGCCGGGTTCGTAGCACACATCTCCGCTGCCGCAGGTGCCACAGGAGCCCCCGCAGCCGTCGCCGCCGCAGGTGCGGTTCGCGCACGATGGCTTGCAGGGCTCCACACAATGACCCGCGGCGTCGCAAGCGAGCCCGTCCGTGCAGCGTCCGCATTGGGCGCCACAACCGTCCGGACCGCACGCCTTGCCGTCGCACGCGGGCACGCAGAGCTCGTCCGGACAAGTCGTCCAAGCGGGTGCGTTCGGGGTCAACAGCTCCTCTGGCGCGCAGGCGGCTTCGGTGCCGCGAAGCCCGCAGGCGAACGACGCGCCCAGGGAACTGCAGTCGAACGCGACGGGTCGAGTCTCGCCGGGTGGGCAGTGAACCAGCGCGTCGCCGTCGCAGCAGCCCTTGGGGAGTGACGTGCAGAGGTCGCTGACACAGACGCCGTCACCGCAGGCCTGTCCGGCCGCGCACTCGCCACACGAACCGCCGCACCCGTCGGTTCCGCACGTGCGCCCGGTACAGTCGGGCTGGCACGCGAGATCGGGGCACTCGCGCGGCACGGTGCCAGTGGGCTCCAAGTAACCCTCGTGCCCGCAGTCGTAGCGAAGCTCGCCGATATGCCCCGCCCAGCCGCATCCCGCGTTCCCACAGCTCTCGAAGACGGGCTTCCCGTCGACGCAGGCGCGGGCCAGATCGCCATCGCAGCAACCGAGGACAGGGACCCCGTCACAACCGCCGTCCGGGGCACAGAAGCCTCCCGGCATGCAGACCTGGTCGTCGGCGCAGGCGCCACAGGAACCACCACAGCCGTCTCCGCCGCAGGTACGGCCCGCACAGCTCGGGGTGCATGCGGGGCATTTCGGCGGGATGGCGCCCGTGGGCTCGAAGCTCTGGCTTTCGCCGCAGCGATAACCCTTGGGGTAGCTGCCCTGCGCCGGGTTCACCGGGTTCCACCCGCAGTACGAGCCCGTCTCGAAGCAGTCCCGGGCGACAAGTCGCCCGTTCTCGCAATACGTCGCGATGTTCCCGGGGCTGCAGCAACCGGTGTTGGGGATGCCGGGGCACTCCTCCACCTCGCACTGCCCCTCGGCGTCGCATGTCGCGCCGACGGCGCACGCTCCACAGGTACCGCCACACCCGTCCGGGCCGCACGCGCGTCCATCGCACGCGGGGATACAGGGGCACTGTCGAGGCACGAGGCCCGACGGCTCTTGGAGTGGCACGCCCAGTAGGTCGGTACAGCCATACGACGACGCGCTCGGGAGCCAGGCGCAGTACTGCCCGGCGCCGCAGTCCACCGTCTGAACCGCGCCGCCTGCGCACCGCGACACGGTGTTGCCGCTGCCGCAGCACCCGGCGGGAGTAACGCCGACGTCGGCGCACCGCTCTGGGAGCGCCAAACACGTGTGAGTCGCGAGATCACAGGCGCTGCCCGAGGCGCATGGGCAGGTGCCGCCGCAGCCGTCGCTGCCGCACGTCGTACCGCCGCAGGTGGGGACGCACTCACACTGGCCGACGGCGTCGTTGCAGGCGTGCCCGGCGACGCACTCTCCGCACGTGCCCCCGCAGCCGTCTGGACCGCAAGCCTTACCCGAACACTCCGGGACGCACTCCTCGCAGCTCCCATCGGCGTTGCACGTACCGCCGTCGGGACAGGTGCCACACTGCCCACCGCAGCCATCGCTGCCACACTGTTTTCCCACGCAGTTGGGTGCGCAAGCGCCCAAGCAGGCCTTCGCGAACTCGCCCGTCGGGTCCGCGCCGTTGTCGAGCACGGTACAGTCATAGGTTGCGGCGAAGGGGTTCCAACTGCAGAACTTGCCGAACGCCGAGCAGTCGACCGCTTGCTCGACGCCGGAGGCACAACGCCGCAGGGTATGCCCGTCGCAGCAGCCGCTCCCGTACTGGACGGCGCCGCAGGGGTCGGGATCAGCTTCGCATTGGGACTGGGTGTTGCAGAAGTTGCCAATGCCGCAGAAGCCGCAGGCCCCCCCGCAACCGTCATTGCCGCAGGCCTTGCCCGTGCAGTCCGGCACGCAGTCGCAGGCCATGGGTACGGTCCCAGTGGGGTCCGAGGCGCTGGAACCACCGCACCCGTAGGTGGACGTGGTGGCATCCCAGCCGCACAAATCTCCAGTGAGCTCACAATCTCTGGCGATTACCTTTGGGCCGGTACATGTTCGTGCCACATTTCCGGTGCAGCACCCTTTGTCGAGGTTGACCCCCGCGCAGTTGTCGTGTTTGCAAGAGCCCGCCTCGCAAAGAGAGCCGGGGAGGCAGCTACCGCAGGACCCGCCGCAGCCATCGCTCCCGCAGGTCCGGCCCTCACAGGACGGCGAGCAGGGCGACGAGCAGTCGGACGGGGTCATCCCGCTCGGATCTTCTGCGAAGGCGGGCATGCAGCCATAGGACAAGCTGGCCGGGTCCCAGCCGCAAGTCTCACCGGGTTCGCATATGGCCTGCTCGATCCCCGTCGAGTCCGAGCAGTACTCCGGAATCGTGCCGTTGCAGCAGCCTGCCCAGCGGAGATGGGCGGGCAGGCAGTCCTCTGCATCTGCGTCACGTGAATGTGACACGACGGTGACAGCGAGAAGGCAGAATGCCCATGCGGATCGCAGGCGCACCGGATGGTTCAGGGGCCGCTGCGGACGCCCCCTTCGATTCAAACTCGTCGTCACGACCGTACTCCGGGCAATAGTCTGATGATCCTTCGGCCAGGCTGGCGGACCTTGTACTCGGTCCAAAGGAGGCGCACAAGTGCGACGCACTGACCCGAATCGTCGGCCTCTGGCGCGCGATATCGCACCGCGGATTGGCCGTTCAGGCCAATTCACAGGCCTCGCTCGTCTACGTCGCGTCCGGCTCCTCGACTACGCGGACTGGCCAGTCGGCCACTTTGCGGGGAGCCCGCTGTCGTCGCGGGTCACGCTGTAGCCATCGCAAGCTCAGTGGGTTGCCCGTCGAGGGCGATCCGCAGGAGGCGATTTCGCGGCACTTTCGGCCGACGATTCGGCCCATTATGCTGGGGATTGACGCGTCCAGGCCTCCTCTGAAACACGTCCGCGAGTCGCAGGTGAGGCGCGCAGAGGCTGAGCCAAGGTGCAAGGAGGTTCTCATGGGGTTCGTGTTGATGATCTTGTCGCTGGCGGGTTCCCCGGCCATGGGCCCGGCCTCCGGCTGCCAGGAGGACTGCGAGTCGTCCTCACTCGGGTGCCGGCGCCTGTGCACCGGCGAGGACGACCCCGGGGCCTGCCGAGAGCAGTGCGCCAATGAAGAGAAGGAGTGCGTGGCCAAGTGCCCCGCTGAGTAGGCGAGTACGCCGTAAGCGGCACATGGTCCATTGTACGTTGAAGTATCTGCACATTCATTTCGTTGTGGCGACTTGGGGATCCTCCGACTCCATGGCGTGACCCGACTCGAGAGCGAGTTCGCCATCGAGTTCGGTGTCGATGAGTTGATCGAGCGACTCGGGAGCGCCGGTGTCTATCCGCGCACCAGTGTCCGTCGGACCGAGTCCGTCGGAATGCCTCTGACCTTGCTTGGGCGGTCAAAAACCGAGGCGATGTTCACGCGTGCAGGTCGGCTCCTCGCGGCGGACGAGCTCGCCCATCTCGCTCAGCCGATCGCGGGCAGGTGGACTCCTCCTGGGGCCGGCCTGCGGCGTCACGCGATAGAGGCGGAGGCGAGCGGCCCGCCCCACGGACGCGCCGGACGGCTCCCGTGCACCACGAAGTCCACCGCAGCGCCCACGGCCTCGGGATCTCGAAGGATCTGGGTGTGGCCGAGCCCCTCCGTCGCATACAGCGTGGCATCGGGCCAGCGATCGGCGATGGCGGCCCCGGCGTCGATGGCGACGTCGTCGTCGCGCCGGTCGTGGATGACCAGGGTCGCCGCCGGGAGCGCAAACGCGGGGACGTCGAGGTCGTGCTCGTCGAGGCCCACCCGGCCCGTGAGCTCGCGGAAGAAGCGGTCCTCGTGGGCCGGTCCGGCCGCGAAGTCGCGTGCGAAGGCGCGTACGTACTCGATGGGGCGAGACGACGGTGCCACGAACACCATGCGGCGTGCGTCGAGGTCGCCGCGCTTCTGCGCGACGGCGACGCCCGCGGCTCCGAGGCTGTGCGCGATGACGGCGTGCGCCGGGCCGAAGAGGTCGCGCACGGGCCCGACGGCGGCCGCGAATAGGCCGACGTGTGCGTAGCGGCCGGCCGACTCGCCGTGCCCGGGTTGGTCGTAGAGTACTGCGCGGAAGCCTGCTGACACGATCCCGGGGACGAAGGCCGTCATCTGAGTGGCCCGCCCGTTCCATCCGTGTGCGAGGTACACGGTGGGTCCGGTCCCGAAGGTCCACCCGGTGAGCTGTCCCGTTGGGCCGTCCACGGCGAAGCGCTGCCCGGTCGCCAAGACCTCTCGAGCACGGGTAGACGGCTTCCCACGGACCGTGCGGCCCATCAGCGAGACCATCGCTCGGGATGCCGACTCGGGCGCGACCCGCCCCCACGTCCGGAAGGCTCCCGAGAGGAGACGGTAGGTATTAGACCGAACGTTCGTGCTTTTCTTGGTTCGAGCTTCGTCGCGCATTAGCTGCTCCTTCGAGTCGCCCGCGTCGGGCGGCCAAACAGGGACCGTCGCCGGGGGGCGACGAACCGTCAGGGTTTTCGGTAGCCCGCGAGCCAGCGGGTGAAGGCACGGCGGGCGCGCGGGATCGCCTCGTCGTCGCCGAGGAGGCGGACCATGTGGTGGGCCGCCATCTGTATTCCATGCAGCTCCTGAGCGGCGAGTTCGGGGTCGACGTCGGCCGAGAAGTGGCCCTCCCGCGCCGCGATTCGGACCGCGTGCGCGAGTGTCTCGAGCCAGTCTCGTTCGGTCGCGACCAGCTTGTCTCTCGCCGGACCGGGCCGGTCGTCGAGCTCGAAGGAAGCGGACATGAAGAGGCAACCGCCCGTCTTCTGTCGTGCCAGCGCCCAGGTCGCGTAGCGATCGAACAAGGCCTCGAGCCTGGGCACGCCGCGGGGCGCGGCCAGCGCCGGCTTCAACACCTCGGCGATGAAACGCTCCGTCTCGAACTCGAGGATGGCGAGCTGAAGCGCTTCCTTCGACCCGAAGTGCGCGAAGAGCCCCGACTTGGACAGCGAGAGATCCTGCGCGAGCTTCCCGATGGAGAGCGCCTCGAGCCCGTCGCGGGCGGCGACGCCGCTGGCATGTTCCAAGATCAGGGTTCGGGTGGCGTCGCCTTTGGTGACCATGGGTTCGAGAATAGCACGGTCGTTCTATTCCTCAAGGCGTCGCGGGTGAATTCTCCTGAGGCTCAGGCTCTCTTGGAAGCCGATCCGCGCCTCCTCGAGGCAGAAGCTCCCGTCCGCGCAGTCGCCGTAGCTCCCGCCGCAGCCGTCGTCGCCGCACTCGCGGCCGTCGCAGGTGGGCGTACACGCCGACTCGACTCGGACCGTTTCGGGGCCCGGCGCGTCGCCCGGGAGGCGTTCGAGCGCGATGAAGGGCGTCCCCGCTATTCAATGGACACGTGGTCGGGCTGCGTGATGGCGCTGGCCGCGCCCGTGGGGGCGGGTTGTCGGCCACAAACGGGCTCTGAGAGAAGCGGTCGATGTGCTTGCGTCAGCGGGGGATCGGGTGGTCCTCGAAGCCAGGGTGGTCGTCGAGGGCGAGCTCGAGATGCCAGGCGGCCCTTGCTCTGGGATTCGGATGACGACTTGGCGCGGTCTCTGTTGGCTTCATTACGACGCGCACTCGGCTCGTCTCTAGCTTCCTCAGAAACAGATCCCCGCCTCCTCGAGGCAGAAGCTCCCGTCCGCGCAGTCGCCGTAGCTCCCGCCGCAGCCGTCGTCGCCGCACTCGCGGCCGTCGCAGGTGGGCGTACACGCAGACTCGACTCGGACCGTTTGGGGGCCCGGCGCGTCGCCTGGCAGACGCTCGAGCGCGATGAAGACCGTCTCGCCGCCGGCGAGGTAGACCTCGAGTGGGGCGTCGCCGCGGGTGCCGCCGTAGCACTGCTCGGTTCCCAAGAGCGCCTCGTCCGGCGTGCCCTCGTCAGTGACGGCGAGGCCGCAGCCGTGACGGTCTCGACGATGCGGATGGCTGCCCCGAACCCGACAACGACAAAGACGGGCTCTGCGACCCCTGGGTGGCTGAGCGGCCCGCGTCCACACCTGCGGTCACCATCTGCCGTGGGACGGACCGCTGTCCCGAGTCGGCGGAAGATCTCGACAAGTTCGAGGATGACGATGGCTGCCCCGACCTCGACAACGACGATGGCGGGATTCCGGACCTCCGGGACGCCTGCGCTCTCGAACCCGAAGACGCGGACGGCACCCTCGACGATGACGGTTGCCCCGACCCGGACGATGACGCGGATGGAATCTGCGACCCGTGGATTCAGGATCGCCAGCAACAGCTCGTCTACGAGGCGCTGTGCAAGGGCGTCGACCGTTGTCCGAAGGTCGGCGAGACCGTGAACGAGATCGACGACGAGGACGGCTGCCCCGACGAGCTCGCCCACGTCGAGGGCAACCGGATCATCATCAAGGACAATATCTACTTCTTCTCCGGCAAGGCCGTGATCATGCCCAAGAGCGACGCGGTGCTCGCCGCCGTGCTGAAGATCATGAACACGAACCCGCAGATAAAGCGCGTGCGCATCGAAGGTCACACCGACACGCGTGGTCCCTCTGGGCGAAACAAGTCGCTCTCGGCGTCGCGGGCCAGGCAGTGCTCAAGTATCTCGTCAAGCGGGGTGTCGCACCCGGTCGGCTCGTCTCCGAAGGTTTCGGCGAGAGCGCCCCGATCGCGACCGCGGAGACGACGGAAGCCGAGTTCGAACAGAACCGCCGGGTCGAGTTCACGATCCTGGACTAGTTCGGACAAGACACGTGGGAGGCCTACGTGCTCTGCATCGGGAGGGTCGGCAACAGGCCCTTCCTGGCGAGTAGGGGCATCAGGTAGAGACCGACGCGCCGCCGCATTCATGGGAGCAGGCCCTCTCGTTCAGCGTTTGCTTTCAGAAGCGGCCTGGTACGTCACGAGCCCCTTCTCGGTGACGATGACGAGCTCGAGGCCAGCGTCCGAATCGAGTTGAGCAGCCGTCAGGGAGTGAGCCCTCAGTCCGAGAAATTCGTGGAACAGAAGCTCACCGTCCTCGCCCCTGACGACCAACTGCGACGTACCCTGCTGGAGCGACGTCTCGCTGCACGGTTGATCTTCGGGGATCAACGCCAGCGCCGACGAATAGAGCTGGTATCGAGACGCATCGGCCGGCCATAGAAGAAAGAGCGAGACATTCTCGGCAGAACCATCGCCGTCGAGGTCGGCTCGTGTGAACCTCACGTCCGACTCCGCCGTCGAACACGCGGGTTGGCGCAAGGGGGTGCGGAGCGTGCAAAGGTTCTCAGCGCCTTGACGCCACTCGCTCGGGTCGATGTCCACGAGTGCGGAGACGACCATTTGGTGACCGCTCGATGTGATGGGGCCGGGGTGGATTTCGGTCACCGGGAACCGAGGGCCGGCCCAAAGCGGCCCACTCCACCCCGTCTCCGTCCCCTCGACCGCCGCGAGCCAGCTGCCCACGCGGAACGGGACGGGTTCGGCGGTCGTCAAGCACGAAAGGTCCAGCTCGGGGTTGCTGTAGGTTCGCTCATCGGTTCGCACGTCGAATCGGGACAGGACGACGACCAAGTCGGGGTGAACGTCGCCGACGACGTTGGCGACGGCAAAAGACTCGATGACGTTCCACCCGATCGGGCACGCGTCGCCCAACGAATTCTTGGAGTCGGGTTGCCCGAGCGGCCCGACCACGCCCTGCTTGCGCCACGTACCGTCCTCGTTCCGCGCGACGACGCTCACCACAGTGTCTCCGTGGATCGTGGTGCATTGCGCGATTCGATCACGGCACGCGGGGTCGAAGTAATCTCCGTACGGCGATTGGGACTTAGGTATCCACGGGAACCGAACGTCCTTGAATATGGCGTCACGAGTGGCGTCGCCGAGCTGGGCGGATGGACCGCTCAACGTCAGGAACTCGTGGTCTCCGTCCCCATCCGCGTCATACATCTTCGACACGTAACGTGACGCCCAAGTCAGTGGTGAGTAACGCTGTATCGTTTGATCTTCCACGAGAGCGCCCGACCCGTCGCCGAGGAAGACGCGTGGAGAACCTGCCGACGTCGGGGGCTCGCTGTCAGCACCCCACGTCCGGAAGACGGCGACGATGTCTAGGTTCCCGTCACCATTGACGTCGCCGGGTAGCCCCGTCCAGCCGCCATCCGGAGACGTCGTATGCAAGCCGAAAGAGAAGAACGAGGTCCTGTCGGCGTCCGGCTCGCCGAACAGGGTCACCAGCGAGCCCTCGGCGGGGGGCTCGTGCATGACCGCCAGCCACGATTTCCCACCGTAGAGGAGCTCATCGAGTCCGTCTCCGTCGAAGTCGCCGCTCGTGACCCAGATCCCGCGCAACGCTCCCGCCGCCTCGACCTCGAGAACGCGAGGTGTAGCCGGCGTCGGGGCCGCGGGTAGGAGCGCGCCAACGTCTTCGCCCTCGTACGTCGCTTGCGCGAGGACGTCCTCACGGCCATCGTGGGTGAAGTCGCCTACGGTAACGTCGGGAGGCCAATAGGCGTGGACATACATCTCGGCTTCGACGACGGAGTCGTACCCGCCCGTGGCGTCGCCGAGCGCGATCCCCACTCGATACTCCGGCAACAGAAGCACGAGATCCCGCGCCCCATCGCCATCGAGGTCGCTCTGCCCCGCAATCGTCCCACCGGTACGCCACTCGACACCACTGACGAGGTCGCCGCCTGGAAACTGATAAACTCCATATGGCGTGGAACACAGGGCTCGGCCTGCCATATCGGGATCTCGATCGACGATGCAGGACGTGATGGGATCCGGCAGGATCATACTCGTGGGGAGCTCGAACTCACGTGGCTCACGCTGCCGGAACCAATACCCCCCGGTCAGCACGTCGGTGAGCCCGTCGGCGTCGACGTCGACGAGAATCACGTCGCCGCGTAACGAGTTGGGATCGAGGTCGCCCCAATCGAAGGGTGTCAACGGGACCTCGACACCGGGTTCGTAGTCCCACTCCACACCGGCTCGACCGACGATCTCCCGAGCGCCGTCACCATCGAGATCCCCCCAGGCCAGGTCGAGCCCCACAGGGCAAAGGGGTTCGGCTGGCGCCCACGTCGCCCACGTGCAGTCCCATCTCCGATTGCCACCCAGGATCTCGACGTAAGGCTCACACGGTTCCCAAGGAGTGGGGAACGTCTTCTCATCACAGTGGAAACGAGCCACTTCCTCGGCCGGGTCCGCGTCGAACTGCCCTGGCGTAGGACTCAATCCCCACCCGGAATTCAAGCCCTCGCGGACGCCGTCCCCATCGAAGTCCATTGCGCCAGCCCGAGAGGGGTCGAGCGCGAGCCCTCTCGGGTACGGGTGAAGTTCCAACGGTGCTGGAGGCGTACCGACGTTCGACGTGCAATCGAGAGCTTGCACTTCCAGCACGCGCGCCCGGTCGGCGATGGGAGGCGCTTCGGGCGGCGGCCCCGGATTGTCCTTCCCGCTCGGCGCGTCCGAATCGAGCGAAGTATCCTGGTGGGTGACGACGTCGATCCTAGGCGCGTCAAGGCCTTGGACGAGCTGTTCAGAGCAGCCGGTGATGGGCCCGACCGACGCCAGCGCCCAACAGATCGCATTCAACGCTGTCCTTGTGATGAGCTTCGCGGGCCCCACTCGGATCGGACAATTGGACACCCGCGGCCTGGGCTCCGAAGTGCCGGGAGGATGCACGAAGCGCTTCAGATCCAGAGCGGCTCCGCGCCGACGCCGTCTTTGCGGCCCCGGCAGAGCGGCCGTGCGTTGTCGCTGACGGCGTCGAGGCGCGCCACACAGTCTGTCAGGGGCCTCTCCGGCGTAGCCGAGGACATGACCCGTGTGGCGGCGGACACCGCGGCGACGAACCGTCTCGATGCCGCGGGCGCACTGCGCGACCGTGGTCTTCTTGTTCACCCGCTCGACGATGTCCTGGTCGGCGCTCTCCACACTTATGCCGATTTGCACCGCGCCCGCCTGTTTGGCGAGGGGGACGAAGTCATCCGCAACATCTGGTGCTCTGGCCTTGAAGGCGAATCGAATCGGGAGCTTCTCCTGGATGAGCAGCTCGAAGACGCGTTCGGCGCGTGCGCGGTTGGCCGTGAACAGGATGTCGTTGAACTTGACGAAAGACACGCCGAGCTTGTCGTGCATGAAGGTCAGCTCCTCGAGGATGCCTTCGGGTGAGCGCATGCGGCATCGGCTGGCCGTGTTGTAGCAAAAGCCGCATCAGAAGGGCCAGCTGCGGCTGGTGACGATGCCACCGACTGGCCGCTCGGCCTCGAACAGCGCGTAGTAGCGGCCGCGGTCGTTGCAGTCCTGAACCAGGTGGTGTGCTCGAAAGGGCAATCGGTCGAGGTCGTTCTCGACCGGCGACGAATCTGAAGGTTCCATCACACTGGCAGGCCGTGACCCGAAGTTCGTACGTTCGAACCAGAAGCCCTGCCCATGTCAGACTACCAGGACGCTTCGCCTCCGTCCGGGAAGAGCTGGAGGTGAAGGACACCGGCGGGCGAGCCGAGAACGCCGGAACGGCTAGGACTGCGCGATCGCAGGTAGGGGCTGGACTACCCGGGTACATCGTCACCGCACTCGGTGCTGCGACTCCGTCTTCCTCAGAAACAGATCCCCGCCTCCTCGAGGCAGAAGCTCCCGTCCGCGCAGTCGCCGTAGCTCCCGCCGCAGCCGTCGTCGCCGCACTCGCGGCCGTCGCAGGTGGGCGTACACGCCGACTCGACTCGGACCGTTTCGGGGCCCGGCGCGTCGCCCAGGAGGCGTTCGAGCGCGATGAAGACCGTAAGGCCGCTGGCGAGGAAGACCTCTCGCGGAGCGCGCTTGGGCGCCATCGAGGCGGCTCACGCGGCGGAGAACGGAGCTGCCGCATGTCAGTTCGTGCTAGTGCACCCCAAGACGTCGAGGAGGAAGCCGTTGGTGGACGCACTGGCCGAGCACCGATCGCACTGCACGTGAACCGCGTAGCTCCAACGAGGCCGTCTTCGGAGCGAATCGTACCGGCTTGATGGGGCACATCCCTGCCCGACGCGCGCATGTTGACCTAGACTCACCTCCGTCGCTTCGATTATCATGCGTCCACACAACGTCGGCGCCGTGTCGGACGGGACAGCCGTGACGGGTGAGACCATTGTTCGTGGCGCAACCGACGGCGTGTGCGATCGCTGACCGACTCGACGCATTGATCGGCCTGCTAAGCGAAGGTTGATTCTGACTACCCAGCGGACGAGGCGCCGCCAACGAGGAACGACGTGACGCCCGAGGCCGCCCGCCAGCTCCTGGAGCTTCCCGAGGACTACACGTTGATGAACCGATTGCAGAACGGGAACGCCTGACGGCAGGCTTCACCGCCTTCGAATCTGCGATGGCGCGTCAGGATCCGGCGCTCATCGCCGACGTGCGGGAGGCGCTCTCGAGCCTCGTCGACCGTCTCTCGCGGGAGCGCTGACGCACGGTCTCTCGCTGCGTCGCACGTACCGAGTGGGTCATTGGAATGCCGTCTCTACGTCGGTCGAGAACCGTTCGGCCTGGGTGCACCTGGCACGAACGACCGACCATTCAGCGGTGATCGTCGGCGCGTAATCGCGATAGCACTTGACGGCCTTCCGGATTCGCTGACCTTTCGGTAGAGACTCGGCCTGACTCGCGACGTTGAGTTTGCACTCTAGGTTGGTCAAGAGCTTGTGGCCATCTGGCAAGACAGCGGCCACGAGCCAGGCATCGATCGCCTTCGAGGGCACGCAGATCACCGTCTTTCGTCCTGCCTGCCCAAGTCCGGCCCAATCGAGAAGGCAAGCACGAACGACATCCGCACTCGCGCCCGGCGGTGGGCACGACTGGGGGCTCGGCAAAGCAGACCAGCCGCGCCGTTCGGCAATGTCGGCGACGTCACGGCTGACGTCTCCGTACGAACACTCCGCGACATCGGCGTCGGCGTGAATGACAAACAGGTCGAACCCCGGCATGGTCGGATCTGCCTCGAAGGTTGCAGAACCACGTTCGGCGAAGGCCAAGCACCAGCGCAGAACGCCACCCCAGCCACCGCCGCGCTCGATGGCCGTCGATTCAGGCTGCAGGAGTGTCAAGACGAACGATCTCGGCAGCAACGCCTTCAGCGCGGCCTCGATGACAACGGCGTCGGTGGGCCCCTCCGCAACGAGCGCCACGCGAAGCTCAGACATTGGGCACGGCTCCAAGGTTGCCCATGGCCCAAAGTCGTGACAATGGATAGTCCTTCATGCCTGCCAGAGCTGGTCCCGGAACGATGCGTCGAACTGTGGTGTGACCTGAGCTGTTTCGCTCGACAGCGAACAGCCTCACGTCGTCATTACTCAGATCGAGTCCGTCGAGTACGGTTGGGCTGTGTGCAGTGAAGAGCAGCTGACGATCGGGGTTACCCTGCTTCAGCCACTCAGCAAGTCGCTCGACAAGGCGCGTCACGAGGCGGGGGTTGAGCGCCGAGTCGAGGTTATCGATGGCCATGAGCGACGGCGCAGTCGGCGAGAGGCAGAGCACGGCGGCGAAGAGCACGTAGAGGGCGCCCTCGCTGGCATCGTGCGCGGTCAGTGTATTGCGCGACGGCGCCATGAAACGGTCGGTGAATCGGATCGACAACTTCGCGCGAGGCACTGACGGTGAAAGCAGCGAGCCTGCGGAATCGGTTGCGGCGACCTCGCTCACCCAGTCGATGAGCTCGAGGACCTCGTCGAGCCGGTCATCACTGAGCGCCTTCCTCAGCGCTTCGAAACCTTCGGCCAGCCCTCCACCGACGAGCCCCACGGGGGAGCGGGTTTGGGGGTCGGGGACCGTGGCACGCAAGGCCGGTGTGTTCGGCGAGTAGATTGCGTAGCCCTGTAGCGCCCTCAGCAAAAGTGACGCTGGGTCGTTCGGTACCAACTCGACGACTTTCAAGGCAGCGAGGCCAGCGGATTTGTCGAGGTGCAGCGTGTTCTTCTCATTTGGCCAGCGCGTTACCACCTGCGCGCTCGCAGAGGAGAGCATCTCGGACTTGAATGACCAGGCAGGTTCGGGCTTTCCGAGTGGATTCAGCAGTGACACTCGATACGAAGAACCGGCCTCTCCTTCTGCTTCGAGGAAGATGTGGGGCGGAATTGGAGTGTCTGAAAACGACGCCTTGAAGAGCCGCGGCAGCCCCGCACGCACACCCCGGCGAATGATGGCTTCATCGTCCACGCGGCCCGATGCGGCCGCGCCAAGTACTCCGAGTGCTTCGAGGATGTTGCTCTTGCCGACGCCATTGGCACCGATGAAGCAGTTCACGCGACCGAGGGAGACGGTCTGGTCCACGATCGACTTGAAGCCATTGATATGGAATTGCCGAACTCTCATCGGGCCCCTTGGGGGACTTGGCGGACCCTGGTGTCGAGTTGGCCAGGGCGTGTGGTGCCGTGGAATTCCCCGACTCCATAGACGAGGGTCGAGGTACAAGGCAGACCCATGCTTCCCCTCACGGTCATTGGCTCGTCGTGCATGGTGGCTGTAGCATGGCTGAAACTCACGTGTCGTCGTGGCATCGGGCTTGATGCCGCTTCACCCTACGCTGAGGTTCACCCTCGTCTCAAGTTCGCCGCCTCTGGCTTCAAGACGTTCCGATGTTGGCCCGCTTGGGGCCCGCGAGCCTCAGAAACAGATCCCCGCCTCCTCGAGGCAGAAGCTCCCGTCCGCGCAGTCGCCGTAGCTCCCGCCGCAGCCGTCGTCGCCGCACTCGCGGCCGTCGCAGGTGGGCGTACACGCCGACTCGACTCGGACCGTCTGGGGGCCCGGCGCGTCGCCCGGGAGGCGTTCGAGCGCGATGAAGACCGTCTCGCCGCCGGCGAGGTAGACCTCGAGCGGGGCGTCGCCGCGGGTGCCGCCGTAGCACGAGTCAGTTCCAAGTAGCGCTTCGTCCTCCGTGCCCTCTGCCTCCACGGTCAGGCCGCAGCCGTCCGTCACCGCGAAGACGCTCGGGCCGACGCCCTCCGTCCATGCCGGGAGCGACACGCGGTAGAGGCCGTCCTGCGGCGGCGTGAAGCTCAGCACCGCGTCGGGGGCGCCGGTGCTCTCGGCGTTGCCTTCGCAGACCGAGACCACGAGGTCGTCGCTCACGCCTTCGTTCACGACGGCTTCCCAGGGCAGGACGCCGACCTCGAGCGGGGCGTCGCAGCTCTCGCCTGGCGTCACCGCGAAACACTCGAGCGTCAGCGAGAAGAACGCCGTGGCCGGCGCTGCGCCGTCGACCACGACGTAGTAGGTAGCGCCCGCCGTGACGTCGATGGTCAGGGTCTCCCCGTCATCCGTCGTGGTCGCGCTCGCGAGACACGCGGTTGGGTCGCAGTCGCCCGCCCCTTCGAGCACGAAGAGGTCGAGGTCCACGCCATCGGTGTCGCCGAGGAGCAACGTCACCGGCCCGGTCTCGGTGGCGACGAAGCGGTAGGCGGCCTCTTGCGCCAGCCGGCCCGTGGCCCCGCAGGCGTAGTCTCCAATCGTCGCTCCGGGGTCCTCCACGATGCCGAACACGGGCTCGCCACACGCGAGTGTCTCCTTCGGCAAGCAGCGGAGCCCCTCGAAGGTGGCCGTCATCGTGAAGGGGCCCGGCGCGGCTCATTGGCACGCCCCCTTGGACACGGACAGCGCCTTGATTTTGATACAGATCGTCGGGATGGGGTTCGGCAGGTAGATCGTGAGCCCGCCGTTCGAGACCTTGGCCCCAAACGATCCCAATTTGTAGGACCCGCCCGGCCAAACGAACTGTCCCCCGACCTTGGCGCCGATGTCTGGCACGCCGCCGAAGGGGAAGAGCCCGTTCAGGTTCAAGTGGAGCCGTGCGCCGATGCTCAAGTTTCACGAAGGCGCGCCGAATCGGCAGGCGGGTTTACTTGGACGACCTCGCTGGAGGACGGCTGGGGTCAGGGAGGGCGCCGTGAGTGCCGTTGGGGCTAGCTCCTGTGATTCAAGCAATTACCAAAGGTTGAAAAAAGGGAGCCTTATTGGCCCGGGAGCCTCTTGACGAGGGTTGGGGCAGCGTCGTAGTAGATGGCTCTCCCGTCGTTCAGAGGAGTGTGCCTTGCAGCGGTCGTTCACTCGTAGTGTGTTGTCGGCCCTCGGGGCTGCATGGTGTGCCGGTTGTGCTCTGAACGACGCCGAGCTCGGCACCGTCGGTGACACCACTTCCGTCGGCAGCGCCCCTGGCTCTCTCATCTCCGACGCCGCGAGCGGCGATGTCGAGGCACCGTGGGGCGACGCCACGCTCGCTCCGGATCCGGCGACCATCCCCGAGACGAAGCCGTCGGTCCTGTGCGAGCTGTCCGGCCCAGTCGGTGCGGTGATCGAGTGCCCGGTCGTGGTGCTGCGCGCAACGCAGAAGACGCCGCCGCCCGTGGGCTTCCGCGCCGACCTCTTCTACCCCGGGACCGTACAACCGGTCGGGCTCATCCAGCGTTCTTGTGTGCCGCGGCCCGGAATCGAGGTCTGGGAGGAGGCCTTCGACTGCACCGAATCGCCCCTCTTGAGCGGCCAGGCGAGCCGCACGGGCCACACGGTGGCGCTGACGCCGCCAGACCCTCGTTATTGGGACGGCGGCGGCCGGCTCGAGGTGGTCCACGAGACGGCGCCCGACACCGCACTCAGCGCCGCTTATCTCGCGGGCTCGCAGCTCGCGGGCGTGGCGCACGTCTCCGAGGCCACTCCGGTGTCGTTCCGCTTCGTGCTTCGTGCCGCGATCTCGGCGGAGCAGCCAGTCCAAGTGCTCATGATGTCCCCTCAGGTCATCTCCAGCACGGGGAGCCCTGTCGCCCTGAAGCTCAACGGCATACCCGTCGCTGGATCGGTCTATCGCGGCGGCGTGGTCGCGGCGCCCGCGGATTGTACGGCCCTCGCGGGCGTGTGCGACGACGGCAGCGACTGCACGGAGGACTTCTGCAACCCGGTCACCCGCGCCTGCGTCTACACCGAGACCCCGTCCGCCACCTGCAACGATGGCAACGCCTGCACCCAGAACGACAGCTGCAAGGGGTCCGTGTGCGTCGGGGAGCTCGTGGGGTGCGACGACGGCGACCCCTGTACCGTCAATGTGTGCGTCCCCGCCACGGGGTGCTCGTACAACGAAACCGTGCTGAAGGGGGCCGCGGGCTCGGGGCTCGGCGAGCAGAGCTTCTTGTTCTGCCCCGACGCCCAGTCCTGGACCGACGCGGCGGCGGCCTGCGTGAAGCGCGGGCGCACGCTGGTGTCGTTCGACAGTGCCGAGGAGGCGGGCTTCGTCGCCGACTCGGCGAACCGTCTGCCGATCTCGCCGGACTGGTGGATCGGCTACTCCGACGCCGCAGTTGAAGGCACCTTCCAATGGTCCGGGATCTCCGGATTCGTCCCCTGGTCCACTGTCCCGACGAGCAACTCCGAGGCCGCGGACTGCGTGTCGTGGGGGGGCTACCCGACCCTCGGCCAGCCCGTGTTTGCGAACGTGCTCGACTGCGCGGCCACGAAGCCCTTCGTCTGCGAACGGGACTGCGACGACCTGAACCCGTGCACCGACGACACCTTCGACGCCGCCGCCGGCAAGTGCGTCTACACGCCAAACGTCGCACCCTGTAACGACGGCAACCTCTGCACCGAAGGCGACGCCTGTGCCAGCGGGGTCTGCACGGCCGGCAAGCCCAAGGACTGCAACGACCAGAACCCCTGCACCACCGACACCTGCACGCCGGCCGGCCTCTGCGCGAACACGATCACCCAGGTCCTGCAGCGCCAAGGTGAGCTCTACACGTACTGTGAGGAGCCCAGCACGTGGGCGGACGCCAAGGCCGCGTGTACCAAGCTGAGCCTGGGCCTCGCGACGCTCTACAGTCCGGCCGTGAACACCGAGGTCTCGAAGGCCGCGGCGGCCATGTCCATTACCAACTGGTGGACCGGCCTGAACGATCAGGACACCGAAGGCGTGTACCAGTGGGCTGACGGAAAGACCGTGAGCGCGCCGGGCTTCGCTGCCGGCGAGGCGAGTGGGTCCACCGCAGCGGGTGAGGACTGTGGCGGTGTCTTTACCGGCGCCACGAACAGCGGCCAGTGGTTCGACCGAGCCTGCACGGACAAGCTGGCGTTCATCTGTGGGACGCGGTGCGACGACGGCAACCCCTGCACCTACGATCAGCTCGACTCGAGCGGCAAGTGTGTCTCGACCCCCGCGCCCTTCGCGTGCGACGACAAGAACCCGTGTACGATCGGGGACTTCTGTGACGCCGGTGCCTGTGTGGGTGGCGGCGCGGCCAACTGCTCGGACGGCGACCCGTGCACCACGGACACCTGCGACCCGATCAAGGGCTGCCAGTTTGCCCCTCCGACCGTCGTGGACCGGGGCAAGGACGGCGTCGACACCCTGTGCCTGGGGCTGCTCACCTGGTCGGAGTCGCAAGCCTACTGCCAGATCGCGAAGGGCAACCTCGGGACCACGCCGCCGCCGCAGACCGTGACGTACCCACCGGGACTCTGGGTCGCGTACAGCGACCAGGTGCAAGAGGGGAAATGGGACAAGATCTCGAAGAACGGCTGGATCCCTGGCGCGGCCACACTGTCTTGGGCACCGGGCGAGCCGACGAACGGTCCACCGGAGCGCGACTGCATGATCGTCGGCGCGGGCACGAACAAGAACTACGCTCACGCGTGTTCGGACAAACGCGGCTTCATTTGTCGTTACAGCAAGCCAGCGCTCTCGGCTTGCCAGAGCGCGACCTTCGACCCGATGAAGGGGTGGGTCGTCACGAACGCAGCGGACGGCACCACGTGCGACGACAAGGACGTGTGTACGGTCGAGGACCGCTGCACCGCCGGCAAGTGCGGCGGCAAGCCCAACCCGTGTGAAGACAATGACGCGTGCACCGAAGGGACCTGCCGTCCGGGCAAGGGATGCGAGTACAAGCGCAACTGGTTCCAAACCGGCTTCGACGACAAGGTGGGCTACCTCTACTGCAAGGAGCCGCTGACGTGGAACCAGGCGATCAACGCGTGTGAGAAGTACGGGCACAACCTCTTCACACCCGAGAGCAACGTCGAGATGGAGCGCGTGGGGCTCTACGGCTACGCCAAGCAGCCCATCCACCTCGGGATCACGGACTCCGGCATCGAGGGCAAGTTCATCTACTGGGAGGTCGGAGCAAAGCCGTTCGACCCGGTGACCGACCCGCCGCGCAAGTGTGCGCTCACCGATTCCCAGGTTACGCCGTGGGCCAATACGGAGGAGAACGACTTCGGCTACATGCAAGCGATGGCGGGGATCGCCGTCGGCCGAACGCCGCCGGGGCCCCCATCCTGCTTCGCGCTCCAGCCGAAGGACGTGAAGCGACCGTTCGTCTGCAAGCGGCGGTGTTCGCAGGCCGGTCCCCGCGACTGGGTGCGTTACGACAGCGGCACCTGTGCCGTCGAGCACCGGATTGTGGTCCGTCAGCCCAAGGCGCCCCCTGCGGGCGTGACCGCGGATTCGCGCTACACGACCGAACCGGTGACCTACCGGGTCATGCCGCCGGCCACGGCACCCGAGGCACGCGCAGGCTGCGCCGCGATCGGCGAGACGCAAGCCCCGTGGTGGGTCAACACGGAGCCGGAGCGCGCGGACCTCAAAGCGCGTTTCGGAATCGATCGGCTGTGGACGCCCCAAACCTGGAAGCGCCGCGGTCCGGGCTACAGTCCCGAGGAATACGCCAAGTCACTTCCCTCCAACCCGAACTGGGCGAACTTCGACTCCGGCTGGGGGGTACCGCCCACGAACTGGTGTGGCTTCGACCCCGCGAACCCGAACGGCGTCGGCAGTAGCGCCTGGCCGGGTGTGACCTTCGACTGCTCGCAGACGGTCCAGTGCCCCCATCCGTACGCGAGCGACTGGTATGGGACGAAAGGCACTGCGGAGAACGCCAAGTGGTGGATGTGGGGCGGTCAGCCGGCGTCCGGCCCAAACGCCTTCCTCGCGCACAGTATCGGGTGGTTCCCCCCCTTGGAGACGTCGTCCTGCCTCTACGGTTTCGGGAAGAACGCGCAGGGCGAGGAGGAGACACGCGACGACTGCTGGCGCGACGGATGTATGGACGCGCAGATCGGCTCGTGCGTGAACAAGCGGACAGACTGCCTCGAGAAGCGCCCTTACCTCTGCGAGATGGGGACCGCGAAGTGGCAGCTCAAGTCCGGCCCGACGGTCACGGCGCCGTTCCACCCTTGCGGGAACTGCGACTACTGGGACGCCGCTTCCTCCACCTGCAAGCGCAACGTGGTGGCCCTCGGCAACAAGTACGTCCTGGCGTGTTCGGCCGTGACGGCGGTCGACAACGCGACCGACTTCCAGGCGATGCTCGCCAGTGACTTCGGGAGCTTCGCCAAAGCCTGCGGCGCCGTATCGTACGGCAACTTCCCGAACGTCTCGATCGCGAAGCTGTCGATCGACGACGCCCGGAAGGTCCAGGCCGTGCTCGGGGCGCGGCAGTTCCAGGGGGCCGCTCTCGGCATCGGGCCCTACTTCCCGGCGGACAAATATCAGGAGTACTCCCTCTTCGATGAGCCGTCCTTCACCGAGTGCACACTCATCGACGGCCAGGGTGGTCTAATCGGAGGCGGTCCCGTACCCGGACCGTGCATTCCCTTGAACCAGCAGCCGCCCAACTTACAGGACGGCAAAGCGGTCATCTACAAGGTCCTCTGCGAGACGACGTGCCCCGCCAGCGCGGCCGGCGCCTGCTTCACGCCCGCCATCGATCCCGGGATGAACTGCACCGGCACGGCGCAACAGAAAGACAAGGGCGTCGCGTGTGACGACGGGAATCCCTGCACCACGAGCGAGACGTGCGACGCGACCGGGCAATGCCTCGGGGGGAAGAGCACCGTATGTCCCGGCAATGCCTGCAACCCGGCGGCCTGTGTGCCGGGCTTCGGTTGCGTCTCCTCGCCCGTCGCCTGCGACGACAACAACGCGTGCACGGTCGATAGTTGCGCCGTCGAGAACGGCAAGGCCGTCTGCAAGCACCAGCAGCTCACGTGCCCCGACGATGGGAACGCGTGCACGATCGACACCTGCGTCCAGGGATTCGGCTGCTATCAGGTCCGTGAGTGCGACGACCTGAACCCCTGCACCGCAGACGTCTGCGACGCGGCCGCCGGCTGTCAGTACCCGGTCGACCCGGACTCCGTCGGCTCACCCGGCTGCGGCGCCCCCAAGGCCTCCGAGGTCAGTGTCGCGGATCCGAAATGCGTGGAGCGCAGCGCGGACAAGAAGCGGCTCACCATCACGTGTCTTCCGGGAGACCGGGTCTTGTGGCTCGACGCCGCCGCTGGGACGTGGGTCGAGAACACGGGCAAAGCCACGGTCAAGGACGACGCCGGGAACGACAAGGAAGTCGAGTTCAAGAAGTACGTGAACGGCTCCCCGCTCGTGCTGGTGGGCTCGCCGTCCCTGAAACTCCCGGGGGGAACGCCGGGAATCCCGCTGCCGGGCGCGATCTTGAAGGTCACGGCCACGAACCCCCCGGCCATTCAGGGCACGCTGCTCGGGCTCCCCGGTATGGCGCTCGGCCCGCTCCAAGGATTCGGGTCGGGCATCACCGCCTTCCCAGACTCGCCGCTGAAGCTGGCCTTCGCCCCGGCGAAGTTCCTTCAAGAGAAGTACTTCGACGAAGACGACCCGAAGTGGTGCGCGTTCGACCTGCCGTCCGTCAAGGATGTGTGCGACCAGCTGCCGAAGCCGCCGAAGCTCCCGTTGCCCGAGGACTCGATGTGGTTCTCGATCGTGTGGGATGCCTCTGCGATCGGGGTCGAGTTCGACGTGCCCGGCCTCGAAGATTCCCACTCCCTGCAAGCGCCCGCCGGGAAGGTGAAGAAGAAGGCCCTCGCGAAGGGCGTCTCGGAGAGCGCGTTCGGGAAGGTGGGTGTGCTCTTCGACCCCTTCGACCCGGGCCTCTACGTCTCGCTCGCCGATTTCCCGATGCTGAGCGACGTCGGCATCGAGGCGGGCGCGCTCGGCCTGTCGTGGAAGGGGCAGCTGGAGATGGAGTCGATCCTGCCCGTACGCCTCGTGAAGCAGGAGAACGGGCAGAGAGTCATCGTGAAGGAGGTCTTCAAGGCCACGGGCAACTTCTACGCGATGGCCACCGTGAGCCTCGTGAAGTTCCTGAAGGTTCCGCTGGTCATCACGGGCGAGCTGCTCGTGGGCCTCGACCCGAACAAAGATGGCCCCGTGCTGCTCGACACCATCAAGGCGATCTTCACCGGTGGTGAGGTCCCGAGCCTGTCGAGTGGCACCGACAAGGACTTCTCGGTGCTCACGCAGGCCCGAGTGGATGTGAAGCTCGGCTTCGGTGACATCAGCCCGCGGCTCGAGAAGCTCGGGGAGATCGCGTTCACGGTGGGCAAGGCCGTGATGTCGCTCGATACACGGCCGGATGTGCCGCAAGCGGGTCTTCGGGTCGCCGGAAAGGCGAACCTCCCGTCCTGGCCCGGGGTGCTCGGCTGGTTCCAGCCGGAAGGTGAGGTGGAAGCCGAGCTCTGGCTCGCGGACGCACAGACCTTCGGCTTCGAGGTCAAGGGCGTCTTCAAGATCCTGAAGGTTCTGTCGGACTTGTCGCCGACCATGAACGGGCACCTGATCGTCTCGTCGGACGAGATCAAACTCGACGCTACCGTCACCTTCTTCGGTCAGAACCTCGCTGTGAACGGCTGGATCGACGCGAGCACGGGCGCCTTCGAGCTGTGCACGGCGGCCAACATCGGCGTCGGCTTTGGCCCGCTGCCGAACGCCAACGGACGGGCCTGCCTCGGCAGCCACGGCATCCTCGCGAAGCTCCGCGTGGGCCTCGACGCGACCTTGAGCGGCTTCATCACGAAGCCGCTGCAGGTCGCGAAGTCGGTGATGAAGACCATCCAGGAGTGGTCGAACCGCGAAGAGAAGCAGTGCGGCTGGAATCCGTTGTCGTGGGGCAGCTGCATCAAGAAGGTCGTGAGCTACGTGGTGAACAAGGTCATCTCGGTGATCGAGTACGTGACCGAGTGGGTGAACGAGAACCTGAACTTCGGCGCCCAATTGACCATGGACCTCGATGCCATGTTCGCGTGGGGATTCAACTTCCCGGACATCCGAGGTCAGCTCTCCGCAAAGGTCGTGTGGCCCGGCGGCTCGTATGACGTCGGGTCCCTCGGAGTCTCTGCGTCGAGTGCCGGGATCACCGTACACTTGCCGAGTCCGATCCCGACCTTCTGCATCAAGCTGAAGCAACTGAGCGTCAGCATGGGGGAATGCCAGTGAGGCGCGCCGTATTCGGGCTGGTCGCAGCGTGCGCCTTTTTGAGCTGCGGTGACGACGGCGGCGGCGAAGGGGCAGCAGCGCCGGAAGACACTGGCGCGGGCTCCGACGCGGCCAATGAGGAGTGTGTAGGCGCCGGGTGTGAGCCCGAGCCGGTAGGGACGTGCGCGGACTACTGCGCTGCCGTCATGTCCGCGTGTGTAGACGCGAACGCACAATACACCAGCGTCGACCAGTGCGAAGCCTGGTGCGAGGCCGCACCGTGGACTCTCGGAGGGGACGGCGACACCGAGGGGGCCACGCTCTCCTGTCACGGGAACTACGCGCGAGCGGCGGGCAGCGACCCGGGCGCATGTAGCGACGCGGGCCCTGTGTCGGCGGGCTGCGGGGGCGCGTGTGTGGCCTACTGCGAGGCGGCTATCGGCCTCTGCGGCGGTGACTCGCCGCTGTACACTGGCTTCGCCGCATGCGCGGAGGCGTGTGCGGGCATGACACCGGGCGGCGCCATCACCGACGGCACCGGCGACACCCTCGGCTGTCGGTTGAATCACCTGCTCGCGCTCTCGGCCGGCCGGGAGGACGCGAAGACCGCCTGCGCGGCGGCTTCGCCTGGGGGTGGCGACACGTGCGTCGTGCCGTCCCCCACCAACGACACCTGCGCGACCGCGAGGGTCATCGACACCTTCCCATTCGCCGACTCGGGGGACACACGTCGCGCAGCGGCCGACTACGATACGGGCCTCGGCTGCTGCCTCCCGCCGGGTGCATCGCCGAGCGCCACCGCGCAATGTACGCTCGACGGCAACACCTTCGGGGTGGGCGGCCCGGACGTCGTCTACAAGGTCGTCGCCAATGCGACCGGCGAGTTCACCGCCGAGCTCACCGGGAGCTGGCCGCGCCCCGAGCTGCTCTATGCGGCGTCGGACTGCGCGAACATCGCGTCGTCGTGCCTCGCCGCCACCGGTGACCTCAAGGACCAGGAGCCGGGGCGGCTCACCTTCGCCCTGACCAAGGGTGCCAGCGCCTTCCTGGTGGTGGACGGACGTTACGGCGGCGACGCCGGCCCCTACACACTGAGCCTGAAGTCGCCCTGTCTGGGCAGCTGTGACGGCAAGGTCTGCGGCGACGACGGCTGTGGCAATGTCTGCGGCGTCTGCACGGACGGCCGAGTGTGCGACGCCGGTCAGTGCATCCAGCCGGCGCCCGTCTGCGCGCCCATCGGTGCGCTGGCGTGTGGGTCGACCGTCACGGTCGGCAACGACGTCGCCGGCGCGACGAACGCCATCTGGAGCGCCGGCTGCCCGGCCTACGACGGCGGGAGCGAGCCGGATTACCAGAGCACCCCCGAGGCCGCCTGGTCACTCGAGCCCGCCGCCGGCACGCGCGTGACGCTGCGACAGGCGGACGCGACCGACCTCGATCTCATCGTTCTTCGCGACGCGGGAGCGGGATGCGTCGCGGGGCCCGCCACCTGCTCCGCCTCCGGCTACGGCGAGGTGGCGTTCGACGCGGGTGGCGGCAGCTACTACCTGGTCGTCGACAGCCCGTTCGGCGCGATCGCGTCGACCGAGGTGACCGTCGAGTGCTGCGCCAAGGCCTGCGACGGCAAGGTCTGCGGCGATGACGGCTGCGGTGGCTCCTGCGGATTCTGCGCAGAGGGCTCGGTCTGCAGCGAAGACGGCCAGTGCATCTGCATCCCCGCCTGTGACGGCCGGGCGTGCGGCGACGATGGCTGCGGGGGGACCTGTGGCACGTGCGATGGTTCCGACACCTGCAACGAAGACGGGCTGTGTGTGCCGGCCGGCAGCTGTGACGGGCTGTGCGGCATCTTCGACGAGACCCGCCCGTGTCAGTGCGATTCGGAATGCTTCACGGCCGGCGACTGCTGCTCCGACGTCTGCGGGACCTGCGGCACGGACTACCTGGCCGAGTGCCCTGGCGCGTGCGAGGGGAATTGCGTCGACCGCGCCTGCGGCGACGACGGGTGTGGCGGGTCGTGCGGTGAGTGCGGCGTCGACGAGGTCGGCGTCGCGCTCTTCTGCAGCGCGCTCGGCCAATGCGTGGCCGCTCAGCCGAGCTGTGTGGACGCCTGCGGAGGCGAGGGTCAGGATGGCACGTGCTACTGCGACGAAGACTGCTTCGTCTACGGCGATTGTTGCGCCGACGTCTGCGAGGTGTGCACTGCCGACGTCGCCGCCGGTTGCGCGGGCTGCATCCCGGATTGTAGTGGTCGAGAGTGCGGCGACGATGGCTGCGGCGGGAGCTGCGGGGAATGTTCGGGCGGCGCGACCTGCAGCAACTTCGTCTGTCAGCAGGATGGTGACAACTGCCTGAATGCGGTGGCGCTCGCGGTCGGCGCGACGGCGACCGGCGACCTGGCCGGGGCGTTCGCCGACCATACGTACACCCCAGGAAGCCTGTGTTTCGGTCTGGGCGATGACGAAGCGCTGGGGCGGGACCGCGTCTACCGCTTCGTGGGCGACGGTGCCTGGTACACCGTGACGCTCACGACGGAGGGGTGGGACGGCCACGTCTGGGTGGGCTACGGCTGCGATGGCCTCGCAGACAACTGTCTGGCCGAGGCCAACGTGGTCCAGGCCGCGGGCGTCGAGTCGCTCGACGTCTACCTCGATCCCGGTCAGGAGGTGGTCATCGTGGTCGACGAGCCGCAGCTCCCTGCCTCAGACGATAACAGCGCGCGCGTCTACCAGCTGAACGTCGCTACGACGGAGCCCCCATGCGTACCGAGCTGCGACGCGGCTGAGTGTGGTGACGACGGCTGCGGCGGCTCGTGCGGCGAGTGCGACGGACAGGACGCCTGCGTGAGCGGTGAGTGCGTTTGCCAGCCGAGCTGTACCGACAAGGTCTGCGGCACGGACGGCTGCGGTGGTCCGTGTGGCAACCCATGCGCCGGGGGCCTCGTCTGCACGAGCGACGGCACCGCGTGCGAGACGCCCGGCGAGAGCTGCGGCTCCGCGCTCGTGGTGGGCAGCCTCCCCTTCATCAGCAGCGGCGACACCTCCGAATTGACGAGCGACGTCGACCCCGACAGCTGTGGGACGGCCGCGAGCGGCATGCCGGACGCGGTCTACCGATTCATGCCGGAGGTGACGGGGTCGTACGCGCTGAGCTTCGATCACACGGGCGACGGCCACCCCCAGACCGTCTACGTGACCACGGACTGCAGTGCGGTTGGGGCTGCCTGCGTCGCGCCCGCCGAGGACCTCTACGAAGGCGGGCAGATCGACGTCACGCTGATCGCAGGCGAGACCTACTTCCTCGTCGTCGATGGGTACGCGTCTGACGTCGACACCGACGCGGGTCCCTACACGCTGACCATGTCTCTGACCGAGGCACGCTGTGCCGAGTCGGGCGAGATCGCCTGTGGCGACACGGCCATTGGGGTGGTCGGAGGCGCCGGAGGCTCCGTCCAGAGCTATGGCTGTGGTTCGTCTGGCCTCGCCGGCGAGGAGCAGGCCTACCGGTTCGTGGCCGAGGAGAGCGGCCCTGTGACCTTCACGCTGGGCGAAAACACCGCGGCGCTCGGCCTGACCGTCCTGTCCGGCGGCGATTGCAGCCCCAGCGCGTGCCTGGGCGCGGCGACCGGTAGCTCGGTGACCGTCGACGTCGTTCAGGGCGAGACCTACCACGTCGTCGTGGACGGGGTGGCCGGCGGCCCGTTCGAGCTGTCCGCCATCTGTGGCGCGATCACGCCGGGCGAAAGCTGCCTCCAGCCGCTGGTCGTCGGGGCCGTGCCCTTCGAGGTGACCCTCCCGGCTGCGACCACCGACGACGTCACCGCCGGCGCATGCGAAGCCGCCGGGTTCGGTGAGGGCCAGCCCGACGCCGTGCTCTACTTCACGGCGCCCACGACCGGCACCTACCGAGTGACCCTGCCCGGGTACGTCGCGGGCACCGGGCCGAGCTACGTCGCCGTGACGGACAGTTGCGACGCGCTTGAGGGCGCCGCTGTGGCCGAGTGCGCTGGCGCTCAAGCGTTCTTCTACGCCGACGGCGCCCCGCTCGACGTCGTCCTCACCGGCGGCGTGACGTACGCGGTCGTGGTCGACGCCCTCTCGTTCGAGTCACCGGCGCCACGTACCGTACGCGTCGAGAGCGCGTGCGCGCCCCAGTGCGAGGGACGTGCCTGTGGCGACGACGGGTGCGGCGGGAGCTGCGGCGCGTGCGCCCCCGGCCAGCTCTGCGAGTTCGATACTGGACAGTGTATCTGATGCCGCTCTACGCCGCCCTGCCCAGCGACGCGCGTCGCCGGCTCGTGGAGCGCTTTGGCGAGACCGTGGTGCCGAAGGACGACCCCAGCCCCGCGCACCTCCTCGGCAAGATGTGAGCTCAGGACTGGACTTACTGACAATGCTTCGTGGTGATGCGTGGACATGATGCGTGTTGGAGGCATCGACCATGCGCACCACCGTCGACCTACCTGAAGGATTACTCGCAGACGTTGAGGCGCTGAGCTTCTCCGCGCCTGGCCGAGCTTTCAATCAGAGCACGCTCGAGCACCGAACGGGGTGTGCTCGAGGCGCTCGCTGAGTCTGGCCTCGCGGTGGAGACGACGTGCAAAGGTTGGCTGTCGGCGGCAGAATTTGGCCGCTCGTGGAGAACGCGAGGGCGCACTCTGCGTGTCGGCGGGCGACAGCCACCCCCAGACGGGCTACGTGACCACGCCGTTTCCCAGTGTGCGTATCGGATCCGGTGCCGGTCAGGGAGGCAGAATTACGAGTAAGAACGGGCCGCTATCGTCGTAGCCATCGACGACGATACCGACGGTCTCACCGGCCTTGAGCGTGATTGTCACCGACTCGAGGCCCGGACCAATCGCGTCATCCGCGGCGATACATATCGAACATTCAGATATCACATAAAGAAGAGAGTCATAGCTCGCATCGAGTTGAATTGTGTACGGACCCGCCTCGGTGGCCGTGAATGTGTAGACGAGGTCGGCTGACCCATCGCCCGCGCTATAGCCGAGCCCGCAGTCGTCGACCGAATGGTCGTCGTCGCGATCGGTCGTCAGGCCCGACAGCGGCTCGCCGTCCGTGGGGGCAGGCAGGGGCGCCTCACAGCTCTCGCCGGCTTTGCCCACGCCCTTCATCGCCAGCTCAATCGTGAAGGCCCCCGCGTCGCCCGCGAAGCCGTCCACGATGACGGCGTAGGTCGCCCCGGCCACGACGTCGAAGGTGAGCGTCTCGATCCCGGGCCCGACGAGGTCGTCGTGAGCGAGGCACGCTGCCGCGCTGCAATCGGCGCGCGCATAGATGACGGAGTCGAACTCGGCGTTCACCGTCACGAGGGCCGTGCCGGTCTGCGTCGCCGTGAAGGCGTAGACGAGCTCGGGGCTGCCCGTGCCGCCACCCGATTCGCACGACTCGGCGTCGAGGTCGTCAGTGGCGGAGGTGGTGTCGCCCGTCAGCAGGGTCGGCAGCGTCACCACGAAGGGCGACCCGCAGCCATCCCCGTCGACGTCGGCGTCACCACACACGCCGCCACCGCTGGCGCTCGCGTACTCGCAAGCGGGTGGGGTCGAGCCCGGGCTGAGCGCGTCGAGCGCCGCTCCGAGCCAGGTGATTCGGCACTGCACGGAGTCACCGTCGACGTCACCGGGTGAGCCGAAGTCGGAGAATCCGGCACACGTCGCGGCGCAGTCGTCGTTCGGGTAGAGCGTGGAGCACGCCGTCGCGGCGAGTGGGCAATAGACGTCGCACCAGGTCCCGCACACCCCGCCGCCTGTGAGCCCGGCCGCGTCGCAGGCGGTCGCGCGTTCGGTCGCGTTGGGAGCGAGCGCCGCGTCGCGCACCGCGTCGTAGCGGCACGCGACGGTGTTCGCCGGCAGCGATCCGAGCTTGCCGGGCTCGATGGCGTCGCAGGCCGAAAGGCACGCCGCTTGGTCGGGGTATTGTGCGTCGCCACCCGTGCAAGTCGTCTGCACGCGGTGACAGGTGTGGACACACGAGGGTGACGCGTCGACGCAGGCCGAGCTGGCCGGCCCGGCCACGTCGCACGAGGCACCCGAGGTCGCGACGGCCACGAGTGACTCGACTCGGCAGCCGAGCGTGTCTCCGGCGCCATCACCGGGCGGGACGATCGCGCAGGCGGACTGACAAGCGGACGGGCTCGAGTAGAGCGCGACACTGTCGCCCCCGCCGCCGCAGAGCGCCGTCGCGAGCTGACAGTACACGCCGCACGGCGTCCCGCACTGCCCGCCACCTGAGGGGCCGGCCACCTCGCACCAGTTGCCGGGTTCCGACAACGCCTTCTGCGCCGCGCCGAGCCGACAGCCGAGGGTGTTCGAGGCCGCATCAGTCACCTGCCCGGGGACGAGTGTCGCGGCCCCGCAGAAGGCGAGACACTCGGCCTCGCTTTGATACTGCGCATCCGTGCCCGAACACGCGGCGGCCACTGCGGCACAGTAGGCGGCGCAGGTCGGGAGATCGCCAACCGCCGCGCACGGGCCCTGACCCGCTGCGGCGACACAGCCGGCCCCGCCCCCGGAGATGAGCCCCGCGTAGCGGCAGGACAGCGTCGCGCCCGTGGGCTCGCCGATGGGCAGACCCGCGCAGCTCGATAGGCAGGAGGACGCATCGGGCCATGCGTCCGGGCAGACGGCCTCGGTCACCTCGCAGGTGATCGCGCAAGCGTCGCCGCACACCCCGCCTCCGAGGGGGCCGGCCGCCGCGCAGGCCGCCGTCGCGTCGGCGCCAGCGTCTTTGGCCGCTTGTGCCGCCTCGGCCTGGGCGTTCCGGCAGCCGAGGGTGTCGCCGCCTTTCGCGGGATCCGGATCGATGTGCTCGGTGCACCAGCTCAGGCACGTGCCCTCGCTGCCAAAGGCCGCTGCGGGGCCATCACAGGCGCTCGTGACGAGCGCGCAGTAGCCCTCGCAGGTTGGCGCGACGACCGCAGTCGTGCAGATCCCGCCCCCGTCCGGGCTGGTGGCCCCACACGACGCGGCACCGCCGAACGCGGCCAAAGCCTGATTGAAGCGGCACTGCAGCGAGTCGCCGGTGACGTCGAGCGCGGCGCCATCGTCTGGCCAATTCTCACACGCATCTGTGCACGCGTCCGCCGACTCGTGTGACTCGGGGCACGCCGCCAGGATCACGCCGCACACGCCCTCGCACGCGCCGCACGGGATGCTGGTCACAGCGGCGTCCGCACAGCCATCGACGCCCGTGGAGAGCGCCGCCGCGCGGCACGCGAGCCCATCGTCGCTGAAGGTCGCGCACGCCGCCGTGCATGTCGCCAGGTCGACGAAGGCCCACGGCGTGTCGCCGCACGTTGCCGCGACATCGGCGCACCAGGCATCGCAGGAGGCGCCGTCGGTGCCGTCCAACCCGCCCGTATCCGTATCCGAACCGTCCACGTCTGACCCGCCCGAGTCGGGCCCGTCGAGCCCATCGGTATCCGGCTCTTCGATGTCGGCTCCATCGGTGAGGTCGGCCCCCGCCACGTCGGGAACGTCCGTGACGTCGGTACCACTGGCGTCGGGGCCGTCCGTCACGTCCGACCCGTCGGCGTCGGGGCCGTCCGTCGCATCTGAGCCGTCCGTCGCATCTGAGCCGTCCGAGTCGGGCAGCTGCACCTCCGCCTCGTCGATATCGCCCGACACGTCGGTGGCGTCGCCCGACGGCAGGTCCGAGTCGTCGATGGTGTCCGCGGGGGACGCCGATTCGCTCTCGGCCTTACTGCCACAGGCCGCGACCATGAGCAGCGAGGTGACGATGAGTGTGCGCGACCATTGGAACCGGCGGCCATCATCATGGAATCTTGTGATCAATTGCATGAGCTGGCTGCCTTGCACTCTTGGAATCCGATGATGCCCTTACAGCAGTTCGACAGGCACTTGGCGTCCTGGTCACAGTTCGCGCCGGCCGCGCGTTTGTCGGCGCAGTAGGCGGCCTGTCCAACCGGTTCAGCGCAGTATTCGTCGCTGGCGCATTGGCTGTCGACCTCGCAGACGCAGACGTTGCCAATGCCGCACTGACCGGTGGTGCAGTCTTCGTTCTGATAGCAGAACGAGCCGATGCTTCTCTTCGGCCACGCGACGCACTTGCCGCTACTACAGTAGTTGGAAGTGCAATTGTCATTGGCGGTGCAGGCCCCTCCAAACCCGAGCTTCGGCAGGCACCGGTCGTCGCCGTTCTTCTCGCAATACTGCCCCGTTGTGCAGTCGCTGGTGACGTCGCAGCGACACCGACCGTCGGTACACCGGCCCTTGATACACTGGTCATCGTGGCAACACGTCGCTAGCAGCACGAGGCTGTTCGGCGTGACGCACTTCCCGTTGATGGTCGCCGTGCAATAGTTCGACGCGCATACGCTTCCAGAGCCACAGCCGCTTGCGCACTCGGACTGGAGGAACACGCAACTGTTGCTCTTGCAGTACTTACCGGTCGGACACTGTCCATCGTTCGTGCACCCGCAAACCCCGCCGGTGCACTTGTCCGTGTCGCATTGAGCGTCCTCACAACATGACTGCCCCACGCTCCGAGAGTCCGCGACGATACAGCTCCCGGAGATACAGGAGAGGCCCGCTGCGCACTGGCTGGAGTCGTTGCAGCTCCCACACGACGTCGCCAGGGGCTCGCATGTGTTCTTGGTGGTGATGTTGGTCTTGCAGAACTGATTGCTTGCACAGTCTGCGTCGGAGTCGCACACACACGTCCCCGGCGAGCAGGCGAAGCTCGAGCATTGGCCGCTCGCACACTGTGTATCCGCGATACAGGCGGCGTCGATGGGCCTGTTAGGGGCCTTACAGACTCCGCAGACGCACAGGTCCGAGGCACATTGCCGCCGGTCTGTGCAGCCCGTGTCCGCCGGCTTTTTCTGGTGGCACAGGTTGTCGCCCCCGACCTCGAAGGAGCAATACTGATCCGTGTCGCATTGGCGGTCCTCGCTGCACTTGCAACGTCCCGGATTGGGGTCACCGCAGACGTGCCCGCATTGATTCGAGCGGCACTCGGCGTCGACGTAACACTCCGCGTTCACCGCTTTGGAGACCGGCGTGTAGCAGCGCCCACAGGGGTCGACGTCGGACTCCGTCGAGCAGAACCCGCTGTCGCAACGGAGACTCGTATTGCAGGTCTGCCCGTCGGCCTTCAGAGGCTTGCAGGAGTTCGTGCCAATCGACCCAAGCACCCCTTGGTCGCAGTAGAAGCCCGTCCCACAGTCCTCGTCGTCGATGCAGACGCACTTCCCGTTGAAGCACGCCTCACCGGAGCAGCGGCCGACGGTACACTCCGGGTCGACCTTGCAGGTCTCGCCGAGGTCCTTCGTCCCCGGGCTGTAGCAGGCGCCGATGTTGACACCGAGTGCGTCTGACGTGATGCAGCCACAGTTGCCGGAGATGCAGTGTTTGTTCTTGCCGCAGGCCTGCCCGTCGGCGAGGCGCGGCTTGCACTGGGCAAACACGCACATCTCGTCCTCCGGGCAGAACTCCGAGCCGAGGCAGAAGTTGCCGCAGCCGAGCGACGGCGTCAGCGGCACGCCTTCGCCGTCGATGCAGATGGTCACTCCGCAATCGAACACATCGGAGTGGTTGGCATCCGGGTTGGCCGAGTATTTACCGGTCCCACAGAACTGCCAGGTTTGAAAGTCGAGCTCCATGTCCATCACGAGACCGCCCAGGTTGATCTTGAAGCCCACGATCGTGAGCGTCCCGAAATCGAGGGTGGTCGTCAGCCGGAGGTGGGTCTTGTCGATCTCGATGCTCCCCGACAGCAGCTCCAGTCCAAAGAGCAGCAGAGAGCCGTCGACGTCGATGAACCAGTCGGGGCTATTCAGCTTGGTGTCGAACTCGCCGAGGATGCCGATGTCGCCGAGGCCCGCCGGGAGGTTGGTCGTCAGATCGATGTCGCCGGATGCTTCGAGCACATTCTGGAACACGGACGTGCAGTTCTCGGTCGGGCACCCGAACGAGACTGTCGCGCCGCCCAAGGTCTGGACATTGCCCGAGAGCTTCTCGAAGGCGAGCTTGCCGGTGGCGGCGAAGCTCGCGTTCAGGAGATTGATGGTGGCGAAGAGCCCATCGTCGAAGTCGCCGGGCACGAAGTTCGGGCCGTACCCACCCGCGATGAAGGTGCCGAACCCGACCGGCAAGATCTTGAAGTCCTTGACGAAGAGCGTGCCCGTGGCCTCGCCGCCGCCGATGGCGACCTGCACCCCACCAACGACGTCGGTGTCGATGAAGGGGATGTCGACGCGCGCGCCAGCCTGCATCCAAAAGCCAGGGCCGTCGCCGCTTCCCGGAGAGCCCGGGACCCGGAGCGCCAGCTTGAAGCGCAGGTCCTGGTCGTTCGGGTCGAGCACGGCCGCAGCCGCGCCCACGTAGTCGCCGTGGATGCGCGAACCCGTCGAGTAGTAGCGCGAGTTGTGCACGACGCCGTCGCCCGAGTCCGGGTCGAGGTCGAACTCGTAACGCGCGGCGAGGTCCGGGTCTTCGTGGTAACCCCACGCGAGGAAACGGCTATTGGCCTTCAGGTCAGCCGGCGTGCGTGCGCTGGTCCAGAGTCGGATGTCGTCGACGGCGGTGCAGCCCTTCCCGATCACCAGCGGCGCGTCGTTGAGCGCCGGGCTGGGCAGGTTGTTGCCGGTGACCGACGCGGGCACCTTCGTGCCGTCGACATAGAGGCCAGCCTTGCCGCCATCGAAGACGGCCGCCACGTGGACCCATTGGCCGGGGCTGACCACGCCCGCGTCGCTGCTCCACACGCGCTCGATCCCAGAGCCTCGGAAGCGCATCGAGAGCGCGCCTTTCGTGGTCGCTAGCCCCGACTTGCCGATCCCGAGCGCCCACCCAGAGACGGCGTCCTCTTTCGACGCGACGACGTGCGCGAACGCGCCCGCAGCGAGCGTGTCGATCTTGACCCAGCCTTCCACGGTACCGGACGGAAGGTCGAGGCGCGGGCGGTCCGGGATGACGACCGTACCGCCGTTCATCTTCGCGTAGTTACGGAAGGGATCGCCCGTGAGCTCGACGACGTCGAGGCCCAGGATGTCCACGGGCTCCATCGCGCCTTCGATGAAGAGCCCCTTGGTGTCCGCGAAGCCGAGGAGGCTCACGTCGGTGGTCCCGATGGTGGCGATGAGCTGGCTGAGTAGACCCGGTTTCCATTCGAGCCCGAAGAGGTCGAGGTGGTGCGTCGAAGCGTAGACCGTGAGCTTCTTCACGCCGATGGAGAGTGGCGACGTGTCGATGTTCGGCAGAGAGATGGTGGGCAGGCTGTCTGGCAGCCACCCCTGGAGCACCACGAAGAGCGCGTTGTGGAAGTTGATGTAATCGCCCGGGAAGTTCAGGTTCGCCAGCTCGACCCGGAAGAGGAATGTCGGGAGCGGCGCACATACCCCGAATAGGCACAGCCCGGACGGGGTCGGGGCCAGGTCCACGAAGAAGGTGCCGCCCATCTGAGCGATGTTCGAGGGCGGGGCCGGAGGGGGTGAGGTCGGGTCGAAGATCGTCGGTGGGATGGGCCACGCGGCGAGCGACGGCCAGCTCGCGCCGCCTTTGCGCCAGAAGAGGTCGCCGTTGAAGCCGATGGCACTGACCACCGGCGGTGCCGAGCTCATCAGCATGTCGAGCTTCAGCGCGGGGTTCTGGATCGCGAAGCCCGTGAGGCCCACCACATCGAGCCAACGACCGACGAGGCTCATGTCCATCTGGAGGCGAACGGTGCCGGGATCGACGGCGAGCGCGAGCTCGGCCGAGCCGATGAGCGGCGGGTTCGTGCCGTTGTCCTTCGGTACGAACGTGGACTCGGCGATGAGCGAGACCGAGGCGCTGGTGCCCGCGAGTTCACCTTCGATCGCCATCGAGTTCAGCGTGAGCGTCTTCACGCCGGGGAAGTTCTGGTCGGCGCGGATGAGCTTCCAGTCGCCGTCGATGCTGGCGGCGACCTTGACCGACGAGGTCGTGATCGTGCAGCCGAAGAGCACCACGGGGCGACTTTCACCAATGGGGAAGGGCGTCTCCGCGAGCGAGAAGAGCGAGAGGCCCGCGGGCAGATCGATGTCGTCGATGAGGTCGCCTGGGGTTTTCCACAGGTCGAAGTCGGGTATTTCGATGCTTGAGAGCACGATGCTGGCGCCCTGAAGCTGGCCGAGGAAGGGCAGGTTGGTGTTCTGGAGCGCGCCGCGTAGCCAGAAGCCCGCCCCGGAGGCTGCACTCGGGACCGCGTCGCCGCCCGATCCGCCCGGGAGCGTCGGTTGCGGCGGTCCGCCGGGCGCGTTGCCCGGGAAGATGGCGCCACCGTCTACGCTGATCTCGGTGTCCTGTTGTTCGGTGCAGGGCGCGAAGATGCAGACCGAGGCCGTGGCGCCGAAGCCGACGCTGAAGACGCCAGCCGGCACGTCGACCGACACGAACGCCGAGCCTTCATCGATCGTGAAGTTCTGCGCGAGCGACGGGATGGGCGCGAAGTCCGTCGGGAGCGCCGCCGTGAGTGTGAACTTGCCTGTGTGATCGACGATGGCGGTGACCGCGAGCTCGAGCGAGAGCGGCCCGGCGGCGAGCGCGAAGGTGCCCCCGAGGCTCACTTCGAACTGGCCTGACGTGTCGACGCTGCCCGTGACGGTGACGTCGGCGATGGTGAGGCCCGCGACCGGCGAGAACGACGGCGCCGACGCGCTGAACGAGAGCGACGTCATCGAGCCTTGGCGGGTCAGCTTGCCCGTGACGGCGTCGAGGCTGAAATTGGCGCCCGGTATGGGCTTCCACACCGTGTCCGGCGCGAGGGTGACGTCGAGGTTGTAGTTGCTGCCGATCTTCCAATTGCCGTTCACGAGCAGTGTGGCCTTCTGGGCGCCGGTCCCCACGTTCAGCGTGCCGTCGAGCTTCAGATTGTCCTTGGTGAAGGTCAGCGTCGCCGGATCGATCGCGAAGCCGGGCGCGAGGTCGAGGTCGGCGACCGTGAGCGTCATCCGGCTCAGGTTCTGGCCTGCCAAAGTACCCGTGATATCAAAGGACTCGCCCGCGATGGTGGCCGTCCCCGTGGCGGTCACCGAGAGGCACGTGGCGTCGTCACCGCAGCCTTCGGACACGATACAGGCGGAGACCGTGACGTCCGTAAACGGGACCCCCTGCAGCACGCGGTCGACCGTCGCCGTGAGGCAGCCGGTGACCGGCTGGCCCGCGACCTTGGTCAGCGTGCCCGCGAGGGTCGTGGTGCCGAAGACGCCGACCTCGCCGGTCCCGCTCAGGGTGAAAGTCCATGCCCCGTTCGAGCCGAGCTTGGCGTAGAGGCTCGCGCTCGTGAGCGAGACCTGGCCGTCGAGCGAGATGTCGCCCATCGACGTGGCGGTCACCTCCATGCTCCATGCGCCGCCGAGCTTCAGGAGCTGACCCGAGAGCGTCTGGACCTCGAAGGGCACCTGGGCCACGGGGCGCCACGTCTTTCCCTCCGGCATCGTGATCGAGAGGCCGAGGTTGCCGCTCGAGGACCAAGCCCCCGTGACGTCGGCGATGAGCTGCTGCGCACCGACGCCTGCGGAGAAGCGGCCGTCGAGAGTCCAGAAGGTGCCGCCCTTCTCCGTCGTGAGGGTGGCCTTTCGAATGCGCATGTAGGGCCCGAGCGCGAGGCGGGTCACTGTCAGACTGAGGGCCCAGGGTGAGCCGAGGGAGAGTGTCCCCGTGACTTTGGTGTTCTGGCCTTCGAGGGCCGCTTTGGCTTCGAGGGTCGCGGTAAAGGGGGTGGCGCCCGTCTTCTTCACCTCGAGCGCGATCTCGGTCAGGCCAAGTCCGGTGACGGTCCCCGCTGCCGTGCCGCGGAGTGAGACGATGAGCGGAGCCCCGCTGCCGGTGCGCGAGAGGGTGCCGTTCAGCCGCGTCGTGAACGGGCCAACGGTCGCGTCCGTGGCGAGACGAATGGTCCACGCGGAGTTCGTGGTGATGATCGTCGTCACCGTGGCGTTCGTGAGCGAGAGGCCCGGCGCGAGCGTCGCGGAGGTGGCCGTCCCTTGGAGAGTCGCTTTCCAGATCCCGGATTGGCGCTGCAGTCGTCCGCCAATGGCCCCGACGCTGAGCGCGATGGAGCTGAATGGTTTCCAGGGCTTGGTCGGATCCACGGTGAAGGTGAGCGAGAGATCGGAGTTCTTGCGATAGGCGCCGGAGACCATCAGTTCCAGGCCCCCGCCGACGCCCGCGAGCTTCACGCCGGCCGTGAGCGCGATCGCGGTCTCGCCTTTGCCGAACGCGAGGTGTGCTTCGGTCAGGCTCACGAGGCCACCGGCGACCAGCTCCACTTCGGCGATCATGAGGTGGACGTTCCACGCGCTCCCGAGGGTCACTTCGCCGCGGAAGGCGGGGGTCATGGACTCGAAAGCGACGCGCCCGTGCAGATCGACCACGTCGACTTTGGCGACGCCGCCCTCGTTCTTGATGCAGACCGTCATCACGAGCACCGGGAACTCAAGGCCGAGCGCGGTGCCGGTCGCCGTGGCCGTGAGGCAGCCCGTGAGCGGGCCGCCGGGCTCGTCACGCGATAGGTCGCCCGTGAGGCGGCCGGTGAAGGGTCCGGCCGTGAAGTCGCCCGCGACGGCGACCTTGAAAGGTTCGCCGAGCGCGTCTTCGGCGTCGTAGCTCAGCGTTGCGCTCGTGAGGGTCAGGTTCTGGGCGACGAGCAGCGACGGGACATCGACGACCAGCGTTGGCGCGCTCCCCGTCGTGAACGTCCCCGTGATGGCGATGCCGGGGACGCCGCCGGCGATCCCGATGCCGGTGAGCGTGCCCGTCTCGACGCCGGTGGTGCTGCGGCAGAGCGAGGCCGTGGCGCCGACGAGCTTCAGGAGCGGGAGGTCGACCGAGACGTTGCCGCTGACGCACCACGAGATGGGGGCGCTGGCGGAGGCCCGCGAGAGAGTGCCCGTCACGTCGGAGAGGCCGAGCAGGCCGAAGTGGAACTTGCCCGAGACGGCGACGCTGGCCGCACCCGTCGCCGGGATGGCCGCGCCGAGCTTCAGGGCGTTCGGGGGCCCGAAGCGCTCCCAGCCGTCGCAGTCGGTGTCTACGCCGTCGTTAGCGACTTCCGAGCCCGCGCAGGCGGCCGTGCAGCCTTCGTCGGTTTGGCCGTCGCAGTCGTCGTCGACGTCGTTGCAGGCTTCGGTCGTGCCGGTGGCGCCGAGGCAGGGGTACTCGCACCCGTCGCTCTGCGTGGTGTTCTTGTTGAGGTAACCCGGGGCGCACGTCGAGACCACACACTGGTTCGTCCCGCACGCGCCCGTGCCCATGAACTGCTTGCAGATCGCGCCGACGTCCGCCTCGTGGACGCACCCGAGGACGACGTCGCAGGTGTCGATGGTGCAGTCGTCGTCGTCGTCGCAGTCGGTCTCGCCGCTCCCGAGGCAGGCGCTCCCGAAGCAGGTGTCGCCTGCCGTGCAGCGGTCGCCGTCGTCGCAGTAGCTCCCGTCGCCGTCGACGCATTGGTTCGTGGGTTCGGACCCACACATCGGCGAGCTCGGCGTGGCCGGGCACTCGCACTTCGCGGCGCATTCGCCCTCGGCGAGCGCGACGCAGGCCAGGTCCCATTGGCCGCTACAACAATGCGGGTCCTTGTCGCAGACGCAGGAGATACAGCCGGCGTCGCCGCAGCTCGGTCCTTCCTGCGTACAACAACAGTCGACGCCCGTCGCGGTCGTGAGCGCGCTCTGAACGCTGGCGGTGCCGGCCGGGCCGCTCGACGAGGCGAAGCGATTCACGTCGCTCCTCGCGGAGACGACGTCCGGCGAGCTGGCCTTGTCGGAGCACCCCGCCAAGACGAGGAATACTGCCAAAGAAAACAAGCGCCTAGCGGGCGATGCACGACGGATTCGAGTCACGGGAGTCCTCCTGACCAACGGCGCGATGGCGCTCGTTTATCAGGTTCGTCGATGAATGCCATGGGAGGTACCCCAACTTGTGTGGGGGGTGATCGGCGGAGGTTGAGCCGAGGCCACCGCCCGACTAGCATGCGGGCATGAAACGCATTTCAGTCGCTGCTTGCTCTTCCGCTCTCTGGGTCGCTTTCGCCTGTGCCGGGTGCGGTGAGGACGCCACGACCGACACCGTGGTGGACTCCGGCGCGACGGATGTGGCCGCGGGCGACGCGGCCACGGGCGACACCTCGACTGAGACCACCGGCGACGACACCACCGACCTCTGTTCGGTGGACGCCCAGCCTGGCACCTACTGTGAAGCCTCGCGGGCCGACTGGTGCGCCTGGCTCGAGGCTCGGACCGACGTGACTCGGTGGAAGCTCGTCGTCACGAGCGCGGAGTCGGAGGCTTGCGTGATCGACCGGCTCGAAGCGGCGGGCGCGACCGAGGTCGTGGCCAGCGGCTCTGAATCGGGCACGAGCACACGAGAAGTCTCGGCCAAGGGCACGTGGGCGCAGGTCGGTCCGACGTGCCGTTCCGGCTTGACCGCCGACTGCCTCAACTACGAGCTCCAACTCGAGTTCTGCGGCGCCTTCACCACGGTGGAGACCTGCAGCGCACAAATCGTGTGCACCGTGAGCCCAATGAGCTCGTACGGCACGCGTGTTCCGGCGGGGGAGTTTTGCCGCGAACCGGACCAGTTTGCGGTTTGTCTAGGCTTGCCCGACGGATGCGAAGGGATGGAGAGTGTGTATCGCTCCCCGGCCGGCGAGTGCTGGAAGTTCAACAGCCAGTGTGCGTTCCCCGAGAGCTGGGGCAAGCCGCTCGGCGGCGCCACCCTCTGTCCGCGGGTGCAGGATATCGACCTCCTCCCCATCTGCGGCCAGGCCTTCGACTTCGCGTCGTACCCCGTTCGAGAAGACGGCCCCTGGAAGGTCGGCTACCGCACGACCGACGTGACCTACGACCCGCCGGGTGGCCCGGCCGGGCGCACCATCCAGATTCACGTCTGGTACCCGACGACGGCCTCGGAGGGCGAACACCCCACCTGGTACGGCCTCTTCACCGACCCGGTCGCCGTCATCGACGCGCCCCTCGCCGCGGTCCCCTGGGAGGACAAGTGGCCGGTCTTCGTCCACTCTCACGGCCATCAGGGCTTCGCGGGTAACAGCGCGTTCCTGCACCGCTATTTCGCCTCGCACGGCTGGATCGTCGCGGTCCCTGACCACACCGGGAACACCCTCGGCGAGAACCTCGATCCCCGCCCGGAGTGGATGTACTTCGTACGTTCGCTGGACCTCTCTAAGACCATCGACACGTTCGAAGCGGGCTTCCCGGGCCTCGGCCTCCCGCCCGAGAAGCTCGGTACGGACAAAGTGCTCCTCGGCGGCCACAGCTACGGCGTCGTCACCGGCTGGGCCTCGCTCGGCGCCACCTTTGCGAGCGGCGCGGAGTTCGACGCGGGCCCGTGTGCGGACTGTACGCCCGAGGAGAAGGCGGCCTTCACCGCCGGCGCCGACGACCCCCGCTTCGTCGCCGGGGTCCTCATGGCCGGCTCCATCAGCCGCACGTGGTTCGGCGCG
>JADMJS010000251.1 GCA_018780435.1 Myxococcales bacterium
GGAGAGCACCGACGGCCCAGGTGCGACTCATGGAGTCCTACCGAAGCTGGTTCGCCAAGCGCCGTCGGCCGGGCCGAGAGTAACCCGCTCCGGGGCCTACCTGGATTCGGACGAGCCATCCGGCCGGATAGAGGTTCGGGCCAGCACGCAAAGGCGCGCGGGAAGAATCCGGACGAGCGTGACGTCGACGGAACTGTGGGCCACTATCTGCCCAGTCGTAAGCGCGAGGGAGACCTCACCGCGCGGCGCCAATTGAAGCTTGACCCAATATCAACGCGGCGCCATCTGATCGAGAATCGCATTGAGTTCGGAGGGGATCGCGGCGGTTGAATCCCCAATTTGATTGAGATTCGTTCGCTCGATCAATCGGCATATGTCGGTAGGAAAATGTGCCTTCGCCGCGTCGTCCAGCCGGTCGCGCACGTGCATCAAGACTGCCTGAGCACGGGCTTTGCCGCGTTGCCAGACCCAGGGGTCCGATTGAACTCTAGCAAGTGCGTCGGTGGATGCATCCTTGATGGCCCGCCCGTTCTCGGCTGTGAGGTTGACACCAGCGCGAACGCTTGCAGATATCGAGCCCGCGACAAGTCCCGCCACCGCGGAGTTCGTCAGCCCGACGTCTTGGTTTGCTGCCTCGACAGCATCTGCTACGAGTGTTGCCAAGTCGATCGGGGTCAAGTCACCCAGGAACGCTCGAATCCATGTGACGAGCACGGCGGGAGCGACGAGCAATGACTCGAGGCTGTGGACCGACCACACGACTGTCGTGTGAGTGACGCCGTCCTTCGTCTCCGTGGAAGCGCCGGGCACGCGCGTATAGTCGCGGTCCAACAAGACCATGATCGCGAACCCGCCATGCTGCGCACTGGCGCGGATAGCGTCGTTTCGAAGCAGCTTGCTGAGGAGGGGCGCCACAGGCGCGTTTCCTGAGCCCTTCAACTCGACCACAGCCCACCCTCGAAATTGCCTAAGGCGGAGGGGATCGTTCCTGAAGCGGAGTTCGCCCAACCGAGGCACGAGCTCAAGCTCGTCCTTGCCCTCAACGAACAGCACCTTTCTCGATGCGAGGAAGTTGATCGCCGTGTACGGCGTCAGGTCGACCCAACTGGCGAGGTCATCGAACAACGAGGCGTCGCTGTCGAGCGGCACCGCGGTCTGCGCGGCTTGGCGATCACAGCGCAGCAAGCGCGCACCTTCCTGAGATAGCCGATTGAGGATGTCGACGGAGTGGGTGGCAAGCAGGAACTGGGCGCCAAAGTCCTTCGTGGTCACCCGGGCAAGACGCGCGGCGCTTTCCGCCTGCAAGCGGGGGTGCAGGTGCGCTTCGGGCTCATCGAGCAAGAAGAGGAGCTGGCGGCGACCAGTGTCGTCGCGCCACCGTGCGAGCGCCGCATACAACGCGATCAGGTTGATGAGGCCAGCGCCCGCCGCACTCAACTCGATTTCGCCGTTGGTGTCCTTGAAGGTGACCCGCAATGCAGGGTCCGACTGAAGGGCATCGCCGGACGTCCGGAAGGTCAGGCGCGCGCCCACCGTGTCCGCGAGAAAGGAGTTGAGCCGCTCGAAGCGTTCGACATCGAGCCCGGAGACTAGATTCCGCACAACGTGGCTCTGGTCGCCCGAACCTAGAAGGCGATCGATCGCCGAACGCGCCCGATACTCCTCGACGGCGACTGTGCCATAGAACGGTGGGATAAACACCGCCCGCGGAGCGTGCGCACGAAGGAAGTCCGTGAGCTGCAAGGTGATGTGCTGCGACTTCTTGGGAAGTCCGGACACCCTGGCGACCGCGTCAGCCGCGCGAACCCTGACGTCCACTTTGAGCTGCTCGTTGCGAGCGCACGCGACTTGGACTAAGACCTCTTGGATCGGATCGGCGTCATCGAAGCGCAACGTGATCCTGAAGGACTTCCCCTCTCCAACCTTCTGATCCACGAACAGCGCGCGCCAGTCGCTGAGCGCAAGCAATACCGACGGGTCCCCGAGCAGCGTGCCCGACGTCACGAACACCCACGTCGCTCCATCCACCTGCTCGACTCGGGCGGGGGTCTCGCTCTCAATCCCGCGTAGCAACAGATCGCAAGCTAGACGGATCGCATGAAGCACGGTGGTCTTGCCGGAGCTGTTCGGGCCAAGAAACGCCGTGACGGCCTCGATGTCAGCGTCGAATCTCGGCATACCGCGGAAGTTGTCGATAGAGAGGCGCTTCAGCATCAGGACGATCATCCACCAAA
>JADMJS010000092.1 GCA_018780435.1 Myxococcales bacterium
AGCGCACTCCCCTCGGGCCGCGGGAGGCTAGACGTGCAGGCCCTTCCTGTCAATGAGCGATGGTATGGAACTACTGAGCCTAGGTTCAGCATGTTCCAGAGGGAATGGCCTCGTGTACTCGCTCGTTCCCGAGAGCCCTCTGCCTCGGAGTCCTCATGCGCCACGTCGTCTTGCTCCTCTCCCTCGTCGCCACCTCCGGCGCCGCCCACGCCGCGTTGCCCTACTGCGACGTGCCGCCGACCGAGCTCCACCGGGTCATCTGCACCTCCGGTGATGGGAACCTCACGCGCCGCGCCGAGCGACTCATCGACCTCGCCGACCGCACCCAGAAGGCACACCCCGAACGCGAACGGAAGCTCGACGCCGAGCTCCGCGGGTTCTTCGACCAGACCACCCAGACCTGTCTCAAAAAGAAGAAGCACTGGATCCCCTGTGCCTACGACGCCTTCGACCGCAAGCTCGTGGATCTGTCGGTGCGGCTCATCGGCACCCGTGAAGGCGCGCTCCCCGGCCTTTACCGCTACACCGAGTCGAAGGTGGTCTCCGGCGAGCTGGTCTTCCTTCGGGACGATGACGGCGGCGCCAGCCTGAGCATGGACACCGTGGTGACGGGTGGGACGCACGTGTGCGCACTCGTGGCCGAAGGTATGCAAGTGGCGCCGGCCGGCTTCGTTTGGAGCGCCCCGGAACAGCCGGCCTGCCGTGTCGCCGTGAACGCCGGCAAGCGAGCCGGGCAACTCACGATCGAAGCGACGTCTGAGTGCGAAGCCTTCTTCTGCGGTAACGGGGCCATCTTCACGGGGACCTGGACACGCCGGCGGTAGGCGGGCGGACTCCGGGCCGGGCCTCGGCGAGAGTTTCTGGGTCTCCAAATAGAACGAACGTTCGGAAGGAACGCGTTCAAGTCCGCGACTCCATTTGGGAAGTCGCTTGACAGGGACCATCCTGGGCCGCTTCACTCCAGATAGTTCGATGGGGAGCGTCGGTCGCTCGGCCTCCCTCGTCGCGTCCACTGGAGGCCCGCATGAGCAGTACCCCCGCGCGTTCCCAGAAGCTCTCGTCCGGATCGGTCTCGCTGGGTGACGGTCGCGTCCTCTTCCTCACGGCGGACACTGATACGCTACGGCGCCAGCTCGACGGCGAGGTGCTGACCAGCGCCCAAGTCCAGGGGATACCGCTCCTCGACAACATCTCGACAGACGAGATCACGCCGGGTTGGGTCTGTTTCTTCTACGACGAGACGCTCGGCCGCTACGTCTACGCGGGGCTCCGTCACGGGGGCATCGAGAAGGACGACTTCGTCAAGGCGCGCCCGACGGTCGTCGTGAGCGGCATCTCGAAGGGCTGCGGGTCGTCGCGAGAGACGGCGCCTTATGCCGAGAAGTGGGCGGGCGCGAAGGTCATCGTCGCCAAGAACATCGAGAAGATCTACGGGCAGAACTGCCAGAACATCGGCCTGCTCACCACGACCGACTTCGGCGTCGTCGAGCGTCTCGAGCGCGGCGAAGCCATCCCGGTCGAAGAGTTCACGCGTGGGCTCGACGCCATCGGCGCCGACATCGTGCGCCACGGCGGCCTCTTCCCCTATAACCGCGCCCGTCTTGCGGGCGAAGTGGCGCCGCCACCGGTCACGACCGCGGCGCGTCCGATGAACCTCGTCGAGAAGATCATCGCCCGCAAGGCCGTGGCCGACGCCGCCACGGGGCGCCTCGGCGTCCCGGCCGTCGCGCCGGGCGACTCGCTCTTCTGCCGCGCCGACGTGCGCTTCACCCACGACTACGTCACGCCTATGGCCGCCGCGCTCTTCAAGGAGTTCCTCGGCGACAAGGCGCGCGTCCGTGACACGGAGTCGGTCTACGCCTTCCGCGACCACCTGACCTTCATCGGCAAGGTCATGAGCAAGAAGCATCGCGAGATGGGCCTGCTTGAGCACGCGAACGCCCTCCGCACCACGCAGGAGGCCTTCTGCAAGGAGCAGGGGATCCGCCTCTATGACGAGGTCGCCGCCGGCGGCTCCGAGGCCATCTGCCACAACGCGGTGCTCGAAGACATCGCGCTCCCCGGCCAGCTCGTCATCGGCTCTGACAGCCACACCTGCACGGCGGGCGCGCTAGCGACCTTCGCCTTCGGCGTCGGCGCCACCGACATCGCGAACGCCTGGTACACACGCGACATCCGCGTGGTCGTGCCCGAGGTCATCCGCGTCGAGCTCACCGGCACCTTGTCCGAGTCCGTCAGCGCGAAAGACGTGATGCTCAAGATCCTCGCGGACCCCTACATCAAGGCGGGCAAAGCGATAGGGCAGGTGCTCGAGTTCACGGGGTCCGCGGTCACGGCCATGAACATGGACGAACGCGCCACGCTCACCAACATGGCCGTCGAAGGCGCCGCGACCACGGGCATCATCGCGGCCGACGCCGTCACCAAAGCCTACCTCGAAGGGCTCGGGCGGTGGGACAGCGCGCTCGACGAGTGGCTCGAGATCCGAAGTGACCGCGCGGCGGAGTACGCGCATCGAATCGCCATCAACCTCGACTCGCTGCGGCCGATGGTCGCGCTCCCGGGTGACCCGCGCAACGGCGTGTTCCTCGACGAGCTCGAGACGGAGAAGTCAGGCCCCATCGCCGTCGACATCGCCTACGGCGGCTCTTGCACCGGCGGCAAGATGACCGACATGGACCTCTACGCGTCGGTCCTGCGCCGCGCCGTGGACGCGGGGCTCAAGGTCGCGGACGGCGTCCATCTCTACATCCAGTTCGGCTCGCAGCTCATCAAGAAGTACGCGGAAGACAAGGGTTATATCGCGACGTTCGAAGCCGCGGGCGCCGAGCTCGTCAACCCGAGCTGTGGCGCCTGCATCCGCGCCGGCCCGGGTGTCTCGGACGATCCGAGCCAGGTCACGGTCAGCGCCATCAATCGCAACTTCCCGGGGCGTAGCGGCCCGGGCAGCGTCTACCTCGCGAGCCCGCTCGTCGTCGCGGCGAGCGCCATCGCCGGTTACATCGTCGAGCCGGACCGCATGCCGCTCACGAAGGAGGGCCAGCGCCACCGCCCCCTGAAGAGCGCCGCGGCGTGAGCGGTTCTGCCGCCGACGCCGAACACCTCCCTTGTCCACACTGCCGGAGGCCCCAGCCCCTCGGGCGCCTCTTCGACACCATGGACGCATGTTGGCCCTTCAGGCGCTTCGTGCGCGCCCGCTGCGGCGACTGCGGTCAGCAGGTCATCGTCCTCCCCGGCTTCGAGACCGTCACCATCGGCGTCGTCAGTCTACTTAGGGATCCCGAGCTGGTCCCATCCGGCACGGTCGAACCCGAGGACTACCGCGCGACCTGGAGCTCGTCCGGCCTCCGGATCAACATCGGCGAGCTCCGCTGGACGGTGCGGGCGTCGACGAGTGACCTGACCCAGTAGTCACCTGAAGATTCGACGATCGGCCGGAAGCTCGCGCAAAGGCGCAAAGCCGCAGAGCTGGAGCTCCGAACGAGCCCACGGTCCCTCCTCAGTCGTCATCGGCCCGACCCCAGAAGGGGCTCCCCCGTCCGTCTCACTCACGATGGGCAGTAAGCCGTAGGGGTAGTTCGATCTGGCTGGACGGCATCAGCGGGATGTCAATGGTCCGAGATCGTGGCGTCGACGCATACTGTCCGCGCGAGCCTCGACAATGGTCCAGTGACGCATTGACGGAAGTCGTCTCTGTGGCGATGGTAAACGCCTAGTGCACGGGCGAGTTGCTCGGGCAGCTGACTTGGACTTCAGCCAAGTCGGCTGCCGCGAAATGGCCAGAAGCCAGAAGTGGGACTCAGATGACGAACCAAGATTTCCGGGGGGCTAGGCTCGTCGGAACGAAAGACTTCCGGGACAAGGTCCTCTCCGGAGCTGACTTTACCGGAGCCGACCTGACGGGTGTGCACTTCGGCTCCGCGAAGCTCGAATCGTGCAACTTCGACAAGGCCAACCTAACCGGCGCCGTGTTTGAGGGCGCTACTTTGAACGCATCTAGCTTCTCCGGGGCCGAGCTGGAGAAGACCAGCTGGGTTGGGGTATCGGCGAAGGCCGCGCGATTCGTAATGAGCGAGCTTCGCTCAGCACGCGTAGAGGCCGGAGACTTCAGCGAATCCGACTTCACCGGGGCTGACCTGCGGGATGCGTCGTTCCGTGGCGTCGAGCTCCGATCATGTCGAATGCGTGAAATTCGTGGCGACGCCGTTCGAATACTCCACTCTCGGCTGGTTGGCTCCGACTTCACTCGCTCCCGGCTGCGCTGCGCAAAGCTCGAAGGGTGTGATGCTCATGGTGCGGTATTTTCTCGCGCCGACTTCTTCGACGCCGAAATTCGGGCTCTGGAGGCCGGCCGGGTCGACTTCTCGGAGGCTCGATTCGACAAAGCACAGGTGAATGCATGTGATTTCCGCGGCGCAAACCTGTCGGGGGTCGTTCTTGACGACAGTAGATGGTCGTTGGTTGACCTTCAATCCGTGAACCTCGCTGCGGCTACTGCGCACCGCGCGGTCTTCAAGGAGTCACCCATGGTTGAAGCGGACCTCAGCCGAGTGGCAATGGACTCTGCCGTTCTCATGGACTGCGATCTTCGCCGTGTGCGCGCACCGCAGATGCGTGCTGTGAGCGCCAAGTTCATTCGCTGCGATCTACGCGATTCGGTTCTCAATGAAGCGATCCTGGAGAGCGCCACACTGAAGTCCTGTCAGGCAGAGCGGGCTCTGCTTCAGAATTCGGACCTCAGGCGGGGAAACCTCTCGGGTGCGCGCCTCCGTGACGCCCAGCTTCAAGCGGCCAAGATGAACCACATCGATCTGAGCGGAGCGGATCTCTTCGGGTCCAACCTGGAAGGTGTCGCTCTGGTGGGCTCCAATTTGCGAGGTGCGACCTTGGTTTCCGCTCGTCTAGCGAACGCGGATCTGCGAGGCGCCAAGCTCTGGCGAGCTCGACTCGTCGGCGCAAAGCTGGAAGGAGCGCTTACCAGCTTCTGGTCGAGCTACTGGATTAGCAAAGTGAAACGGTGAACGAGAAGTCAGAGAATCGACCCGACGCGCCAGAGTGATTTCCCCAGGCATGTCCTGGAAGTGCTCGAGCTGAAAGGTCGAGCTTCCAAAGCCATGAAAACCCAGCGAGCGGGAACGTATCCGTGTCCATCAAAAGTTCAACGCTGCTTTTGCTCATCTTGTCGGCTCTTTCAGGCGCTGGCTGTCAGATGGTCCACACGACTCGACCGGGGGCCGTCGGGCTACATCGTGAGCAGATGATGTTCGCATCTGTGCAGGACGTCGAAGCGCTAGCGAGCGTAGGCTACGATGCGCTCCTCGCTGATGCCCAGAAGCGCAAGGTCCTGAACCGGGACAAGCGTCGATTGAAGAGACTACGGCGCATTGCGGACAGGCTCGTGCCCCATACTGGCGTCTTCAGGGACGACGCTCCCGGCTGGAACTGGCAAGTGAACCTCATTCAGGAGTCGAAGCTGAATGCGAGCTGCATGCCCGGTGGCAGAATCATCTTCTACTCCGGCATCATCGAACGGCTACGGCTCACGGATGACGAGATAGCCGCGATCATGGGTCATGAGATCGCTCACGCCCTCCGAGAGCATGCCAGGGAGCGAATCTCCCAACAACAGTCAGCGGAGGTGGGTGCGGCTGTGACCCGAGCCGTGGCCGGCAAGCAAGTCGCGGCGCTAGCCACTGACATCAGTCGAACCTTCTTTCTGCTTCCGAACAGCCGTCTCCACGAGCAGGAGTCCGACTTGCTGGGCATCGAGCTGGCGGCCAGAGCGGGCTTCGACCCGCGTGCGGCCGCTTCGGTCTGGAAGAAGATGGCGTCCAAAACGTCCTCCTCCACGCCTGAGTTCTTGTCCACGCACCCTTCACACGAGAGCCGAATCGCTGATCTGACCGAACAGGCAGTTCGACTCATGCCATTGTACGAGGACGCCCGGAAGCCAAAGCCAAAGCCCAGCGCACGCTTGCGGAAGCAGACGTGACGTACGCTCTCGCTCGGTCCCGCCAGACGAGTCGACGCCACTGATGCTCGGATGCCGCTTGGCGCTCTGGTGCGTCGAGGAGTTCGAGGACGAGCCGAGCGGAAACGACAATGGCCGTGGTCAGCGAGCTACGCCAAGCTGGCCTGATTGCTCGGTCGCGCTTCCCGACGAGGGCCCGGCTCATGGTCGCGGACGATGCCCGAGAGGCTCGACCAGCCGGTGCAACATGGGACGAGATCGCTGCGACTCTGGGCGCGTCGCCGAACTAAATCGCGCCCTGGCCGCGTGGGCTCGCGGGTCGCGACGATGCTGGCGAGTTGATGGCGCTCACCGTGACCTGGCTCGGGTCGTCCGAGACGCCGGGGCCGGCGCGGATGCAGGCGCCACAGCTCGGGTTCACAACTTCCCCGGCCGCAGCGGCCCCGGCAGCGTCTACCTCGCGAGCCCCCTTGTCGTCGCCGCGAGCGCCATCGCCGGCTACATCGTCGAGCCGGACCGCATGCCGCTCACGAAGGAAGGCCAGCGCCACCGCCCCCTGAAGAGCGCCGCGGCGTGAGCGGTTCTGCCGCCGACGCCGAACACCTCCCTTGTCCACACTGCCGGAGGCCCCAGCCCCTCGGGCGCCTCTTCGACACCATGGACGCATGTTGGCCCTTCAGGCGCTTCGTGCGCGCCCGCTGCGGCGACTGCGGTCAGCAGGTCATCGTCCTCCCCGGCTTCGAGACCGTCACCATCGGCGTCGTCAGTCTACTTAGGGATCCCGAGCTGGTCCCATCCGGCACGGTCGAACCCGAGGACTACCGCGCGACCTGGAGCTCGTCCGGCCTCCGGATCAACATCGGCGAGCTCCGCTGGACGGTGCGGGCGTCGACGAGTGACCTGACCCAGTAAACGTCGGTAACCACAGATGATGTCTATTCATCACTGGGTTGACGCACGCCTCAGCGGTGCCTACGCTGCCAGTCATGGAACCGCTTCGCACCACCCTCACGCTCGATCCCGACGTCGCCGCGCGCCTCCGGGAGACCGCAAACGTCCTCGGCCTAGGCTGGAAAGAGACCGTCAATCGCGTTCTGCGCGCCGGACTCGACCAATCGATAGCGGATGCCCCGGCCCCGAGGAAAGTCACCTTACGCGTCTACGATGGCGGCGTCCCTCTTCTTCCAGGCGTTCACTCGGTCCATGACATGCTCGTCCATGCCGAGGGCGAAGACTTTCGATGATTCTCGTTGACGCGAACTTGCTGCTCTACGCGAGTTTCGCTGGGTATCCTCAGCATGACGCAGCTCGGACTTGGCTCGAGAGCGAGCTCTCTCGGGCGGGTCGAGTTGGATTGCCGTGGGACTCCTTGCTGGCCTTCGTCCGCGTCGCATCGAATCCGCGTGCTCTGACGAGTCCAATCTCGGTCGACGAAGCGTGGGAACTCGTTCACGAGTTCCTGAACTACCCCGGGGTCTGGATTCCGCTCCCGACGACAGCTCACACGGCCGCACTGGACGAGCTCATCATCGGAAGACGGCTCACGTCTAAGCTCGTCATGGACGCGCATCTAGCGGCGCTGGCGATCGAGCACGGACTCACGTTGTGCAGCGCCGACAACGACTTTCGGCGATTCGCTCGCGTTCGCTTCGTTAACCCGATCGCGACCGCTGCGTAGCGTTCCGTCGGCGCAACGGTCTATCCCGACAGCCTCACGACTCGCACCGAAAAGACTAGGGGGAGGGGATGACGGACCCCAATGGGTGGGTCTATAGTACCCGGCTGTGCCGCACCTTGAGTACATCGACAACACGGGAGCCAAGGCGATCGTCCCCCTCGCGAACGGGGCTCAGGTCAGCATTGGCCGTAACCCGGGCTCGACCATCCAGACTGCCAATCCGTCAGTGTCCCGTAATCATGGGCGAATCTATCTTCAGGATGGCGTCTGGCACATCAAGGACCTGGGGAGCTCGAACGGCACCTTTCTGAACGACGAGCCCGTCAAAGACGCGGCGTTGAAGGCCACCGATCGGGTCCGCTGCGGCGACTTCGTCATCGCGTTCATCGCCGATGACGCGCCCGAGGGGGCCCGGCGCGCGGAGCCCGTGGAGGCGCCGCGCCGTGCTGACGTCCGGACGGGGATCGCCGAGAGCCCCGTGAACGCGACCAGCTCTAGGGTCCCGAAGCCCGAGGTACCGCGGCCCGAGCCGGTGCGCGAGGACTCGGGGCGACGGCCTGAGCCCCGCCCGACGATGGCGCCGCGACCTGCTTCCGAGCTACTGAGGGGCGATAGCGACGCCTATGCGCCGCCCCGCGAGACCCGGGCACCCGAACGCCGTCCAGAGCCCGCCCCCTCGCGTCACGTCTCGCCGAGCGGTCGCACCGAAGGCGAAGAGAAGCTCGTCCGCCAGATCAAGGAACAGGGCGCCGAGATCGAGACGCTGCGGCAGGATCTCGGCGAACACCGTTCGATGGTCAAAGACCTCGAGCTGAAGCTCTCGGACTGGGAGTCGCGAGCAAAGCGCTACGAGGTCGAGCTCGACTCGGTCACCGAGAAGTACGTCCAGCTCAAGGACCAGCTCACGCTCAGCAAGGAGCGCCTCGAAGACGCCCGCGAAGAGCTCGAACAGCGAAACGACAAGGTCTTCCAGCTCGAAGCACGGCTCGAAGAGCTCGAGACGGAGATCACGTCGGCTCGCGAGCGGGCTTCGGCGACGCAGGAACACGTCAGCGGCTTCAAGATCAAGCTCACGCAGAAAGAGCGTCAGATCGAGGACTTGCAGCGTCAGTACGACCTGATGGAGTTCGAGCTCCGCGCCAAGCGAGAGGAGCTCGAGACGCTCCAAGAGGGGTTCAACTCGGAGGCCGGCGACACGGCCAAGCTCGAGCGCCGCGTCAATCAGCTCCGCGAGATCATCGCCGACAAGGAGAGCGTCATCTCTGAGCTCCGTCTGGAGCTCGAGAACAAGGACATCGAGATCCGACAGATCCGCATGGGCGTCGGGATGAGCAGCCTCGAGGACGAGAAACGGAAGCTTCTCGAGGACTACTACTCGAAGGTCCGCGAGGTCGACGAGCTGCGGGGCAAGCTCGAGAAGAGCAAACACGAGCGCGTCGAGGCCGAACAGAAGCTGAAAGAGGCCCAAGCCGACGCCGAGAAGAAGGCTCAAGCAGCCGCTGACTTCGCGTCGCACCCCGAGTTCAAGGCCAAGGTCCGCGAGATCGCGCGACTCGAAGGTCAGCTCGCCGATGTGCAGTCCGAGCTGGCCGACGCCAGCACGAAGCTCGGCGAGTTCAGCCCGGACGACAAGAAGCGGCTGTCCGGTGAGCTCGCGTTCTACAAGCGCAAGAGCGCCACCATCGAAGAGAAGCTCGCCGCCGGCACGAGCCGAATCGCGGAGCTCGAACGGCAGGTGGAGCAGCTCCACGTCGCCGCCGCGGCCGTGATCCCGTCGCCGCCGACGGTCGCTATTGCCGCCCCGGTGTCGGTGGTACTCCAGCCGTCACGCGAGGAGACGACGCGGGAGCTCGAATCGCTCCTCGAACACCTCGAACAATGGCGCGGCAACTTCATGTTGCTGAAGACCTACTTGAAAGACGTCGAAGCTGCGGTCTCACAGAGCCCGACGGCCACCGACCCGGAGCTGAGCGATCCGCGGGACGCGCTCGACTCGATCAAGGACATCGTCACGGCGGTCGAACAGGACGCCACGATGCTCCGCAAGGGCCTGCAGAAGCTGCAACGCCAGAACGGCACGTGAGGAAGGGACACCTTGGCCAAGATCGACAGCATCCAAGAGATCGAAGACCTCATCCGGGCTCGATATCCTCTCATCTATGTCGTCTCCGCCGAGGAGAAGCGCGTCGAGATCGCGCTTGCAGAGCTCGGTAAGCGGCGTCAGCGCAAGGTCCTGCTCTGGTCGTGTACACAGGGCATCACCTCGGCCGATTCGTCCGAGTCGATGAGCGACATCAAGGACCCGCTGCGGGCCCTTGAGTACTTCGCCAAGTACGAAGACGACGCCATCTTCCTCTTGCGCGACTTCCACCCCTACCTGCAGGACCCGACGGTCACGCGCCGTCTGCGCGACCTCAACCGCGACTTCAAGAGCGGTACCAAGCGGCGCAACGTGGTCCTGGTCTCCGGGCTCCTGAAGGTCCCGAACGAGATCGAGAAGGACATGGCGGTGGTCGACTTTGACCTGCCGACCCGCGAGGACATCGCGTCTATCGTCGACAAACTCTGCGCGTCGCTCCGCCTCGACTTCGCGCTCAAGAAGGACCCCGAGGTCTACCGGCGCGTCGTCGAGGCCGCGCTGGGCCTGACCGCCGAGGAAGCCGAGAACGTCTTCTCGAAGTCGATCATCCGGAAGAAGGACTTCGACATCGCGACCATCGTCGCGGAGAAGAAGAACATCATCCGCAAGTCCGGCGTGCTTGAGTTCTACGAGACCGACAGCGACATGAACGACGTCGGTGGTCTCGAGATCCTGAAGGACTGGCTCCGGAAACGGGCCCGGGCCTTCAGCAAGGAGGCCCGCGACTTCGGGCTACCCATGCCGAAGGGCATCCTCCTGCTCGGTATCCCGGGTTGTGGTAAGTCCTTGACGGCCAAGGCGATCGGGCAAGCGTGGCAGGTCCCGCTGCTCCGCCTCGACGTCGGCAAGGTCTTCGCAGGGCTCGTCGGTCAGTCCGAAGAGAACATGCGCAAGGCGATCAAGACCGCCGAGGCCGTCGCGCCCTGCATTCTCTGGCTCGACGAGCTGGAGAAGGGCTTCTCCGGCACGCAGAGCTCCGGCTCCACCGACGGCGGCACGACCGCCCGCGTGTTCGCCAGCTTCCTCACGTGGCTTCAAGAGAAGACCTCGCCGGTCTTCGTCATCTCGACGGCCAACAACGTGAACATGCTCCCGCCCGAGCTGCTCCGTAAGGGCCGCTTCGACGAGATCTTCTTCATCGACCTCCCGACCCCGGAAGAGCGTAAGAAGATCACGGAGATCCACATCAAGAAGAAGAAGCGCGACACGGAGCAGTTCGACTTCGACAAGATCACGTCGGCGACGCAGGGATTTTCGGGCTCCGAGATCGAGCAGGCCATCGTGTCAGCGCTCTACGACGCGTTCGAGGACAGCACCGACATCGACACGGACCGGATCGTGAAGAGCTGCCAGGAGTTCATCCCGCTCGCCTACACGATGAAGGAGACGATCGACGGCATGCGGGAGTGGTCGAAGTCCCGCGCGCGCGCCGCGTCTCTTACGACCGCGGACGCGCTCGAAGCAGAGACCACGCGGCAACTCGAGATTTGATCGAACTGGAGACCCTCCATGAGCCACTTCACCGCCGTCGAGACCAAGATCAACGACCTGATTTGTTTGAAGCGGGCCCTCGCTGATCTGCAGATCCAGTTCACCGAAGCCCTCGCTGAAGAGCAGGTCTTCGTGAAGGGCTATCAGGGGCAGACCACGGGGGCCAAGATGGCCATCCACATCTCGAAGTCCTACGACATCGGGGTGAAGGTGGACGCCAAAGGCAACGTGCAGTTCGTCGCGGACTGGTGGGGCGTCGAGACCACGCGCGGGTGGGCCGAAGAAGAGTTCATCAAGAAAGTCACGCGACGGTACAGCTATCATAAGGTCATGCAAGAGGTGAACAAGCGCGGCTACACCCTTGAGTCCGAAGAGGTGAAGGAAGACCAGACCGTGCAGATCCGCGTCCGGACGTGGGGCTAAACCATGGCGCAGAAGACCGACATCATCTTCACCATCGACAACGACGGGAACATCACCATCACCGTCGAGAACGTGAAGGGCAAAGACTGCACCGCGCTGACCAAGGAGCTCGAAGAGTCCTTCGGCATCGTGGTCGATCGCCAGTTCACCCAGGAGTACTACCAGCAGGCCGAGACCGGGCGCGTCTCGATCAAGCTCGGCGGCGACTGAC
>JADMJS010000116.1 GCA_018780435.1 Myxococcales bacterium
GCAGGATGTCCTTGACGGTGCCCGCGAGCACGCCGGCCTGCACCGCGGCGCCGACCCAGCGACTCTCGGGGCGCGACCCATGCGGCGTCCGAAGTCGCATGGGCTCTCCGACGGTCTCCCAGGGGGTGTGGTGGTCCCTCGCGACGAAGGCATAACCGTCGCTACGCCCGCCATACTGGACGAGCACGCCTCGTCTCTCGGGTCCACGACCCGGAGCCGCACATGGCGCCGGAACTCAGGCTCCGACGCAGCATTCGGATGAACGCGCCAGTGCCGCCGTGTGACGACCTCGACGGCCGCCCCTTCGGCCGCCGCCAGATCGACACGTCCTTCGGGTCCGAGCGCCACCTCTCCCGGCCCACCCGTCGCCCACTGCAAGTGGCCCGGCGCCTCCCGCACGACGGCCAAGGTGCTCGCCGCGTTCACCTCCCTCACGACCCGAGTGACGAGCACTCGAACGCCGCCCGTGCAGACTCACACAGCCTGGTGATCTCCGGGCGCGACCACCTCCGCCTCGGAAGAGACGCCGACCGAACCGACGGCCAAGACCGCGTTGGTGCACCCGGGGTGACCATCCTCCGCCGGCACGGTTGCATAGACGATGACGTCGGCCGCCCCGACCTGCGTGGCCGCCGAGGTGCACCCTCATCCCCTGTGCACGCCCTCTCCGACGTGCGCGGCCCCCCGACGCCTCGTTGCGCACGAGTACGTGCGAGTCGGGATCGACCTCAGGCGCGAGCTCGTCGACGCACGAGACACAGGTGACTACGAGCACAGCGGCCGGACTACGCACGACGTTCATCAGGCGCAGGGCGGCAAGCGCAGTGTGCGGTCGCAATGCGATCGGAACAGGGAGAGAAGCGTCGTGCGCAAGAGACCGAAACGTCGTGTCCAGCTCGTCACGATTGCTCCGGAACGAGCGGGCGACGGCGACCTTCCGCCTCTTCCACGAGCAACACGTGCAGCCCGCCGTCACCCGTGTCGAGCCACCCCTCGCGATGGCTCGTGAGACGACGGAGTAGGCCTCGCCCCGTCCGCGCGGAGCGTGCGAGGCCGCCCATATATGCCTCCAGTGCGGCGTCGTCGAAGCTCGGCGCAACCAAGACGGCCGCGCTGAGGGAGCGGCCTGCGGAGCGTTGGCGGAGTGCGACGCAGCTCTCGAGGAACGCAGCGACGGTCGCGCTGTCTCCGATGGGAGCGCGCGTCGCGACGAGGCAGCTCGAGTCTCTCGAGTCTCTCAGGGTCACGTCGAAGGCCGCCAGCGCCGGTTCGAACGCTTCGTAGAGAGCCACTCGTGCGGCGGACTGTACGGCCTCAACGAGCCCGGCCCACCGCCCCGCGCGACCGAACTGTACGAACTGGCTCTCTAGATCGGCGACGAGCCAACGGGCGAGCGCGGTCGCCGGGTCTGCATCGACGAGCGCGAGCAGGACGGACTGTCCTTCGGCCATGGGCGCTGTCTCTGGCTGAAGCGTGATCGCGTCGGCCCACGTTCGGGTGTCTGTCCTCAGCCGCCTGCCAGTGTCCGCCTCGGGTCTGACGACGACGAGCGACGTGCCCCCCAGGCGGCGGCGGAAGGTGATCGAGGGGAAGACGAGCTGTGGCTCTTCTACGGAGGCGACGCAGCGGCCCCGACGTACCCACTCGGTCCATGCTTCGCTGACGGGATCGAAGGGCCAGCCGTCGCCGAAGACATCGAGCAGTCGGCGTCCCTTGCTGAAGAGCACGAACGCGAGGCTATCGCCGCGTTCGAGGCGCAGCACCCCGTCGAAGCCCTCAGCGATGAGGCTCTGCATGAGCGCGGACAGGTCCACGATGTTCGATTGCAGGCCCGTCATTCGAGGACGGGCAGGTGAGATAGCCGCCGCGAGCTGACGGACCAGTCGAGGGTCGGCTCCCCTCGGCAGATGGGCGAGGCGAGCGCCCTCGCCGTCGCGAAGCTCGGCCAGCATGGTGTCACCGGATCTCTCCGACTCCGGATCGAACGCCGCGAGCAGAGTACAGTCCGACATGAGCAGCACGGCACTTCCGACGAGAAGCGCACCGCTGAATGCGTCCGCGTGGAGGGGGCGTTCGAGTAGCCGATCCAGCATCGCCGAGACGGGGATTGGGGGCAGCGTCGTGACCGGCCACGCGTCGACCACGCCTCGAACCAACTCCCACGGGGACGTCCCGGCGACTGCTAGCGCGCTCGGCAACGCCGCTTCCGCGATCGCGAGCCGCTCGTTCGTACCCACCGCGGTCCCGCCGAAGAAGCGCTGGAGACCCTCTGCCATCTCCCTGGCCGTGCCGAATCGCTCGTTTGGATCCTTGGCGAGCGCGCGGTCGACGAACGCATCGAGCTCCGAGGGGAGATCTGGGACGACCGTCGACGGGGCTGGGACGGGAGCCGTCGCGACCTTGAGGATCAGTTCGTAGACGGTCTCACCGTCAAAGGGACGCTGCCCAGTCACCAGCTCGTAGAAGACGACTCCGGCCGCGTAGAGGTCCGTACGGCAGTCCACGGACTGGCCGGCGAGCTGCTCCGGCGCGGCATAGTGGGGAGTCCCGATGATCATGCCCGCTTGGGTCTCGACGAGCGAGCCCCGGGCAGTGCGAGCGATGCCGAAGTCCGTCACCTTGAGCCGTCCACCGGCACCTAACATCAGGTTGCCGGGCTTGATGTCGCGATGGACGACTCCGACCGCATGCGCGGCCTCGAGCACGCCGAGCAGCTCGAGTGTGAGCCGGACGCTCTCGATGAACGAGAACGCCGGCCCAGACTCGAGCCGTTCTTCGAGCGTGACCCCGTCGATCCACTCCATTGCGATGAACGGGGCGCCCTGAATGGTGCCGATCGCGTGCACCGTCGTCACGCCGGGGTGCTGGACGCTGGCCGCCGCGCGCGCCTCCTGCTGAAATCGCTTCAAGGCGCGTTCGGCGTCGTCACCCTCCAGCCCACGCAGGAACGTCGCTTTCACGCGCTTGATCGCGATGATGCGACCGAGCTCGACGTCTTCCGCGCGAAAGACCTCCCCCATCGCACCTTCGCCCACTTTGCCGAGGACGCGATAGGGAAAGGATGGGCTGATGGGGGGCGCAATCCAGAGGGTCTCGTCGGGGGTGGTCATGGGTTAGAAGAGCTTCAGTCCCCAGTGAGCAACTGCGGCGAGGACCCCCATGACGGCCATGCCGATCATCATCTTGTCGTGAATACACAGGCCTTTCGTGGCCTTACATCCGTCGATTGGGCACATCTTCGCCATGGGGTCTTTCCTATCCGCAAGAGAGCGCCCGAGGCGCCGGGTATTTTCTGCTTGCCGAGGCCGACGTGGCTTGGCTTGCCGTTGGTCGGCCCCCCGGCGCTCAGATTACGCAATCGACCCGCGATTCCGCCGATGTCGGTGGCCCTTCGCGAGATTCGGCAAAATAGCGTGGCCGGGATGCAATGTCTCTCGTCCTGTGCCGACTAATGGCACAGCGAGTCGATGGAACTGGGTTCCGTCGAATCGAGCCGACTCGCCGTGCCAGCCTGACTCGAGAGCGCCGTGACTCTCCCCGAGGTGAACCAATGAACTTGAAGTTGATCCTGCCGGCCTTGGTCGTGACCCACGCTGCCGTAGGAGCTGGCGCGTTTTTCTTCGCGCGCTCGTTGCTGGTCAAGGACCCGGAGTGGGTCCAGCAGAACCAAGCGGTGGACAAGCAGCTCGCGGCGCTCGATGCCGCCGGCGGAGGCCAGGTGTCGACGGAGGTCACGTCCCCGCCAGCTGGCTTCGTTCAGGGCACCCGACGCTTCGCGGTGCAGAACCACGGCATGAGCCGGGTGTCATTTACGTCAGACGCGCCGCTCGAACAGATCGTCGGCACGACGACTGCGGTGTCCGGCGACGTCACGCTCGACGCGGCGGCCCCGGAGCGCTCGGTCTCCAGCCCCATTCGTGTCGCCGTCGGAACGCTTCGAACCGGCATCGACAAGCGCGACGAGCACCTCCGCGGCGAGACGTGGTTCCACACCGAGAAATACCCAGATGCCGAGTTCACGCTCGAGCGCGTGGCCCCACTCCCAGGCGGCCTCTGGCCTGGGCGGACCGCCAACCTCGACATTCAGGGGCAACTAGCCATCCGAGGCCGCACGCGCCCTGTCTCGGCCCAAGCGACCGTGGGCTGGGTCGCCCACTCACCCGCGCTGGCGAAGTTCGGGATCGATGGCGACATCCTCCGTGTCAAAACGAGCTTCGAGGTCACGCTCGCCGACTTCGGCATGAGCGCGGAGGTCATCGGACAGAAAGTGGCGGATGTCGTCACCGTGGAGCTCAATTTGACCCTCGTAGAGCAGAAGGCGGCCAACGAGACGGCAAAGGGCGAGAGCGCGACGGCGAAGCCAAAGGAGAAGCCCGCAGGACCCTCACTAGTACCGGTGGACGACAGCCGAGTCGGGAAGGCACCCGATGGGGTCGGGCTGGCGGTCGGATCAGCCGTCCCCGGCGTCTCTCTCGCGAACCTCGAAGGGGCTGCAGTGACCCTGAAGAGCATCCTCGACGGCCGGGGCGCCGCCATCGTCTTCTATCGGGGCGGGTGGTGTCCCTACTGCAACATTCAACTGCGCGAGCTCAGCAGGGCGGCGGCCCGGATGAACGAGCTTGGCTACCAGCCAATCGCGATCTCCGTCGACCGCCCGCAAGGGGCCGCCGCCACCCAGAAGGACGCCACGCTCCCGTTCCCGGTCTTGTCCGACTCCGACCTCGCCGCCCATCGCGCGTTCAACGTCGTCCACGAGGCGCCAGCTGCCGAGTTCGAGAAGCTCAAGGGCTTTGGAATCGACATCGAGGCCGCGTCGGGTCGCGGTCACCACTCGTTCGCCGTGCCGTCCATCTTCCTCGTGGACGCAGCCGGCGTCGTTCGGTGGGTGCACGCCGACCTCGACTACAAAGCGCGGCCGACGAACGCGCAGCTCCTTGCGGCGATGGAAGCGCTGAAGAAGTAGCGCGACGGCGCCAATGAGCCCCCGAAGAGGATGAGTCGATGATGGACAACCCCTCGATCGTCGTCGTCGACGACGACCCACTCCACCGAACGATGGTGCTCCGCGGAATCCAGAGCTCGGGGCAGCCGACCCGCGTTGGCACCTCCTTCGACCTCTTCGGGGTGCAATCATCCACCGAGAAGATACTCTTCGTCTGTGCCGCTGAGGCCATGATTCCCGACATCGCTTCCGTGGTGAGTGGACTCTCGTCGCTGGCCCCACGCGTCGGGGTCGTCATCGTGGCCAACGAAGCGGATCAGAACGCGGCGAGCTGGCTCAATGCGGGGGTGCTCGACGTCATCCGGCGTCCGTTTCGAGCCCATGAGCTTGGGCTCCGAGTCCGAAACGCCGCCCGTCGCCAGGCCCTCGAGTGTCAATGGCTCACGAGGCAAGACGCGCTCGAGGCCTTGGTCGCCGAACAGACGGAGGTGATTCGAAGCTCTCGGGAGGAAGTGAGCCTGCGCCTGATCTCCGCCTCTCGGTTTCGGGACAATGAGACCGGAGCGCATGTTCGACGAATCGGCCTCTACGCTGCCGTCATCGCAGAGGCCTTCGAATGGACGCTCTTCGACGTCGAACAGATTCGACTCGCGGCGCCGATGCATGACATCGGGAAGGTCGCCATTCCGGACGCCGTCCTGAAGAAGCCAGGCGCGTTGACACCCGAGGAGTGGAGCGTCATGCGCCTACACACGACGGCCGGTGAGGAGATCCTCGCCGGCTCGAGCGTGCCCTTCCTCAACATGGGCGCTCGTATCGCCCGGTCTCATCACGAGAAGTTCGCGGGCGGCGGCTACCCGGACGGGTTGATTGGGGAGCAGATCCCACTCGAAGCGCGGATAACGGCCGTCGTCGATGTCTACGATGCGCTCCGATCCCGGCGTCCCTACAAAGAGCCGTGGGTCGAAGCAGACGTCCTGGCGCTGCTCGAGCGCGAGCGCGGTAGACACTTCGATCCCAAAGTCGTCGATTGTTTCTTCGCCCATCTCGAAGCGGTCCGACGTGTATGGGACGAGACTCCCGATGAAGTGCTCCCCGTGTAATCCACCGACGCGGCCGCCGACCAAGATGACAAAGGCGACACGGAGGTCGACTCACATGACGGGATCACTACGAGACGACGCAGGCGCTTCAGCGAACTGCGACACTGGAGACGCCCAAACGTCCGTGGAGTGCGAGCTGCGGCCGACTCGACGAACCTTCATGCTTCGGTGCGCCGGAGCCGGTGCGCTAGGAGCTCTCGCGGCCGCCCCCGCTGCGATCTCCATAATTGCCGTCCGTTCCCAGGGTGAGTCCAACCTCCGTGTCGCCTTGGGCCCCATCTCTCGGTTCTCGTCGCCCGGAGTCACTCAGGTCGTCGTGTTCGCCGACGTGCGAGACGGCTGGTCGCAGCGTCCGCACGAGCCCATCGGCGCCGTCTGGGTGGTGCGACGAGACGACGGGACAATGCAAGTGCTGTCTGCAACATGCCCTCACATGGGATGCGGCACGACCTCCAAGGGCACGAGTATCGAGTGCCCGTGCCATCGAAGCACATTCACTCTCGACGGCGTACGTGTCCCCGGCGGACCGTCACCGCGGGACCTCGATGTCCTCGAGCACGTGGTCGAGGGCGATGAGCTTCGAATTCAGTTCGTACGCTACCGCGCCGGTCTAGCCGAGCGGGTCGTGCAGGGAGCGTGACACCGTGCCACCCTCCAACCCCATCGAGACCGGCGCCGTGAGGGCGCACCCTCGCGCTGCCCTGCCTATCCCCACTTCGGCCGGAGTCAATCTGGCTGTCGCACTCCTAGCTGCGCTCCTGGTGGTGGCTCTTACCGGCGTCGGTCTCTCCTTCCACTATGCGCCGACGGCGACGGACGCATGGGCGTCCACGGCGCGACTTGAGACTGACGTCCTCGCTGGCGCGTTGCTGCGATCAGCACACCACGCCGGGGCGACGGTCGTGATCGTCCTGTGCGCCGTACTCGTGGTCCATGGCGTGGCTACCGCGATTTGGCGCAACGGGCGGGTCGGATGGCTTGCTCTCGTCGGGCTACTGGCGGTCCTGCCGCTGGCACCCATGACCGGCAATCTGCTGCCGTGGGACGAGACCGGCTACTGGCAGACGCAGATCGAGGCGACCATCGTCGGAGGCGCTCCGGTCGTCGGCGATACGATGCGGAGGACCCTCATCGGGGGCGACCAACTGAGCTCCGTCACGTTGACTCGCTACTATGCGATCCACACGCTCGTGCTGCCAGTCATCATCGGGCTTTGCGCGTGGATGATCGCGCGTTCGAGGCGCGTAGTGGCAGCCTGGGTCACGCGTCGGAGCACGCTCCTACTCGCCTCGGTCGTCGTCGTCTTCATCTTCGCCGTGTCGTACGTCTTCCGGGCGCCCTTGGGCGCCCCCGCGGATCCGAGCTTGCCACTCGACGTGCGTCCGGAGTGGTACTTCCTGCCCCTCTTCGCACTGAGAAAGCTCCTGGAAGGGCCCTTCGAAGTCGTAGCGACGCTCGTCGCACCCGGCTTCGTCCTGACAGGACTCGGGGCCCTTCCTTGGCTCGACGCGGAGGGACGGCACGGTAAACGGCTCGTCGCGCTCTTGAGCCTCGGCGGCATCGCCATCGGGGCACTCACTGGCGTCAGCGTATACCGCGACCACGAAAGTCGAGACCACGTTGCGGCAATGACCGATGCGGAGGCGAAAGGACGACTCGCCCTCGAGTACGCTGCCGCAACACCGGCCGATCTGTCGGGAGTTCCCCCACTGTATCGGGGGATGACCGCGTTCGTGCGCGAAGGCTGCACGACGTGTCACGCCAGTGCAGCCGGTGATGCGAAAGAGGCGAGCGCGCCTGACCTACGGGCGTTTCAGAGCCGGGCCTGGCTACGCGGCTTTCTAGAGGACCCGAGCGCCCCAAAGTACTTCGGCTTGACCCCGCTCGCCTTCTCCGAGAGCGATGGCACCGGAATGCCTGGGTTCGCACAGCTCGGAGGCTCCCTTGACGATGTCGTCGAGTACGTCCTGTCTCTCGGCGACAAGCCCCACGACACTGCTGGCGCCGCTCGAGGGGCCACCATGTTCGCGGAGCACTGTGCTGGATGCCATGAGGTGACGCAGTCGGCCTCGGTCGGCCCCGCGCTCGAGGGCTATGGATCGGTCGAGTGGACCGCGTCAGTCATCATCGACCCGAACCATGAGCTCGCCTATGGTGAGCTGGGCGCCGCGATGCCCGATCACCCGCACATCGGACGCGAGACCGCGATGCTCATGGCGTCCTGGCTACTGCACGAGGGGAGCCGAGTCGGCGACGACCCTGTAGAGCGCGCTGGAGGCCTCCATGAAGAGTCAGACTGAAGCTACACTGCTGAGATCATTCTCCGAATCCGAGTGCGGCTCGAGCCGGACATTGCCCGGACCCCTCCCAGGCCGTAGCCACCCCGCGAGCTGCCCGGAGTGCGGAGAGGTCGGGCGAACCGTGAACGCGGCGACGATCGTCGCCCAAGTGCGGCTGGACCCGGTTCCCGCGACCGTAGAGCCCGGCACCTGGCGAGTCTGTCGTTCGCCCCGGTGCCGGGTCGTCTACTTCCACGGCACGCAGGTCCTATCGCGGGGGGCTACTCTCGTGACCCCCTTCCACAAGTCCAGCGATCCCGACCGACTCGTGTGCTTCTGCTTCCGCTACACGGCCAGGGCCGTCCTCGACGACCACGCGGCCCACGGGAGGTCGACCATTGCCGCCGACATCCGGAGTCGGTGCGGGCGCGGCGAGCAGGACTGCATTCGCAAGAACCCTGAGGGACGTTGCTGTCTCGGCAATGTTGGGGCACTGCTCGACGGCGTTGCACCCGCGGTCGACTCAATCGCGGAGCAGGACGAGCCCGCCGACGAGAGGCCGGAGGGCGGAGCCTCGTGCTGCGCTTCGAAGCCGAAACCAGAGGAAGAGGCACCAACTCGTAGCCGACGGTCGCTCGTGCTCTCCGCGAGTGCGGCGGCGGTGACTGCAATTCTGTCGTCCGCGTGCTGTTGGCTGCCTCTCGCCGCCGCCTTACTGGGGGTGTCGTCTGCCGGGGCGGGAGCCTTCTTCGAGGCGTGGCGCACACCCATGCTCGTCTCGACGGGCTTGTTGATTGGCAGCATGTTCCTCTTCAACGCTCGAAAGTCTCGCTGCGAGACCGGCGCGACGTGTGCGCCAGCCGTTCGACGCGTCGCCAAGATGAGCCGGTCCATTGCGTGGCTGACGACCGCCGTCGTAGCCGGCGTCGCTTTCTTTCCCCAGATTCTGAGCGCCACCACGTCCTCGGGTGAGGACGCGCAGCCAAGCGCCACGACAGCGGGTGGCAGCCTAACCGTCTACCGAGTCTCTGGGATGCATTGCGCAGGCTGTGAGGGCCTGGCGGTCGACGCGCTCACGGCCGTCCCAGGACTCGAGACAGCCCGTGTGTCATACCCGGACGGCACCGCGCATGTCACGTGGTCAGGGCCGCGCGACGACGCCGCCGTATTCGGTGCCCTGGAGGAGCTCGGGTATTCGGTGTCTGCTGCTGAGTGACCGCCCGAGCTCGTGAGCTCGGGCGGTCACCGTGATTTCTCACCAGGGCATCGACGTTCCCCGGTGGACGCCCACGGCCTCTTCAACCTGCACGGTCGCCAACGAACAAGAGCTGTTCGATCTTGGCGGCGCAGATGAAGTCGTTCTCGGTGAGGCCGTCCACGGCGTGCGTCCTCATCCGAAGCACGACGCGTGTGTGGTAACATTCGATGTCGGGGTGGTGGTCTTCGGTGTGTGCGATCCAACCCACGGCGCCGATGAACGACATCGCTTCGGTGAACGCCGAAAAGCGAACCTCCCGAATGAGCTCACGGCCGCTCTCGGACCTACGCCAGCCTCCCACCGATGGCAATAGCCGGGAGACTTCCGCCTCCTCGAGGCGAAGGAGGTCGCCGTTGCAGGCGACGCACCGCTTCAGGACCAGCGACGATCCCAGCCAACGCACGTCGTCTTCTTCGCCAGAGTCATGGAATCTCAAGTTCATCTCCGAAGTCGGGATGTGGTGACCGGTACGCCGCTTCTCTTTCGTGACGAGGAGGCAGCGACTTCAGCTAGCGATCAGTCGTAAGTCCGCAGCCTCGATTACACCGCCCCTCTCCCTCAATGGCCGTCGGAAGCGGATTCCGGCGTTTCGAGGGCACCGAACTCGGCCCCCGCCGAAAAAAGCTCACGGCGTTCTGTAATCCCCGCCGGCGTCGTCCGACCAAGAACCGAACGGGCGGAACGCGTCCATGCACAGGAGGAACGAGTGAAGAAGCGATTTTACAGGATGATCACCGCGTCGGCGGCGGTCTTGGCGGTCGGCTGTGGCGACACCACATCTCCAACAGCAACCACGGATGCCGCATCGGACGGGACGACTGCGGCGGACGCGACGGACGCCGTCGACGCGACTGACGGCACCGACGCCGTCGACGCGACCGACGGTACCGACGCCGTCGACGCGACCGACGGTACTGACGCCGTCGACGCGACCGACGGTACTGACGCCGTCGACGCGACCGACGGTACTGACGCCGTCGACACGACCGACGGTACTGACGCCGTCGACGCGACCGACGGCATGGACGGGATGGACGGCGGCATGAACCTCGCCGAACCGTCTCCCGCAACCCAAGCGCTCTTCGATGCGATCGAGGGTTATGCCGCTTGGCCGAAGTTCGAGGCCGCGAAGGAGAAGACCCTGTCCGCGTCGCACATGAACATGTGGGTGGTCGCGTACCATAACGACGTGGTCACCAAGGCACTCGCGGACAGCACGTTCCCGCTCCCGGTCGGGTCGATTCTCGTGAAGGAGAACTTCGCTGGTAAGGACGACGCGATGCCGATGGCGCTCACGGTCATGGAGAAGACGGAGATGGGCTGGTACTGGCTCGAAGGCACGCCTAACGGGAAGGTCATCGTCGGGTCGAACGGGAAGGCGCACGAAGGCCACGATGTCCCGATGTGCTCGAGCTGCCACAAGTCGGATGTCAACGACGGCGTGCTGATTCAGCCGCTTCCAGGCGCCGAGATGCCTGGGATGAAGACCGGCGAGGCGTCCGCAGACTCGAAAGCCCTCTTCGACGCAATCGACGGATATGAGAGCTGGTCCAAGTTCACGGAGATGCAGACGCGCCAGAAGTCCGCGTCCCACATGGGGATGTGGGTCATGGCCTACTACAATGCCCCCGTCCAGGCGGCGATCGATTCTGGCACGCTTCCGCTCCCCGTCGGCTCGATCATCGTGAAGGAGAACTTCATGGGGGAGACGGACCAGATGCCGATGGCGCTGACGGTCATGGAGAAGCGAGACAACGGGTGGTACTGGCTACAGGGCACGCCGGATGGCAAGGTCGTCCTGATGGAAGACGACACGCCGCTCGAAGGGCCGTCCGTCGCCATGTGCACGAGCTGCCACAACGCGAGCGTCAATGACGGCGTGCTCATTCATCAGTTCTGACGGTCGTCTGGCCTCTTGCCAGTTGACCCGCGCCGAGGAGGGCCCTTGAAAATAGATCCGGGCGGCCCAGTCGCCGATCGCCTAGACCCTAACGCCTGGGTCGGGCGTCACGGCGACTTCCTGTTTCGGTACGCCATGAAGCGCCTCGGCGATCGCCATGTCGCGGAGAACGTCGTCCAGGAGACCTTCCTTGCGGCTCTCCGCGCTCGTGAGCGCTTCGCCGCAGGCGCGTCCGAACGCACTTGGCTCACGGGCATCCTGAAGCACAAGATCATCGACGCCCACAGGGCGCGCCTGAGGCAGCCCTCTTCGGCTGACGACGAAGACGTCGAGGCACTGCTCTTCGACGAGTCGGGTCGGTGGCGTGCCGATGCGGCCAAGGCAGATGTGGAGCTCGACCGCCAAGCGCTCCGTGGGCTAATCC
>JADMJS010000237.1 GCA_018780435.1 Myxococcales bacterium
ACGATCGCGAAGCTGGTGGACAAGAAGTACGAGTCGATGAGCCCGAAAGAGCTGATGGCGGCGCCCGTCGCTGCGTTGTCGGGCGTGAGCGACGCCGACGCCGACGCGCTCAAGAAGGCCTTTGGGATCAAGACCATCGGTGATCTTGCCAAGAGCAAGTACGTCACTGCGGCGCAGGCCATCTCGGCGCTCGCCGATCACGAGTAGGCTCGCCGAGGTTCAGCGCTCGGGGGCCTTCGGGTCCCCGGCCTCACATCGAATGAACAGCGGCGCGACCACCACAATGGCCAAGACGCGGCCGTCGAGTGGTGCCGCGAGTGCGAGCGCGAGCGCGGCGGCGCCCCAGAGCTGGGCGCGACTCGCGTAAGCGCTTCGCATTAGTGAGGCGGCGAGCGCGGCCAGCGCCGTGGTGTGGAGGAGTCCCCCTTCCGCCAGACACTCAAGCAACAGGGAGTGGGGCGCAAGTCCTCGCGCCAGCTCGGGAAAACGCCCGACCCCGACCCCAGTCCACGGCGACTCCCGGAAGGCGGTCAGGCCGACCTCCCAGAGGTAAGGGCGCATGCCGAGGTCGTTGCCCTCGAGCAAACGGAAGAAACGAAACCAGAAACGGTCGGGGGCCAGGGCGACGAGGCCCACGAGCACGGCGACGAGCGCGACGCCGATGCGGGGACGTGTGCGAACGAGAGGCGCCGCCGCCCAGGCCGTGACGAGCACGAAGGCGACGAGCGCGAGCCGGCTCTGGGTCAGGATGATGATGACGCCGGCGATGAGGACGTGGACGAGGTTCAGGAGCGTGCGACGCGAACCAGCGTGTCCCTCGGACAGCGCCAACGCGGCCGGAAACGCGGCGAGGAGCGCGACGAGCGCGACGTCGTTGGGATCGCCGGTCCACCCTTGAAAACGTTGGAGGGCGGTGACGGCCGTGTCTGGGCGCGTGAGCTGGAAGTGGAGCGCGTGGGCGGCGAGGAGCCAAGTGGTGCCCCTGAGCGCCATCGTGAGCGTCGCGCGGGTCAGGCCGAGGCCGATGAGGGTGGCCGAGACGAGGTCGGTGGGCTGGTGGCGGAGGAGAAGCAGCACCGCTGCCGAAACGGGGACCGCGAGGTCGACACGTCGGGAGGAAAACGCAGCCCAGAGCTCGGGGCCGCGAGCCCAAAGGCGCGCCTGAACGGCCTCGACGACGAGAGACGCGGCGAGGCCACCGTGGAGGAGGAGCGAGATCGGGAGGTCGAGTCCGGCCTTCGAGACGCGGAGGAAGCACGCCGCGGCGGTCAGCGCCGCGAGGAGGCTGCTCAACCGCGGCACGCCGACGCGCTCAGGCCCGCACGTAGAGCGGCGGGGGGGCGGCGGCCATCTCCGGCTTCTTCTTGCGGAGAGTCAGGAGCAGCTTCGCGGCGTTGAAGACGGCGAAGTTGTGCGTGGTGGGCGTCGTCAGGAGGAACTGACTGCGCGTCTGCCCGATGAAGCGCGCGACGTGGTCGATACGTTCGACGGAGAGATGGGCGAAGGGTTCGTCGAGAATGAAGAAGCCGCCGCCTTCCTGGTCGCCCTCGTAGGTGAGCGCGACGAGCAGGAGGAGGCTGGCCAACACCTTCTGGCCGCCCGAGAGCTTCGGGTCGGAGATGGGGATGGGGCGCTTGCCGTCGAAGCCGAGTCGCACGTCGAGGCCGGCCTCTTTGAGTGCGTCGTCGTCGTCGGTGAGCTTCGGGCGTCGTACGTCGACCTCCATGCCAGCGCGGCCGGAGAGCTCCTTGAGCGCCCGCGCATAGCGGCTGATCGTGGCGTCCGCGACGCGAATGTAGCTGGCCCGGGCGCGGCGTAGCTCCTCTTCGCCCGAGTGCAGCTCGCTCTCGCGCTTCGTGAGGAGGCTGAGCTGCTCCTCGTGGTGCGCCCGCTGCCGGCCGAGGACCATGAGGACGCCGGGATCTTTGCACCCGTCGTATTGCTCCATCTGCTGCTTCAATGCGTTGACGCGACCGCGGAGCTCGGCCGGACTCTCGAGCAGCTCACCGGCCGCTTCGGAGCGGAGCTCGGGGCCGACGGACGCGCCGAGTTCTTCGGTCTCGCGGGCCACGGCGCTGCGCCGGGCGGCGACTTCGTGGGCCCGAATCGCGCGACGGCGGCGCTCCTCTTCGCCGACGGCGCCGTCGAGCTTGAGGCGCGACAGCTCGGACTCACGGCTCGCGAGCTCTTTGGTCAGCGACTCCGTCTCAGCCAGGACGTCCATGATGGCTTGGCTCTTCAGCCGCTTCTCTTCGCTCAGGAGCTTGTCCTGCTCGAGGAGTGCGGGGAGCTCGTGTTCCCGTTCGGCCCAGAGGGCGCGAGCCGAGATGGCCTCGATTTGCTGGCGCGCGGTCGCGGCCCGGAGCGCGGCAGCCCGGCGTGCGTCTTCGGCGGCGGTCTCCACGGCGTCGAGGGCCGTGAGACGTTCGAGGTGCCGGCGCTTCGTGGCTTCGCCGGCGGCGGCGCCGCAGTAGAGGTCCTCGACGCCGACGTAGACGCCACCGCGAGCGTCTTGTCGATAGCCGTCGGCGTCGATGGTCGGCCCTTCTTTCGAGAGGTCGTAGCCCTCCTTCACGGAGTCCACGAGGCGGGTCTCCGCGAGGCGATCCTTCACCCAGCCCGGGATACGGGCGTCGAGGAGCTTGACCGCCGAGAGCGCGGACTTCGGCGGGACCGAGACCTGAATCGCGCCTTCGAGCGCCGCGACGTAGGCCGGATAACGCTGTTTGGCCGCGAGCTTACGGGCTTCGAGGGCGTCCTTGGCCTCCACGAGGACCGTGAAGCGGTCGCGCCCGAGAACGGACTCGACGGCCTTCTGCCACTTCGGTTGGGCGACCTCGATCGTCTCGAGGACGAGCGCGCTCACGATGCCGGCGCTGCGCAGCGACTCCTTCATCTCGACGACGAAGCGCGGCAGACGCACCTTCTCGCCGCGGCCGAGTCCCTGCACTTCGGTCTCGAGCTTCTTTCGCTCCTCGCGTGCGTCCGAGAGGCGACGCTCGGCGTCGGCTTCGGCCAGCATCGCGGCCCGGACGACCCCTTCGAGAGCCTCCACGTCGCCTTCGGGGGCGGCTTCGGCGCGTTGCTTCAGCGCTTCGAGCCGCTTGAGCTCGATGCGGACCTCCTTGGAGCGTCCGTCGACGGACTCCTTGTCCTCGAGGCGGCCCCGGCGTTCGCCCTTCTTCGTCTCGACCGCGCCCTGGAGTCGTTGAATGTCGCGTTCAAAGCGGTCGACTTTGGCGATGCGGTCGGCGTTCTCGTCTTCGAAGCGCGAGACGGCTTCTTGCGCGCGGCGGCTCTCGTCGTCGAGCTGGCGTAGCTGCTTTTGGAGCTCGTGCCAGCGCGCGGCGGGGAGGCGGCGGAGCTCGATGTCCGTGATCTCATCCGAGAGCGCCTGAAACTCCTGGTAGCTCTGCGCGTCGCGGGCGGTGAGCTCGAGGGCGCGTTCGGCTTCACGCGCCTTCAGCTCCTGGGCCTCGTGCTCTTGGCGCGAGAGCGCGTAGTTCTGGCGGGCGACCTCGTACGCGTCGAGCACCGCCTTGTCGCCCTGCATCTCGAGCACGTACTCCAGGAGCTGCACCGGCGTGCGGCGGACCATGGCGTGGGTCTCGCCTTGTTCGAGCGCGAGGACCTTGAGCAGCGTGCGCGGTAGGCCCGCCGCGGTCAGCTCGGCCGAGTACTCGTCAGGGCCCATGCCGCGTGCTTCGTCTTGAAGCTGCGACATCGGCGCGTCGCCCGGGAGGATGTGGTAGCGGCGATGCCAGGTCCCGGAGCGGTTTTCGATGACGCACGCGAGCGTGGCGGTGTCCTCGAAGATGCCCTTTCGCGTGAAGGGGCGTCGGCCGTGGCCGCGACGGAGCGGGTTCGAGACGAGCGCCTTGATGACGGCGACCTTGACCTCGGGGCGCAGGTAGCCGCTCATCTTTCGGGACGTGGAGAGCGCCTTCGTGCCGAGCAAGACCCGAATGGCGTCGAGGAGCGTGGTCTTGCCGGACCCGTTCGGGCCCGAGACGACGACGACCTGCTCGTCCATGGGGAAAGTGACATGGTCCCAGAGGTCCCAGTTCATCAGCTCGAGCCGTAGGAACGAAAACACGGTCAGCTCTCCGACGGGGGACGCGGCTTCTTGGCCGAGCCGATGGGCGTGATGCTCGGGACGAAGGGCTCGAGCGCGGTCAGATCGGCGAGGAGCGGCTCGTCGTCTTCGAAGTCGTCGTCGGTGACGTCGCCCACCTCGTCAACGTCGGGATCCTCATCGAGTGCGGCGCCGGGCGGCAGATCCGGGCTCGCTTCGGGGACCAGCTCGAGCTCGGGGCCCGCTTCGACCTTGGGCTCTTGGCCGAGCAGGTCCCGGAGGACGCCGGCTTGGATCTCGGTCGCGAGCTTTTGCCCGTCGATGAGGAGATCGAGGAGCGGTCCTTCGAAGAGGCGGCCCGCGCGGTCCTCACGAACGAAGCCGAGGCGCTTCAGGAGGCCCATGTAGCGTAGCATGTTCGAGCGCCCAAAGCGGTCGCCGTACTCGGCGAGCAGCGCCTCCTTCGGGACCTTGACGACGTAGTCCTTCGCACGCTTCTGGTCGGGGAAGAGGTCGGCCGGCTCGTCGGGGTTCATGCGTTGGTCGCGCGCGATGCGCCGCGGCATGACGAGGCGCGCCCAGAGCACGACGAGGAGCGCAACGGCGCCGCGCGGGAGGCGCCGGTTCGACGCCCAGTCGAAGCGGATGTCGGCTTCGATGGACTCTTTCGGCTTCACCGCGAAGTGGTCCGAATAGAACGACTCGGCGAGCCGCATGCCCACGCGGTCGAGGCGGCGGGCGACCTCTTCGCGGAGGTGGTCGTCGAGGAGCAGGTCCTTGAACTTGTCCCGCTGAAGGTACGGGAAGATGAGGAGGTGCGCGCAGATCTCCTCGGCGCGGCTCTCGAGCGCGTCACCTCTCATCGTGGTCTCCGTCCATGTCGCTCGTCATCTCGGGTTCGTCGTCATCGTCGTCGTGGGTCGCCGCGATGGGCGGTGGCACGACGGCCGCTCCCGGCTTACGTGGCACCACCTGACCGCGGCTGATCTCGCTCGCGTAATCCTGATACAGCTTCAGCGCGGGGCCGCCGTCGGCCTCGATGGTGGCTCGGCCGGTCGGGAGCTCGTCCTCGAGCGCGAGCAAGGTCATGCGGTAACACGTGCGCGGAAAGCTGCCGTCGAGGAGGAACTGATCGAGGGCGCGCTTTTCGCCGATCTCGACCATGCCATCGAGGTCGCGCTCGAACGCGCGGAAGGCGATCTCGCCTTCGGTCGGCGGCGGCGCCCCGATCTCGGCGCTCTTCCCCTCCCCCTCCGACCACGTCACGGTGGGCGCCACTCGCTCGTCTTGGCTCAGCTCGAACTCGGCGGCGGTGACCACGTTGTCCGTGATGAATACCAGCGGCCACACGGGGAAGGAGACATTGCCCGCAAAGCGGTCGATGATCTCGTCGACGCTGAGGCTCGTGAGGAAGCGGCTGACGTCGGCAGCGGACACGCCGATGGCGCCGAGTGGCACCGCGGTCTTGCCGACCTCGTCGAGCACGCGCTGCATGACCGAGTGCCAGCGGTGCAGCTCGGACAGGTCACGGCCGAGGCGCTGGCCGGCGCGATAGCCCTGGTCGTCTTCGATGTCGATGCGGTCAAGCAAACGCCGGGCGCGCTCGGACCAGCGCAAGTTCTTGTCGAGCTTGTCGCGCGCATCGAGGACCTTCACCTCGGATTGCGACTTCACCGCCGCTTCCACGTCTTCGACAGCGCGCCGGAGGTGGTGCTGAAGGTGGCGCAGCGCCGGCCCCGTGTCTTCATCGAGCTGCGTCGACGCTTCGAGGTCGAAGACACCCATCGCGAGCGAGTCGTCGCGCCCCGTGTGGAGCGTGCCGAGTCGCGCGAGGGTCGCGTAGACCGCGAGACCATCGCTCGTGAGGCGGTAGTGCACGCCAACCGACTCAAGCCAGCCAGACCGCTTGAGCGACCGGATCGTCGAGGTGAAGGCCTCGGCATCGAGCCAATTGAGCCGCCGCTCGAGGGCGTCAATGGACCACAAGGTCTGGTCGGCGTGGACGAGGTCTGCAACGGCCCCGAAGCGGAGCAGGAACTCCTCCTCACCGGAGGCGCACAGCCCACGGAGGAGGTCGAAGTGCAAGACAGCCCGCTCGGCCTCGTGGAGGCCCGTCACTTCGCGCGTGTCGAAGCCGGAGCGAATACCGGGGACGACTTTGGGGGCGGGCGCAGTCATGAGGCCGGGCTCTGTAGCATCGGCGGGCGTCGGGTTCAACGAGGATTCGGGGGCCCCCGCCACGACGGCGTCGTGGGCCGCACTCCCGTCCATAACGCCATGGGTTCGACGCGATTCGCCGGTTGGATGGGCGCGAGCCCGCCGAGCGCTCAGCCCCGAGCGCGCCCTTGAACGGCTTCGAAGGGGGCCGGAGTCGACTTCAGATCCACCTCGATTCCCGAAAGCACATACCCGGCACTGTGCCACCCATTGGCGCGTTTTCTTGCACCGCTCGAGTCCCAGACCTGGACAGCATCACGCCCTAGCGATGATGCCGCGCGTAGTTCGTCCAGGTGGTGAGTGTCGTGGTGTCCGTGACGCGGTCCAGGAAGAGCTTGCCGTCGAGGTGGTCGCACTCGTGTTGGTAGGTGACGGCCTCGATGCCGGAGACCGTGCGCGTGTGCGGGGCGCCGTGGCGGTCCCAGAAATCGACGCGGATGTCCGCGTGGCGGTTCACGATTCCGCGGAGGTTCGGGACCGAGAGGCAGCCTTCGTACGAGGCGAAGGTACGATCCGAGAGCGGAGTGATGACGGGGTTCACGAGGATCGTGAGCGGGATGGGGACCTTCTCGGGGTAACGCGGGTTGTTGGGTTTGATCTCGATGGCGCAGATTCGGACCGGCTCGTACACCTGGATGGCGGCGAGGCCGGCGCCGTCGGCGTCGTGCATGGTTTCCACGAGGTCGTCGATGAACTTCTGCCAGCGCTCCTCTCGGAGCTCGTCGAGGCTCAGCGGGCGAGCGACCTGGCGGAGAATGGGGTGACCGACTTCAGCGATGCGGAGTAGCGACATGGCGCCACTATAACGCTGCCGTAGGGAGACGCGAACGCCCGAGTAACGGACGCGGATCAGAAGGGCGAGAGCACCATGTCGAAGGCGTAGGCGTCGTGGGTCCCGAGTGCGCGGACTCGCTCGCGGAGCGGGGCCATCGCTTCGGCGTCGGGGAGCACCGCGTGTTCGAAGAGCGTGGTCGCGGCGGTGTAGTCGCCCGCCGCCAAGATGCGCGCGACCTCCTTGAGCAGCTCGGCGATGCCGTCTCGGGTGGCGGCCACGTCGACTCGGTACTGAATCGGGGTGGTGGTGTCGCCAGCAGCGGGCAAGTCGACGCGTAGCGCGCCGCGATCGGCGAGGAACGCGACGAGCGTCCGCAGCGCCTTGTGATGGTCGTCCTCGATACGAAGGCTCGCGGTGCGACCGAGGAGGATGGTCTCGTGGCGCACGACGCGTCGGTAGAGCGCGCGGAGGGCGTCGTCGTCGAGCTCCGGGAAGACCGACCGCGCCGCTGGTTGCGCCAGCAAGTGCAAGATGACGAGCGTGCGCTTCAGGAAGTCGAGTGGAGTCGTGAGCTCCTTCAAGACCACGGCGGGATCACGCCCCGCCAGCTCGGGCCCTCTCGGGACGGGGAGGCGGGCGACGAGCCAGTCGAGGACGACCCACGCGTCAGAGAGAGCCTCACGGTAGCGCGGCACGAGCGCGAGATCCTCCGCGGAGGCGAAGGTGCGCAAGGTGAGCTCGTCCATGGCGGCGTCGACGGCCCGCACCACGTTCCCCAGCAGCCACGTGCGTGCCGCGATCCCCCGCTCCTCGGCGTCGTTTGGGAGCGTGATCTCCGCGGGCAGGATGGGGCCCGTCGCGCCCGTCCCCGCCACGGCTTGCACCGGCCACGGCAACGACGCGCGGTCTTCCGGCGCCATCGTCGCCGTCCAAGGTAACGCCGAGATGAGTGACGGGAGCGCCTCCAGGGTCTTCTCGAAGCGGGTACGTAGTACTGTGTCGTCCACGACCACGAGTGCCTGGAAGCGGCCCTTCCGAGCCCGCGGATCCCAGTCGGTCTCGACGAATCCGAATGACGCCGCAACGGGCGGAGCCTGGGCCAGCCAGGCGTCATCGGCCGCGGCCAGCGACGCCGCGTCCCCCGTCTCGAAAGCGGCAATGGTCGCGTCGAGATACGCTGAGAGGGCCGGCGGGGCCACCACGCGAGCAGCGCGAAGGCCTTGGCTTACCGCGCCGAGCTCCTCCGCATAGAGGCCGCGCGGTGACGGCCGAACATCGGCCGCGGCGAGCCGACCGGTTCGATAGACCTCCTCGACGAGCCGTCCGTCCCGCGCCACGAGGCGAGAATTGCGAGGGAAGCGCTCCTCGAACCCAAGAAGGGCTTCCGCGGTCACACCCACGTACAGGTTGCCGCCGAGCGACGAGAACACGTCCCCGCCCTTGTCGAGGCTGGAGCCGGCGCTTCGACGCGGCAACACATCGGGCTCGAACAGGAAGCGGGCCAGCTCTGGGTCACGCGCCGTGAGTGGGGCGCGAAGCGCAGTCATGGCCTCGGGCACGACCAGCTTGTCGCCCGCTCGCGCGTCGTAAGGCCCATTCGACAGGCGGACCGCCGAGAGCCACTCCAGGGCGGCTGCACGCGCGTCCGGCGGGACGTCGGTGGCCGTAATGAGGGCTTCGACCGCAGCGACGAGCGCCCTGACTCGGGCGGAGCTCTGGTCCCACGCAATCGGCCTTCCGGCCTCCGCCGCGTGGGCCAGATAAGTGAGGAGGGGGACTCGGGTGGCGTCGAGCTCGCGCACGGGCAACGACAGCACGGCATAGCGGTCGATGGTTCGAAGCACCGTCGCGGGCCGCCTCGAACGCTCGAGGACCGCCGCGACACCGTCGCCCACGCTCAAGACGGCCGGGCTCGGCGGTAGCGGATGGGCGACCGCGATAACGGTCTCGGGTGCCGCCGTCGCCAGCGGTACATTGAGCGTCGGCGGTACGTGGAGCGTCGGCTTCGTGCCGGACAAGGGCGCGGGCGTCGGCTCGGCGACGCGCCCCGACTCGCCGGCGAGCGTGGCCGACCCGCTAGTGGCGTTCACAGGTGCCAGCGGTCGTTCGCCGAGGGCGCGACTCGCCGAAGACGCAGTCGCTTCACCGACGACCTCGCAACTGCTCACAGCGAGTCCAATCGACCACACGGCGGCGGCAACGCGGCCATACCGCGTGCGCGATGGCCCACCGTTACGGATCTTGAGGAGCTCGGAGGTCACTGGGCGGCTTTACCCGGTCTCGATTCGGGTGTCACGAATCGTGGCTCCAGCAGCGGGATTCAGTGACTCACGGACTCGGCGACGACACTCGCAGGCGAGAATCCAGCCGTCATGGGCAAGTTAGCGATTTCGCACTTGTACTCGGAGGCGCGGCGTGATGTATTAAGGTGGCCGCCAAGCGTGCACCTCGTGAACGCTTGGCGGTAGCAACGCCCGCAGGAGCGCGGTCGTTGCCAGAGATGGCGGGTTTTCGGGGTACTCCGGGCAAGGGTCGGAACCTCCGAGGTGTCTTACAACCAACGGCGCGCAGGTTTCGCCGTGACTGCAATCGGCTGTAGAGGCCTCGTGCGTTCGGGTCGAAGGAAGCCCGACGTGACGAGCGAGGACCCTGAGCCTTTCGGGAAAGAAGCTGATGTCGAAGAAGCTGTTCGTAGGTGGTCTGAACTTCCGGACCACCGATGAGGGTCTCCGGAGCGCCTTCGAGGCGTACGGCACCGTCGTGGAAGCCAAGATCGTGTTCGACCGAGAGACAGGTCAGTCTCGCGGGTTCGGATTCGTCACCTACACGGAGCCGGAAGCCGCTGAAGATGCGGCTGCGAAGATGAATGGCGCAATGCTCGACGGTCGAACGATCCGCGTCGACTCGGCGACCGATCGCCGCGGTGGTCCTGGCGGCGGATTCGGCGGCGGCGGTCCCCGTGAAGGCGGCTACGGCGGTCCTCCCCGTGAGGGCGGCGGCGGCTATGGCGGTCCTCCCCGTGAGGGCGGCGGCGGCTATGGCGGTCCTCCCCGTGAAGGTGGCAGCGGCTACGGCGGCCCTCCCCGCGAGGGCGGCGGTGGCTACGGCGGTCCGCGTGGCGGTGGCTACAGTGGCCCCCCGCGTGAGGGTGGCGGCGGCTACGGCGGTCCTCCCCGCGAGGGCGGCGGCGGCTACGGCGGTCCCCCCCGTGAGGGTGGTGGCGGCTACAGCGGTCCCCCCCGTGACGGCGGCGGTGGTGGGTACAACGGTCCTCCCCGTGATGGCGGTGGGTTCGGCGGCCCGCGCGGCGGTGGCTACGGTGGCCCCCGCGAAGGCGGCTACGGCGGCCCGCGTGAAGGTGGTGGCGGCTACGGCGGCCCGCGCGAGGGTGGCGGCGGCTACGGCGGCCCACGTGAAGGCGGTGGCGGCTTCGGCGGTCCCCGTGGTGGCGGCTTCGGCGGCCCCCGTGGCGGTGGCGGCGGCTTCGGCGGCGGCTTCGGCGCGACGCCGGTGGTCCCGGAAGTCGAGGGTCGCGGCGAGAGCCGTGGTCACCGACGTGAGCGTGATCGGGACAAGGAGCGCTCCAAGCTCCGCGACGACGATGACGATTCGGACGACTGAGAGACGACGCGCCGGTCCTTGAGCCGGCGCCGGGACGCTCCCTCTTGAGGTGACGCGGCCCCCTCCTCCAGCGCTCGCGCCTCCCAGCAAAACACAGATCGTCTCGCAACAGCGTCGGCAGTTCGCTGACGTCCATGGTATGACGCACACGGCGGGCATACCCCGGCGACGAGCACACGTCGGCCGCAAGGCACCCGCGCACGGTGACGTGGGCAGGAACCCACCCGCCATCTTCATCGACGTTTCGACGACACGACGAACGAGCACGAGAACCGACGTGATGACCAGAGGTCCCCCTACCCCACGAACGCGTGGGATCTACGCCAACCGCACGCTCAACCTCCGTGGCATCAAAGCGATTGGCTACGACATGGACTACACGCTCATCCACTACAAGGTGGACGAGTGGGAGCGAAGCGCCTTCGAACACGCGCGCGCGAAGCTCATCTCGGCTGGCCTGCCCATGGAGGACGCTCAGTTCGACCCGAAGTCGGTCATTCGGGGCCTCATCATCGACCGCCAGCTCGGCAACCTGATCAAGACGAACCGCTTCGGGTATGTGAAGGCGGCGGCGCATGGCACGCGGATGCTGGACTTCGAGGAGCTGAGGCGAGCCTACTCGCGGAGCATCGTCGACCTCGGCGACGCTCGTTGGATGTTCCTGAACACGCTCTTCTCGATCAGCGAAGCCGCGCTCTACCTCGAACTGGTCGACCGCTTCGACAAGGGGCTCATCGACGCCCGAATCGGTTACCGCGGTCTCTACGACGCCGTGAAGCAGGCGATGGACGGCGCCCACATGGAGGGGCAACTCAAGGCCGAGATCATCGCCGATCCAGACCGCTTCGTGGAGCTCGACCCGGATCTGCCGCTCACCTTGCTGGACCAGAAGCAGTCGGGCAAGCGCCTCGCGCTCATCACGAACTCGGAGTGGCACTACACGGTGCCCATCATGAACTACGCGTTCAACCGCTTCCTTCCCGAGGGGATGACCTGGCGTCACCTGTTCGACGTCGTCATCGTGGGCGCCCGTAAACCCGACTTCTTCGCGAGCCGACAGCCGACCTTCGAGGTCGTCGAACCGGATCGGGGGCTGCTCGTCCCGCTCGTCGGCGGGCTCGAGGTCGGCAAGTGCTACTTTGGCGGCCACGCCGAGCTCATCGAGCAGGTCTTCAAGGTGCCGGGTGAGCAGATCCTCTACATCGGCGATCACGTCTA
>JADMJS010000270.1 GCA_018780435.1 Myxococcales bacterium
CAGTCGAGGCCGGCGATGTAGTCGTCGCCCCAACCGGCCGCCGTGCCCTGATAGGCGCACCCACTGCTGACCGAGTTGGCCCTGATCCTCAACCAGGGCATGGTCGAGCACCGCCTCGTCAGCGAGGCGCCCTCGGGTGACCACACCCAGCTCTTTCCGTTGCCTACCGAGGTGTCCAACTGGGAGGTCATCGACCGCTTGCGGGACGACGAGTGTCCGAACTCGACCGTGGTACTTCGCCTCGTCCACCGGCTCTTGGGCAACGCGCCGCCCAGCGTCGAGCGGGCGGGAGTCAAGAGCCCGCCGCGGAGGGGCGAGGAGAGCAAACTGGCCGGCACGCAACGAAGAGCGCAGCATGTTCGGACAACGGCTGGTCCACAAGCTCCGTTGCCTAGTCCATCGCTACCCTGCGGCGGGGTTCCGTTTCGCCGGCAGCTCCAGCACCATCCCCGGTCTTAGCGCCGCGGGGTCTTCGATTCCATTCCGAGTCGCCAAGTCCTTCCAGAGTATGCCGTCGCCGAGCTTCTCCATTGCAATCTCCCACAGGGTGTCGCCGGGCGCGACCACATGCGTCGCCGGAACGATGCCGTCGAGCGACAGCGGGGTTCCATCCGAGTTCCCTCGCGAAACACTCTGGAGTTCGTACAGATCCCCCGGCGGAATCGGGTCGATGTGCCCCAGGGAGCGGGGCGGGAACGGCACGCTCGGTTCGAGCCCCAGGGGACGGAAGGTCTTGTTTACCCCGAGATCGGGTTTGTCGTCAGTGCGGCGCAACACGTCCTCCCCGCAGGCCTGAAATACCGTGTCTGCATCCTGATCCCGAGCTGCGCGGTAGAACGACAGGAGGTTCGACGGCATGTCCTCTCCCGAGAACCCCGAGCCCGACGCACGGGTCCAAGACTGAGCCTGCTCGCTCTCGAACTCCACCGACTGCTGCTGAAACAGGTAGAGTGCGACGCCCTGGAGCTCCTTTTCGTTCAACTTCCGCTTGATGACCACGCGCAAAGAGGTCTTGTTGAGCGTCAAGGGGCCCGCCTTGGTGCTCATCTCGTGTGTCTGGAAGGGCTTGGGCGCGCCCTTGGCCGAAACCTTGTCGTTCTCTATCCTCAAGGTCTCGATGAACGCCTGCGCGCCCGAGCGATTCAGGTGACCGTTGTCGATCACACCGCACTGGTCCGTCCGAGCGAACTTCTTCAGCGGTGGAGGCTGGACCTTCCGGAGACCTTGCCCGTAGCCGCTGGTTCTCCGAACGTCCGAGATCAGCCTGCTCGTCCACGACGAGGACTGCTCCTGCACGCGCGGTCCGTTCAGCGTCGACGCGTCCGGGGAGCCATTTTTCTTCATGTCACTTCTCCATGCGGGTGGCCGGCTTGCGGATCGCTCCGCCGGCCGGGTTCGAGGTCGTAGCGGGGGAGGTAGACCTAGGCTTCGGGCTCGCCTTCCGGCGGGCTTTGCAGGACAGCGCTGGTACGACGAAGTCGGCGACGCCGATAGCGAGGGCATCGTTCGCGGCAGATCGCGCGAGATCCCGAACTATGGCCGCGGCGATGGCCTGAGGTGCGTTGCCAAAGTACGCAGTCGCGACGCGGCCCTGCCGCTGCGTAATCGCCCAAGGAGCCGCTCCCGCGTACTCGGGCGGCCCATCGACGGCCTTCCACAGCCGGGCTCGGTTCAGTCCGCCTACGATTCCCCGCGTCCGCGGGCGTCCGTTCACGGCATCGGGGTATTCATTCGCCGCGTCGCTCCGGATCTCGAATTGCACGAGCAGGTTCGCCGCAGGCGGAAGCGATGTAACCAGTGCCTTCACAAGCTCCTTGCAAGGGTCGCAGTTCTGCCCGCTCATGACGACGACATCCGCGGTCGACAGCAGGGGATGAGGGAGAATGGACGCCTTCGCAGCGCCGCTCGGACCCAGCTTCACCTCGTTGGCACATCCCGTCGGCCGGGGCGCGACCGTGGGGGTCCGAACAGCGTGGATCGGAGGCGCAGGACATGGGCCTGCTGCTGCCGTCACCGCCCCCCGCCTCCGCTGGACAACGGGTTGGCCTGCCAGTGCGCCAGCGATTACCGAGGTTTCCGCTCTTCGCCGCCTCCTCCCGAATTCCGGATCGAGCTCCTGATCGAGCGGCCGTCGGGGCACAGGCGGCTCGAACGGCGCGACCGCCTCCGCGGGAGAGGTGTCTCCAGGTGTCAGGCAGCTGTCGGTGACGCCGGGCATCGCGATTTCTCGGCGCTTGAGGCTACCGGCCGGACCCAAGTCTACAGGCCAGAGGCGCGGAACTCGCGCGGTCGCGAAGCCACTCACGAGCGCGAGTGCGAGTGGAAATGCGGGGGCGCGCGCCTGCCGGTAGCGCGCGCTGGCCCGATGCAAACGGAGAATGGTGGCGGCGAACTCCCTCAAGAGCGCGTCGGCGACGCTGGTGAGACGCGCAATCACGGTTCCAAGGAGGCGGCGCATCACGGGCTCGCGAGACAGGCCTTCGGGATGGAGAATACGAAGAGGGTCCTGAGGCGGGCGAGTTCAGCCTTCAGCTCGCACTTCTGGCGGGCCTCGGCATTCGCGAGCTGCGGACAGAATGCGCCCGTGACACGTTGCGCCCCGAGGTTGACGGCTTTCACCTCGATCTTGTCGACCGCTCTCCCCCCGTTCCACTCGGGGTGGGCGGCCTCGAGCTCCAGGAACTCCCGACAGGCGCGCGCCCGCTTGTCTGCGATTCGCTCGTCGAACTCCGGCATGCCGACCGAGTCCGGAGAGGCCAAGCCCGCACAGATCACGACCAACTTCTCCGTGGCTCCTGCCACGTCCTGGCGCCACCACCGGGCGAGCAGATGTGTGTTCTGATCGCGCGAGGCGGGTACTTCCGCGCCGGCGGCGTCGAGCTTCGTCTTCGTCGAGAGCGCGAACTTCATGGACGGGTATGGGATCAAAATCGCGACCCCGGCGCGGAACAGCACCTCGAAGTCGATATCGGAGACCGTCGGGAGGGCGTGCGACTTGCAGTTCGTAGTGTTCTTGCAAGTGTCGTAGATCCGGCGAACCGTAGCGAGGAACGCCGGGTCTCCGCACCCGCTGGGCGGCGCGAAGGTTCGCGGGGCAGCAGCACGTGGCTGGGAAAGCTCGTCGTTGCCCGCGGGCAGCACCGCCTCGGCGACCGACGCCCCCGCCGGCCGCGACTCGAACAGGGCGATGAGCGTCGATGCGGGGTCTGCCTTGCAAAGATGCTGGAACGCGCCTCGCTTCTCGGGGCCGATCTCGGTCTTCAGCGTCAGGATCCGGAGACAGGAATCCTGGAAGTCGGCGGAGGAACGGTCAATGGGGATCGAGCCCGCGACCGGCGAGGGCGGGGGCCGCGACGGGGGGACGGCGATTGCCATCCAGCTCTTCCAGACCTCCTCTTGGTCTTTCGAGGCTCCTGAGCGCTGGAGAGCGGCCGTCACCACGAGCACCGCGCCGAGCAGCGCGAGGATGACGCCAAGGCCGTACGCCAAGAAAACCAACCAGGGCTTGACGGGGCTGCCAGCGCCCGAAGTCTCGGACTCGAAGGCACGTCGCCCGAAGTTGTCCACGAACTCACCGTTCTCTACGGCGTTGTAGGACTCCCCATAACTCGGATCGTCTTTCCTGATCGGGTGCACGTTGGTGTCGTCGCTCATAGGTCCTCCCATTTCGTGGGTCTGCGGCGTGTTTGGTTCCGAGCCTTCTCAAGTAGGGCTATGCGCACGTCCTCCAGTGAGCGCGCGCTCCGAATGGCCGGCTCCTCCAGCTCCTTGAACGTGAATCGCTCGTCAATCACCGGGTGGGTCAGCCAGAGCGCCAGCTCGTCCTGGCGGGTCGTCGGGCTCAGCAGAATGTCGCGCCACTCGGCCGGGTCCTGGTCGTCGCCCGGTCCGGGCGCCAGCGTGATGGGAGGCCGATCCATGAGGATTCGGTAGATCCAGACGTTGATCCCGTACGCGTCGTCGTCCGGCCGCCAGTGATCGCGGCCAAGACGCTCCGGGGCGATCGCGTCGAGCCTGGCCGATGGCGTCTTCACTACGCGTCCAACCGGCTCCACCGACCCAGTGTCGCAGATCTTCATGTTCGTGCCGTCGGGCCCGATCGTGACGATCACGTTGTCGGGGGAGACATCCCCCATCACGAAGCCGGCCTTGTGGAGGGCCCTGTGACACCGCGCCCAGAACCAAACCGCCCTCACGAACCGCCGTGGGTCCTCCGCGTAAATCCGCGCGCTGAACGCCGAGAGCGGATGGCCGTCGATCCAAGGTATGACGACCCTTCCAGCGCGCACGATCGGCAACGCGACGTATTCGGCCGCCCAACGCAGGCCGCGTGAGACCCGCCTGTAGTGCTCGATCTGCTCGGCCGTCGGGTCGTCCATGACACGATAGAGGCCTTCGACACGAAGGCCGCGGCCGACCTCGGACCTCTGCTCGGGCGACGGTGTGACGAGCCGGAGCCGAGGCGCGGGCGGCTCGACCGGCGGCGGACCGGGCCAATTTGTGTTGGTTTGGAGTGGCTGCCAGTGGGTTGAGGCGGGCATCTCGCCAGCCCGCCTGACGATGTGCCCAAGCACTCGCTTCCGGATGACGTGGGCCTGCGTACCACCCCGCATCCCGGCGACGGCGGCCGAACTCCTTGAGCGGACGAACAGCCACCCGTCGAGCTCCCCGCTCTCGCTGCCGGACGCGAGCACTCGCGCGGCTAACGCCGCAACACCGGCCTCGGTGCTGAGGGCGCAGATCTCACCACCACCCGCACTCTCGCGCTGGACGAAGATGTCCCTGAGCCCGAGCTGCTGCCGCACCGCCTGAAGTGCTGCGCGAGGCGAGTCCGCGCCGTCGAAGGCGTCCTGCCCGCGGCGCACGCAGTCCTCCGCGTACGCCTTCCCGAGCGGTTCAGTGATGGTGGGGCCGTAGCTCGCCCGGAGCGGGGCGCCATCCGCGCGGGCGATCCAGGCGACTGGCTCTCCCTGGTGCGTCAGCGTAAGTCCCTCCGCTTCGGCCTCGCGCACGATCAGCTCGACGCCACCCTCGGTTGATTCCAGGGCGGCCACGCCCGCCGCCAGGACGACGTCCCGTTTGGCCGCGAAGACTCCCACGAGACGGGCGTCGGGTGGATACTCGCACTGGACCTCGACCTCGTCGGCATCCCCGAGCTTGCGCACGGAGCGCTTCGTGAGCGGCACCGCGCCGGCGACGGAGGGTGGCCCCAGGAAGCGAGTGTGGAGGTGCTGGGTCGACAGGACGTCCTGAACTGCGAGCCCGGCCACGGAGGTCCTGCCGATCGCGCCGAGCAGCGCCGACGAGGCGGCGACGAACCGGCTACGGGCTTCGAGCCAGGCGACGCGCTTCGGCTCCCGCGAGAGCGCCTCGGAGTGCTTGACCTCCGCGGCGTGCGCCTGCTCGAGCAGCTCCGGATCGGACTCCGGCTCGTACGCTGCGACGGCCCTCCAGCCCTCGTGAGCGTTGTTCGCAAAGACGTATACGAGGTATCGGCCCACCGCGCGGCTCGCGAAGTACCGGAAGCTGCTCCCCTGGCGAATGAGAGCCGGTTCCTGAAGGCACGAGACCGGGGCGAGGGACACTCCGCCGGGGAGACCAACCACTCCGAGGAGCTCGCGGTGCTCTGGCAGGTCGATAAGCAGCCGGTACGGGCTATCGGTGCGCTCCCGCTGCTCGAACAGCGCGATCAGCTCCGGTGTCGGCGGGACGAAGGCGTCCCCGATCTGGATGCGATCGATGAGATCGACCATTTTGCCGGCGATCGACGTCCGTGGCGGTCCTGGCTCCGAGGACCGGTGCAGTCCGAACAAGTCACGTGGTCCGGGCGCCGGCTCCACATGGGAGACGTCGACGCCGACCTCTCCAAGGACTTCGATCGCGGCGAACCGCCCCAGCTCCGCCATCGCCACCTGGAGGCGGAGCCGGCGAGCGTGTGCGGCATCTCGACCCGATTCGTCCCGTCGGATCTGGATCGAAAGCACATCGACCTGGTCCGGGCGTCCGGCGACCCGCTGCAGGGTTCGACCCGCGCGCGTCGCCCCCTCTCGGAAGTGCTCGAGCCCCGGGAGTCCGGTGATGGCCGTTCGGTTTGCCCCGAGCAGTAGGAACCTGTCGAGAGCGCCGGCGATCGGGCCGAGTCCAACGAGCAGCTTGCGGGGATCCGCGTCCGCTGCCACGAGAGCGGACCGCCTGAGATCTTCGAGACAGGGCAGGCTAGGCAGCGCGCAGTCAGCCCGCACGCGATCCATGAATTCGCCCGCGGTCTGGCCGGGCGCCAGGATTGCGAAGACGAGCAGGTCATCTCCGTCACGGCTCGTTAGGCCCGCAATCGCGAAGCGAGCGAGCGAGCCCTCGCGGTCGAGTCCGTGCTCTTCGAGGAGGTTGTGAGCCGCCGCGCTGAGCCCAGCGGGCAATTTGCCGATCGTGTCTTCGAGCACGGGCCCGCCAGCGGCGGTCGTTCTGCAGAGCGCATCGACCGTCGACTCCTGGCCTGCGAGCCGCATCGCGTCGTCCGAGAGCGGGGTGAGTGAGGCCGCCGGCCCTTGGTGAACCGACCAGACAGCATGCAGCGAAGCGGAGCGGCGTTTCATGCCATGAATCTAGCGCCAAAAAACACCCAAAATCAAGCGCGATCCGACAGATTTCTGGCATGTTTGCGGTTTCGCTGGGCTGCTGCTAGGAATTCAGCTGCCATGCTACACGCCACTACCGAGTTCGATGCAACGGCCTGGATCGAGGAGGCAGCCCGCGCCGTGGCGGGTCTCGACGCCGCGGTCGCACGACGCTACGAGCTGAGCCGGTCGCATTACGACTACGCCGCGCAACGCCTGGCCGAGATCTTCCCGGGGCGCCCCGAGGCGTTTCAGGCGGCGTGGCTGCACGGTGTCCCGCTGCAGGCCGCAGATCTCCTGCCCGACCACGTTTTCGCCCACGAAGCGCGCGCGATCCTCCTCGACTGGGCTGCTCTACGCCAGCTCGCTCCGGCACCGGACCTCCGGGAAGCCCGGACGACGCTGGCGAACCCGCTGCTGCAGCTTTCGAGCGAGATTGCGATCGCGTTGCTAATAACCGAGCAAACACACCATCTCGACAGCGATTCTGCGCTCACAAACTGGCTAACGAACGCCGAGAGCGGTGGTCGGGGAGTCCTGCCTCCAACACCGAGCCATCGGCCCATCCAGCCCGACTGGGCCGGGACCAGCGATCACCTCAGGCTGATTCAGTTCGTACTAATTCCGCTCGCCGAGCACACCGGCCTTTGGGGCGAGCGCAACCGCCTGGACTCGTGCCTTGAGCTGATCCGGGAGCCCGCAGGAATGCTACGGACCGCCGAGCTGACTCGGTCGCGTGCGCCACAACTCGCGGGACTCGCGGACGAGCTCGCCGGTTCCATTCGCGACGTTGGAGTGCGGGCGCGGTTCGACTTTCATCACCTGGCCAGCATTCACAGGAATCGCGGCCCGAACACTCCCGATCGGTTCGGATGGGTAACTATCACCGTGTCGGACGCACTCCACGCGTTCCTCATGCTCGGCGAGCTGCACGAGCGCTACGGATATGCGGGCGTCGGGTTTCAAGACTTCTCGAAGGGCCGTCCCAACACGGGGTACCGCGCGGTGCACACGCTGCTCACCGGGCCGAGGTCTGCGGAGGGTCCGGTCGCGGTCCGTCTCATCTGGGAGGAGCCAGCCAAGGGGCTCTTGTGCGCGGGGGCGCTCGATCAGTTCAGCGCGCGGCGGTTCGACACGCCCGGATTCGTACGGATCTGGACGCCCGAAAGGGCCGTTCACCAGCTGCGGACAGAGGACGCGATCGTCCTCGTCTACGCCGGACGCGTTCACAGCGAGCTCGTGCCCTACACGACGGGAGCACGCGTCACGCGCCGAGGGAACGCCCTTGACCTTGGACCGACCGCTCGCCTCGAACAGGACGACGTCGTCGCTATAACTCACAACCGGCCCGAGCCGGCGGAGCGCGTCGAACTCCGAGCACTCGGCCTTTCCGAGAGTGCCCGGAAGCGGCTCGAAGCCGCCTATTCCAAACACGATTCCGACCGGGCGTTGAGCCGCGGCAGCGTCGAACTCCAGCGGCTCGTGGCCGGCCGCCCGGCTGGGGTCACGGTGCGCACCTACTCCGAGGTGCTCGGCCAGATCGCGATGCTCGTGCGAACAAAAGGCCCCGTCGCGAAGCCCCATCGCGATCGCCGCCTTCTCATCGAGATCGGACGTTACCACCTCGGCCTGGAATCGACGGTGACGGAGGAGCATTGGGACTTCGTCTGCCAGCTCGTGGATGGCATCGCCGTCTCTCCTTCGGAGATCCACGGGGCCCGCCAGGGGCCGTGCTCGCGGTGCTTCCCCGGTGGAGTCCCGAGCTCCGTGCTGGTCCGCTCGGAACCCGTCTGGGCAGAGCGTGGGGCGCGGACCGGAACGCTGATTCTTCACCGTCTCGATACGGCAACTGCCCTGCCCGCATGCGGCGAGCGCCCCGGGCAGCCAATGCCCGCAGACTACGTTCTAATCCCGGGGGCGTTCGTGCTGCAGACCACGGTGCGCACCGGCCTGATCCTGGACGTATCCCAGGTGTTCCGCAGCCTCGCGGTCGAGATCCGGCGGTTCGTGGCGACTTGCATGAGCACGACGACTGGCGTCTTTCGCATTGACGTGGACCCGGTGCTCTGGCGCGATGTGCAGGCGGTCCGCACACTGCTCCTGGCGGTCATCGGGGTTGTCCAGGTGTGGGTGCCCGGTGAGGACCCGCCGCATCAGCTCGGGCAGGCCCTGCCTCGGCGGCCGGTCTCCTCCGACACCGACGGCCCGCTGCCTGCACCCTGGAGACGGAACTCCGCGGTCACTGAGATGGACATGTTTTATGGGCGGGAGGGTGAGCTTGCGGACTTGGTGAGGCGCGCGAAGGCCGTGGCGAGACCAGATGCCGTAGCAGGCGCGTACATCGCTTTGGCGGGCCCGTACAAATCCGGAAAGACTAGCCTGTCACACGCTGCCGCGCGCCAGTGCGAGCTCTCGCTGGGCCGCCCCGTGCTGTTCGCCAAGAGCTACTGCGAGGAGCGAAACTGGACCCAGATCGCAGTTGACCTCGCTGGGTTCCTTGTGAAGCGGGCGATGGATCGGGGACACCCGCACTGGACCGGGATCCTCCGTGCCGAGAAGAAGAATCGGTCCCAGAGTTTCTGGACCCAGCCGGAGGCTCTAGAGGCCACCATTCGAACCCTGCTCGGCCTCCCGAACCCACCGGTGGTCGTGATCTTTCTCGACGAACTCGTGGGTTGGTGCATGGAGCAAGAGCTTCGCGGCAACGACGGGGACCTCGCTCGCCTCCGCGAGTTTCTGACGATGCCGCATCGCGTTCCGGGACTCATGATCCTGTCGGGCGTCGCAGCCGAGCCCTGCTGGCGACTCTCATCGGTCAGCCGCATGGCCGTGCGGGACCAGGCGGAGCTCGTCAAGCTGGGGCCCTTCCGCCAGGATGAATTGGCCGACTTCGTCGCCGGCTCCAGGTCCTCGCCGGTGCCGATCGAGGCGACCGTGGAAGCGTTACGCGAGTTAGAGCTGGACACGGGCGGCGAACCGTTCCTTGCTTCCGCCGTCTGCTGCACCTGGTGGAAGATGGAGTGTCCGACGATCGGTACCAAGACCATCACTCTGACACCGGACAAGTACGCCGCGGCGCGGCGCAAGCTCCTCGACGACACGATCCAGGGCCGAGGTGACTCTGAGATCCCGTGGCGATTCTCCCGGCTCCCGTCGGAGGTCCGGGCGCGGGTCGACCTGGCGGTCAAACAGGCGGGTCAACCGGATAGCTCGGAAGACCTCAGGATTCGGCTCGATCGGGCCGATGGGGCGACGGCGATCGCGGCGGGGTTGGTCCGGCGCGTCGGCGGCGACGAGTACGCCTTCATCGCGCGACTAACTGCCGATTTCTTCCTCCACAAGCCCGACACCGCGAGTTGGCCGTGCACTTGATGACCCAGTTCGAGCTCGTGATGGCCACGCGCGAGTCCTACGACATGAAGCCCGTCCATTTGTTCGTGGGTGGGCACGACATTGGGAAGACGACCCTGCTGCGGGGAATCCGGCACGAACTTGAGGCACGCAGCCCGGAGTCCAAGAAGCGATGCATCCTCGTGTCGTTTCGCGGGTGGCAGGGCGATCAGCAGGTCGCGGAGATCGAGACTGCGTTCCAGCGCGTGCGAGAGCAGAAGGCGGATGTCGTGCTCATTGACGACGTCGATCAGGCTTCGTCGACCATCGTCGAGTGTCAGCCGCTCCGCGGGCTCCTCGGATGGGCGCTCTCACAGTTTTCGCCGTGCGTTATCATGACCTCGTTTCGGTGTCGGCGCGAGATAATGGAGATGCCGATCGGCGGCATCAGCGTCGACGTCGACTCCGCGTTCTCCGGGCTGATCATGGAGTCTCGAGAGACCGTGCTGAATCCATGGCGCTCCACCCCGGCGCACGGGACGTGGCGGAAGCGGCTGGTTCGCTGTGTGGCCGACGCGCTCCGCGACGAGGAGCTTCTCACGTCCAGTATCGAGGAGACGCCCGAGCCCGACGGCGAGGCGATGCCTCTTGAGCACGCGATCGCGGAAGCTACCGATGGGTACCCGGCGGCGCTCGGCGAGATCCTCCAGGGCATCTCCGGCCTGATGGAGCGGTGGGAGCCGAAGGAACCGGCCCGACTGCTCTCCCTCATCTACGACGCGTTCGCGCCATCGATACGCGTCCGGATTCGGCGTGTTCTTCTGCGACTGGAAGCGGAGCACCCTGGGATCACGGGGATTGCGAGAGACATCGCGTCTCGGGCCCGCCCGCTCGACGCGATCGATCGGCGCCATGTGGAGCCTCTCCTCCACTGCGGCTTACTCCATGAGGAGGGGGGCACGGTCGCGGTCACGGGCGGGTTCGTGCTCCTCGCACTTCAGACGGTCAGCGATGATTCCACGCACGCGGCTGTAGCCCGTGCTACTGAAGCCCCGGCCGGGACGACGCGCGCGTCCTTCTCCCGCGGGACGGACTGTCTCCTGACGATCAGGGGCGGCGCGCCCACTCTGCCGATCGAGCTCACCGGCCGCTCTGCGGCGATAGCCCAAGCGTTAGTTGCGGCAGATGCCCGAGGTATCTCCCATCTGGAGTTCGGCAAGAAGTCGAAGAGTGCTTTTGACACAGCCCTGTCCGATCTCCGCAAACGCCTCGGTGAGTCGACCCACGTCCTCGTGCACCTGGCCGGCGGCCGATACCGACTGGTGGGCGCGACACTCACGCCCGCTCGGGGGCCGAAGCGGGCGCGCAGCTCGCGGTCATAGCCGCACGTCGGGCCGTGTTGCGCTCCCGGTGCGCGGCGCTTCTGTACGTGTGACGGCCGGCGATTACCAGGAGGCCATTCGATTTGGGGAGGTGCGCTTTTCAACCCGTGACCTACGCGTAGTGCCTGACGATCGGGCAGGGAACATGGATGGTGGTTCAGGGAGGTGTGACCAAGGCTGCGTGCTGCTTACCGGAGGCCGGGCCACCGTCCACTTGAGCTTCGACATGGTGTACCTCAAGGGCGAGGAGCCCCGGTGGGACGTCGCGGTGGGCGCCAAATGGATGGAGGTCCACGGTGACCAGTTGCTGCGCCTGCCGGACCTGTACCGGGTCGGCCTGGGCTTCGAGGCCGCGATGGAGGCGATGGTCTGCCGGATCTGGCGGCGTCCAAGATCGAGAGGCTCGGCACCGCGGCCGGGCGTTCAACGAACTCCGTCTCGCTTCATGAGCCTGAGCAGCGCGTAACGGTTCCGGAGGCCGAAGGCGGCGCCTGCGGCGACCAAGGCGATCGCGCTGCTCACTCGGAACCACGCAGCCGCAGCAGCCGAGTTGGACGCGCTCGTTCGGTGACGCGCG
>JADMJS010000016.1 GCA_018780435.1 Myxococcales bacterium
ACCACCGGGAGGGCGGCGGCCTCCTCGAAGCTCATCTTCGCCGGCATCCGTTGGACTTGCGCCACGGGCACGACGAGTGTGTCCGTGTACCCGCCGAACTTCGGCATCGCGAAGACCCGGTCGCCCTCCGCGAACCCCGTCGCGCCAGCACCGACTTGGTCGATGACCCCGGACACCTCGTATCCGACGACGCACGGCACGGGCGGCGCATCCGGATAGACGCCCTGGCGCGCGGCGAGGTCAGCGAAGTTGATGCCGGCGGCACGCACGCGTATGCGCACTTCACCCGCGTTGGCGTTTGGGTCTGGCGCCTCGCGGACGGCGAGGACTTCGGGCGGGCCCTTCTTCGTGATCCAGATCTGCTTCATCGTTTGCTTCTAGCACCCGGCGGGGGCAGCGTCACTGGCTCTCTTCCTGCAATCCGGCCCCGTGATAGGGTCACGAGATGCGCGCCGCCTCCCTCGTCGTCTTCTCCCGGCGGACGCTCCTGCGCTGACGGCCGTCGCCGTCGTGCGGAACTCAGGTCATCGACGCGAGCACGGCCGCCGACGCCGCTTAGGCACGCGCCCTCCATGAAGCCCTGCCTCGAGTAGAAGGAGTCGGCGTGTTCGTCGGCGAAGTAGAGGTTGCCTGCGAGCTGGCCCTCGAGGCCACACGCGGTCGTGAACTGGCCGGGGCGGTAGCAGGTATATGAGCCGAGCGAGCGCGGGTTCGATGGCCAGTGTTCACGCAATGCCCGGACCGGGGCCACCGGGGCGTGACGCGGCGGCCGTCAAGCCCGGCCAGAAGGCCTCGGTCCCTGCGAGGAAGGCGTCGATCTGCGTCTGGAGCGGCTGTGACGTAAGGTTGGCGCCGCGCTCGGCGCTCGCGTAGTCCGTGAGCACGCCGGCAGGGCCTGCATTCGTCGGGTTGGTCTCCCAGACGACCTGGACGCCCGCCTGATCGGTGTACGCCGCGCCGTTGCCACCGGCCGTGACCCACGGGCGGCTGTCGAAGCTGACCATCTACCCCAACAATCGAATGCGCGTGCGCCGAATTTCGGACTCGGAACGACCCGACCCAGCGACCTCGTCGCGTGGTAGGCTTGGCCGCGGGCGGCGCCCGGGAGCGAGAGCGATGACGACGAAGCGATGGATGGTGTTGACGGCATGGCCCTTTCTGGCGGCGATGGGGTGCTCGACCTCGTCGAGCTCGACCAGCGAGACCGACACCGGAGGGGCGAACGATACGAGCGATCCCGCTGAAGTGACGGTGCCCGCCGACACGTCGGACGTGGGTGATCCAGCCGACACGTCAGAGGTGAGTGCGCCATCCGACACGTCCGACGTGCTCGAACCCGAGGACGTCCCGAGCCCCGCCGACACCACGGACCCAGGCGATACCACCGAGCCGGTAACGACGATCGCCACGCCGGGCGCGCGTTGTGAGCTGAAGGACCGAATTGGGGTCATCGAGCTCTCGGGGGTCACTGACGAGCCACCATTCCCCTACCTCGTCGCGACACTGAACGACCGACCAAACCCCTGGTACGGCGAGCCGGCGCTCACCACGGACGCCTGCCGTCACCACGCGTTCAAGCCGACTGGGATCTGCGAGGATTCGTGCGAGCTCGACGAGACGTGCAGCATCGACGGCGAGTGTGCGCCCCTCCCACTCCGACTGAAGGCAGCGACCCTTCGGCTCGTGGCCGGTGAGGAGTCGCAGACCTTCACGGCGGACGCGGAGCTGGGTTATCTCGAAGGCGCCATAACGCTCCAGGGAAAGACTTTCGGGCTGGAGGTCAGTTGGCCAGGGCAGGTCGTCAGCTTTCCCGCTGCGGAGGCCCCGGCCGCGCTCCCGCAGCTCGCCGGTTCCCTGGCGGGCAGCTACGACGCGCCGGAGAAGGTCACCATCACCTGGACGCCGGTCGCCGCGGGCACGCATGCCTACACCCTCATCCCCGTGAACCACCACGCCGCCGGGCCAACCTTCACCGAATGCGCCGTCGACGCCAGCCTCGGCAGCTTCGAAGTGCCGGAGGCCATGTTGACGCCGCTCGCGGTCTCGACCGGCCTCGAGTTTCAAGGGGTTGAGCACGTTCGTTTCGCGGCCGCCGAGACACCCGAGGGCTGTGTGGAGCTCCGCTTCTTGACTCGCCACTACCTCAGCCTCGGGTTCTGACGATGACCTCCGTACTCACGCGATCCGTTTCGCGCGCCTGTTTCGCCCTCGTCCTCCTGGGGTCCGCGCTGGGATGCAAGAAGACACCGACGCCCCCCGCCGCGCCGAACACGGGCCAGCCGCCGTCGCCGAAGGGCGTGCCTCTGGCCTCTGCGCCCGAGGCACTTCAGGGCGCAGTGAAGCTGGCCGACGCAGCGTTCGCGGCGCTGAAAGCGACTCTTGGCGCTCGGCTAAAGGTCGCCATCACGGCGGGGGGGCCCGTCTCCGCCATCGCGGTCTGTCAGGAGGAGGCCGCGTCACTGGCTCGCACGATCGAGAAGGAGAGCCACGTCTCGGTCGGCCGCACGAGCCAGCGATTGCGGAACCCGTCCAACTCGCCGCCGTGGTGGGCCGAACAGACGGTCCTGTCGGCGACGCCGTCCGATGGCCTCGTCTTCGACCTGGGCGCGTCCGTCGGGGTGCTGCGCCCGATTCGGCTCGAAGCGGTCTGCACGACTTGTCACGGCAAGGAGCTCGACCCCGCCCTCGCGGCCGAGCTGGCTCGGCGCTATCCCGCCGATCAAGCCACGGGATTCGCCGAGGGCGATTTGCGCGGCTACTTCTGGGCCGACGTCCCGAAGACCTGACACACATTCTTGGCCTGTACCTGACGGCTCGGTCCCATCCGACCTATCCACCCGCCCTAACGGCGTGGACGAGTGGGTGCCGCCATAGGAGCGACGATGAGAGTCGAGTTGAAGACGTGGCTCGTGGCGACGTCAGCTCCTGCGCTCGGGCGGGATCACCCCGGCCTGAGCGCACGGGGAGAGGCCGAATCCGACGGACCAGAGAATCGAGAGCGGGAGCTTCATGGGCCCAGCGGATCATCGTCGATGGGCCGGCGTCAACGGGCCCGGAGTGCCCTTGTGGGTGCCTTCCGGCCCCGCCTCAGCGTGCGCCCGAGCCCTTGAGCACGACTCCGACGGTCTTCAGCAGGATGCGAATGTCGGTGGTCAGGCTGTAGTGCTGCAAGTACAGCAGGTCGAGGTGCACCTTGCGCCGCACCGAGTCGAGGTCTTCGTCGTAGCCGTTGAGGACTTGTGCGAGGCCCGTCAGCCCAGGGCGAATACCGAGTCGGTCGAGGTACCCCGGCACTTCCTTCGAGAGTTCACCGATGAACTCGGGTCGTTCTGGGCGAGGCCCGACGATGGACATATCGCCGCGAAGCACATTCCAGAGCTGGGGGAGCTCATCGATCCGCGTCCGTCGCAGGAAGCGGCCCACCGTCGTGACTCGCGCGTCACCGAGTTTGGCGAGCTGGGCGCCGTCGCGCTCCGCGTCGGTCCGCATGGATCGCAGCTTATAGATGGTGAACGGCCGCCCGAAGGCCCGCGACGCCCGACGGTCGGCGTTTTGCGGGCTCCGGCGGTCCCCGACGCCTTCGGGCGCACCTCCGCGGTTCTGACGACGATCCGGTTGAGTGTGGCGGCGATTCAGTCCGGTGCGTAGCTGTGTATAGATAACTGGACCCGGCGACGTGAGCCTGATCGCAATTGCGGCGGCGATGACGATTGGGGCGCTGAGCACCATGAGCCCGAGCGCACACAGGATATCGAGCGTTCGTTTGACCCGTTCCTCGGGCGGGCTAAGAGGGCGGAATCCCCGAGGGGGGCTGGTGTGCAGCCAGTCGACGTCGGCGCCGCGCGGGCGAACGTCGCCCGCGGGGTAGCGATTGGCGACGTCACTAAGTGACCCATCGGCCGTCGTTGTGAAGCCGGTGCTCTGACTGGTTAGGATACTCACGGCGCGCCCTCCTGGCCCCAAGTCAGGAGTTCGTGCCCGTGCCGTCCTGCCTTAAGACCAAATTGTGAGCGGGCAGGGCGACCCGTCAGTCGATTTCACCCACAAATGTGGGTGCAAACGGAGGTCGGAACGTCAGTTGGCTTCGGCCTCAATTGTGCCCACGACGTCGCCGCGAAGAAATGCAAGGGCGGCCTTGCGTGCATCGGGTGTGATGGTGTGACCGCCGGCGACCCCGAGCCACTGCACCTCGGCTCCGGCCGCTCGAAGGTGCTCAGCCCACTTCATTGCCGCTTTGGGGCTGACGACGTCGTCCGCGAACCCCATCGTGACAAGGACACGTGGGGGCGCCGAGCTGGACGATGCCGGGAGCGGGATCTCCTGCCCTCCGCCCGGTGCGAACGCGACGACCGCGCCAGGCCGGCAGTCGGCCGGTGAGCGTAGCGCGGCCTCGATGGCGAAGCGACCACCGAGGGAGAAGCCGACGAAGACGAGGTCGTCGCAAGCGACACCATTCTTTCGTGCTCTCCCGACCACCTCCCATATCTGTCGAGTCGTTTTGGCGACGTGCTGTTCAATCTCGGCCAGGTATGCGTCTTTGGTCGGTGCCGTGAGGTCGGGGATCCAGCTCCGACCGCCACCATGAGACTCTGGACCCACGATGACGTAGGCAGCGGCACCGAGGTCATCCGAGAGCTCCTTGGCGAGGGGTACGAGATCGTCGCCTGGAGCACCGTGGCCATGGAGAACGATGAGTGTCTTGACCCCGGCAGCGGGTGTCTTACCGACGCGCTCGTACATGAGCGCCGTGCCGAAGCCGTAGCGCCAGACGGCCCAACCGACCATGGCCATGAGCACGACCGTCACGACTGGGTGGGCACGTAGCGGAGCCAGGAGACGGTTGGTCGTACTCATCGGCTCTCCAGCGCGTCCAAGAGGAGGTCGAGCGCGGCGAAGACGGTCGTGCGCGGGTGAACGTCGGCATCGATAGCGCAGCGCAGATAGAGGCCGTCGAAGATCGCCACGATCCCCTCGGCGACGGCACGAGCGTCGTGCGGCCGGAGCTCGCCGCGCGTCACCCCCATCTCGAGCACCGAGGCGATGAAACCGACGTAGCCGGTGTGGTGCTCGCGTTTGACCGACTTCATACCGTCGTCGACGACAGCCGCGCCGTTCAACACCAGCGCGAGTCGAAAGTGGTCTGGATCGGACTCAAGGAGCGCCAGGTTGGCGTCCGCGATGCGCCCGATCCGGACTCGAGCCGATTCGAGGGGTTCTAGGCCCCCTGAGCGCCACTTGGTCAGTACGGCGCCGTAGGTCTCGTCGCAGATGGCCTTGAAGATGTCGGCCTTGGCGCTGAAGTGGAAGTAGATCCCCCCGAGCGACAACTGAGCGTCCCTTGCGATGTCGCGCATTGTCGTGGCGTCGAGCCCCTGACGGATGAAGCAGCGCTTCGCGGCGTCGAGGATCTGGCGACGCCGAACCTCTTCCGGCTGGTGCTTCGCCACGCGTCAGCCATCCTGGCGGCGCGTTGCCCACAGCAACATGAGGGCGAGCCCAAGCACCGCAAGCGGACCCAAGCCCTGCGTGGATGGGCTTCTGCCTGTCGTGCAGTCGCCGCGCGAGCCGCCGCTGGACTGGGTGACACCATCCGTCACGTCCGTGCACACACCGTCCACCCGGGTTTGACCATCGTCGCAGGACGTCGGCGCGCCGTTGCAGGCTCCCGCTTCGTTGCACGACGCGCCGTCGTCGCAGGTCCCGCAGGTCCCACCGCAGCCGTCAGGCCCGCAGCTCTTGCCGGCACAGGCCGGGACACAGCCGTCGATGACGCAGGTCCCGTCGACGCACTCGTCGTCTTTCGAACAACCGCCGCACGACCCGCCGCAGCCATCGTCGCCGCAGGCCCGTCCCGTACAATCCGGCAAGCAGCTCCCCGGCGTGACACAATCCGCCTTCGAGCTGGTGGCGACACACGCGAGGCCCTGTGCAGCACAGTCGATCTCCGACGGGCCGGTAGCGGAGCAGAAGCGGAGAGTGTCCCCCTCGCACAGTCCATAGGTGGGGAGCGAACCACACTCGGCCACGGGGTTCGGAACGCAGGCGCCGTCCTGGCACAGATCGGCCTTCCCGCAGATTCCGCATACACCGTCGCAGCCGTCCGGACCACACGCCTTGCCGTCGCAGTCCGGCGTGCAGGCGTCGGGCTTCTCGACACATTCGCCATTCTTGTTGCACGTGAGGGTCCCGGTGCAGGACCCACAGGTGCCGCCGCAGCCGTTGTCGCCGCAAACCTTCCCGTCGCACTTCGGGTTGCAGCTCGACGTGACGCACGCGTCTTGTAGACAGGCCTCGCCGGCGGCGCACGTGCCGCACTGGCCGCCGCAGCCGTCCGAGCCGCAGGACTTTCCGTCACAGTTGGCTGTGCAGCCTACAACGCACTGCCCGGCGGCGTTACAGCTCTGACCGGAATCGCAAGCGCCGCAGGACCCGCCGCAGCCGTCACCGCCGCACGCTTTTCCCGCGCAGGACGGCGTGCAGGACGACGTGGGGACACAGGCGCCGGTGACCGCGTCACAGCCGAGGGGGCACCACAGGTAGGTGCGCTTCGGGCACCCGTCGACGGCCGTGCAGGCAAACGCGTGAGTTGATTCGGCGCTGCACCCGCCGACACCGAGGTCGCACTCAGGTACGCACGTCGCGCATGCGCTCGCCGAGAGGCAGTTGTAGAGCTGCTCGGCCGGATCGAAGCCGCAGCAGCCACTCCCTTCGACGCCAGCGCAGTCGCCGCCTTGCAGCTCTCCTGCGTTGCAGAAGAGGAGAGACGTGCCGTTGCACGCTCCTTCGAAGCTGACGTCGCCACACCCGTTCACGCACTCCCCCTCAGCGCAAACCGTCCCGCCGGTGCAGACGCCGCAGATCCCGCCGCAGCCGTCATCCCCGCAGACTTTGCCGGCGCAGCTCGGGGTACAGGCGGTCCCGCCGCACGCTTTCGGCGAGTCAGCCGGTCCGTCGCCAGTGAAACCACAGTCGTAGTATGCGGATTGGGAGTTCCAGCCACAGCCGAAGTTCCCGCAGGACTGCGCCTTCTTGGCTCCGGCTTCGCACCAGTTCAGTACCGACCCGTCGCAACACCCGGTGAAAGTCAGCCCGCCGCACGGGTCCTGTGTCACGCATTGGCCGGACTGGCACGTCGAGCCGGCGGCGCAGGTGCCGCAGAGGCCACCGCACCCGTCTGGACCGCAGGACTTGCCTGTGCAGGCCGGAGCGCACCCGGCGACCGGGACGCAATCGAAGCCAGAGGTGACTGCCTTGCACTCGAAGTTGCCGAGCGTCTTACAGTCCTTGGTGCTCAGCGCGCCGTCTTTACACCACGACAGCGTCGTCCCGTTGCAGCTCCCGGCCGCCGTCACGCTGCCGCAACCTGCAGCGGCGCACTGCCCGGCTGCGGTGCAGGCCTGACCGGAAGCGCAGGTCCCGCAGGAGCCGCCGCAGCCGTCGGCGCCGCAGTTCTTGCCCGCACAGCTCGGGGTGCAGCTTGAAATACACGTGCCCGCTGCGTTGCAGGTCTTGCCGGCGCCACAGGTCCCGCACGTGCCACCGCAGCCGTCGTTGCCACACTGCTTGCCAGCACACGCCGGGGTGCACGACGAGGCGCACGTGCCGGAGGCGCTGCAGGTCTTGCCGGCCCCACACGTGCCACACGAACCGCCGCAGCCGTCTTCGCCGCAGGTCTTGCCGGTGCAATTCGGCTGACACAACGTCGGGCACGCCTTGGTGAAGGAGCCCGACGGATCGCTGCCGTTCCAACCGCAGTCGTAGAAGCCCTGACCGCTGTTCCAGCCGCACACCTGCTGGCAGGACTGGGTCTGAACCTGACCTTGTTCACACCACTTCAGGGTCTTGCCGTCGCAGCAGCCCTCGTACTCGATGCCGCCGCACGGATCGTCGGGCGCCTTACACTGGCCGCCGTTGCACGAGAACCCTTCCGCGCAGTTGCCGCAGGAGCCGCCACACCCGTTGGGCCCGCAGGCTTTCCCCTCACAGCTCGGGACGCAGGCCGCGCCACAGACTTGAGGGGCGTTGGCCGGACCGGCACCCGAGCCGCCGCAGCCATAAGCCATCGTGGCACCGCTGTAGCCGCAGCCATTGCCGCCACATGCGATCGTCTCCGGGCCGCTGTCGCCGCACAGCGTCACGTTGTCGCCATTGCAGCACCCCTCGAAGACGAGGCTGCAGGTCTCGGCGCCCGTGGCCGTGGGGAAACACGTGAAGTCGCCGCCGCAGAGGTTCTGTGGTGCGGGCTCAGACTTCTCGAACTTGCCCTTCGGGACGGTCATGGTGATGCAGTGGATCGCGCCGGACCACGTGATGAGCTCGGTGGAGTTGATGGGGACGTGCTGCCAATCGGGCATCGCGCTCTTCCAGATCGCGAGCGCCTGGCTCTCGTAGGTTGTGTTGTCGGTGTAAACCGGAATGAGGTTCACACCATTGACGAAGAGTGAGTTCGTGTATGTTCGCCAGACCTGTCGGTTGGAGTTCGACGGCATCGGGATGCGAATGACCTCGAGCTTGCTGCCGTCGTTCATGGTCGCCGCTTCGAGGATCTGGGCGTTGGCGTCGAGGATGGCGGCGTTCTGGGGGTCCTGTGCCGTTGTGTAGTCCCCGAGCAGCACTTTGTTGCCCGGGAGCAGCTTCGCGAACATGTCGGAGTGGGTCGTGCCTTCGTCCTCGAGGGGGTAGAGCACGGTCGTGGTCTCGCAACCGAGGTAGTCGCGCAGGTACTGTTGGACCTTGGCCTCCGACGTGCCGCCGTACCAGTAGACGCCTTGAGAGTGGAAGCAGTTGCCGCGGCCGTCGGCCATGAAGGTCCCGCCTTCCCACTTCAAGGGCTGGCGGAAGGTGTTGATGCCGAAGGTCGGCGCGAGCTTGGTCGGGATGGCGTCGTCGTAGACCCGCTGGTCGTAGTAACGCGGGTCGATGAGCGCCACCGTGCCGTCCGGAGCGCGAGCCGATAGAGGGCCGTAGTCGCGCATCCAGATGGAGTCGTTCGGCAGGTTCAGGAAGTTCAGGCCGGTCGTGCTCACCCCGTAGGCGTTCATCGCCTGCGTGAAGCTCGTCTTCATGCTGCTGCCGTTGTGAACGATGTAGATGTCAATGACCGGCTTGGAGGCCTTCACTATCGCGGCGTAAACGTCGGGGAAGTTGCCGGTCCACGTGAGGAGCAGGGACTCGTGTTCGTCGTACTGAGCCACGGCCCGCATCGGGGTCTTGGGCGCAGACGTGATCCCGTACACGCTGGGGTTCGCGTCTTTGTAGTCCGAGTATTGGTCTGCCTTGTCGCCGCCGCGCTCGCCCGGCAACGGGTACGCCGGCAGCATCGGCTGGACCATCCCCGTCGAGTCGGTCTCGGCGACGGGCGTAATGCCCTCGGCCGGCGGGCTGTTGGGTGAGCCCGTCGCGGGCCCGCCGCAGCCGAAGAGCGCGACAGCGAGGGCGGAGTAGAGCGAGGAGGAGAGCGCGAGAGAGGAGCGGGGGGCAGGACAGCAGCGCATGGGGGCCTCCAAAGGCGCGCGCAGCTTATCGCCTTTCGCGCCGAGGTGCCGACGTTTCTGCGCAACTTCTCGGAACGACTGTCAAGAGACCGCCTTTAGTAGAAACTGGTTCAGAGGGAGCGTCTTTCGCAGAATCGCGACGTAGCGATCCAGGAAGTCGGGGGCGATGGCGTCGGCCTCGGACAAGGGCTCCATGACGACGAAGTCCTTACGACGCAAGTCGGCTTCGCAAGGGTGCGCCGGGTCGAAGCCGGCCGGGACACGCTTCAGGATGGGGCTCGCGCCGTGGGTCGCGTCGCCGGACCACAGCGTGAGGCCGGAGGTCGCTGCCGTCCACTGGGCGGGTCGCTCGGAGATGGCAGTGCGCACGGCTCGCAGCGACGGTGGTGGGGGTTGCCACAGACCGGCGCCCGCGACGACCTCGTCGGGGCCGAGGTGGAGGTAGAAGCCCGGGGCGTGCACGTCCTTCCCGCTGGCGTGCCGAAAGTGGGCTGCGACGGCGAGCTTGTATGGGGTCTTGTCTTTCGAGAAGCGCGTGTCGCGATGCAGCCGGAACATCGAGCCGCCCACGGGACGGGGATCGGCCACATACTCGGGGGCGAGCTCTCGAAGGCGCGGCGCGAAGTCGCTGATGAAGCTCAGCATGGGATCGCGCACATCGCGCTCGTACCAAGCTTTGTTCGCCTGGAACCACTCGCGCGAGTTGTTGCCCCGAAGAGCCACGAAGAAGGCGAAGAGACCGGGGCCAAAATGGGGAATCACTGGGGAAGTGGGGAGCTTAGCCATGACGATCTGCTTCGCCTCCTTCGTGCGCGTGGCCTGAAGGCTAAACGTGCCCGACGCCGAGCGCAACAAGAAGACTGAAAATATGTTCAGTCATCTGCGGGGCTCGGAGCACTCGTCGTGGGTACGCATCAAGTTTCAGAGGAATCGCGTCGCGTTCTCGGCTAACCTCCCCGCGCCAACGCTTGCGTTGACCTTCGCACGACCTCTACCGCAGCCACCGGCAAGTCTCGGTGCCTTGGAGCTCCCGCATGTCCCTTCGCCATCGTCCCCTCGTCCGCGGCATGTCCGCTTGTCTCACCGGAGCACTTCTATCCGGGAGCGTTGTCGTGGGCTGTGCCAGTAGCTCTGGGGGCGGCAGCAAGTCGGACGTCCAGTCATCTACGGGCTCCGATTCGTCGTCTCCGAAGGACGATTCGGGGACGGACGGCTCGGACGGGTCGGACGCCGCTGACGCGTCGGACGGGACTGACAGCGTCGACGCCGTCGATGGTATCGAAGGCGTCGATGCGACGGATGGGACCGCCGCTGAGTGCGCCAATCACGCCGAGTGCGACGACGCCACGAAGCCCTTCTGTGATTCGGACGCCGGCAAGTGCGTCACGCCGCCGCCGGGCAGCGCCATCGGCTGGGGGCCGGGCACGTCGGTCACCATGCCCGTCGTCTACGAGCCCCCGCGCGCCTACCAGGGCACGTCGCTCGACTTCCATCCGGTGCGCGACGAGCTCTGGGTCGCGCTTCGCGAGTTCCCGACCGACGAGGCGTGCGAGGAGTTCAACGCCACGCAAGCGGGCTGCCAGGAGCTCGAGGGATCGGTGGCGATCATCACGGGCGCCGCGACCGAGAACCCGAAGGGCAAGATCATGAAGGACATCAACGCGTGGCACTTCATGCGCCGCCCGACGGGGCTCTCCTTCGGTGAGGGGGACTTCTTCGCCACGTGCGGTGAAGCCCGAACCGGCAACTACGAGGACGACATGGCCGACTTCATGGGCCCCACGCTCTGGTCGGCCGATCCTGAGATATTCGCTCAGGATCCTGGTCTCGGCCTGAACGGCTCCCACATGGACATGCTCCACCTGACTCCCTTCTGTATGGGCATCGAGCATGAGGTCAATAACGTCTACTGGACATTCAATGGCCAAGTCGGCGCTGTCGAGCGCTACGACTTCGCCGAGGACCACGGTCCAGGCCACGAGGACCACTCGGACGGTACGCTGCAACGCTTCATCACCGGTCAAGTGAAGCGCGTCGAAGACGTCCCGAGCCACCTCGCCTACGACGCCGCCACGGGCTTCGTCTACATCGCCGACACCGGCAACGCCCGGGTCCTCCGGCTCGATCCCAGCACGGCCAAACCCGGACAGAAGCTCCCGGCCTACGAAGCGATGGTCGAGAGCCGCGAGTACGAGGGTGCCGACCTCCTCGAGATCGTCCCGCCGGGCCGCGTCGCCGTTCCCTCCGGCCTCATCCTGCACCAGGGCGCACTCTACGTCTCCGACCCCAGCACGGGCCGCATCTACGCGTTCGACCTCAAGGGCGAGCTGCTGAACGAGCTCGACACCGGGCTCGAGCCCGGCGCCCTCGCCGGCATGACCAT
>JADMJS010000299.1 GCA_018780435.1 Myxococcales bacterium
GATAGCGGGCGCGCATGAACTGGAAGTCGCCGCTGTCGGCGAGCGGCTTCTCGGCACCGTCCGCGATAGCGGCGAAGCGCTCGATGGCGGCCTTCGAGTTCGAGACGATTAGCACGTCACCGAGCTCGATTCGGTGTTGGTCCACCACTCGGTCAGCCGTGTACACGTGGCGTACCTTCTTGCCCCGGACCTCGTAGGCCTCGTCCTTCAGCTCGGCGCCGAACTCGGAGCGGGCCTTGGCTTCGTAGACGGCGAGCGACGTATTCAGGAGCGTCTGGTCCTTGACCTTGAAGACGACCGAGACATCGGTGCCTTCACGAATGAAGGGATCGCCGACCACGAACGCGACCCCGTCGGCCGCGAGATTGCCGAGTGCTTCGGAGAGCGCCGTTCGCTCGATCATGAGCTGGGTCTGGAGCTGTTCGACAAGGTGGGTCGGACCCGCGCGCCACTCCATGATCGGGAGCACCGGCGTGAGCCACTCGTCGACTTCCCGGCCGAAGCGAACGGCCATGCGCAGGTCGTGGAAGTGCATGTAGAGCTTGTCCGCGGGCACGACGCGCGCGAGCGGCTCGATGACCGGCGTCCTTCCTTCGAGGAGCTTCGGCCAATCGTGTGCGGCGGCGGTGACGGGCGTGATCGTGTCGAGCGCGAGGGTCCGCTTCTCGGCCGCTTCGCCGCGGAGGCGGAGCCCGCGATCGGCCTGCAACGACTCTTCGATGGAGGTGAGGCCCGTGTAGAGCGCCATGGTGTCCCCGAGGTCCGAGCGGGCGGCCTGACCGCCGAAGTCGCCCCCTGTCGCCGCCTTGTCGCCGCTGGCCATGGCACGCAGCCGCGACGCTGCGAACGCATAGAAGGGGTTATTTTGGCTTTCGAGCGAGGTCGCGAGAGCCTCGTGGAAGGCCTTCTCCAGCCCCTTGTCCTCCGGGGCGTCGCTGATGGTCCCGAGTGCGATGGTGCCGCGTTTCCAGGCCACGTAGCCGTTCCATCGCGACCGGGCGGGTCCGACGGCGACGTCGAGCTCGACCTTCTCGGGGAGCGTGTCGCCGGTGAGTCGCACGAGGATCTGCCAGGAAGAGCTGCCCGGGTCGGTGGGACGTGTCAGGACCGCAACGCCCGCCCGGTCGCCGAGGACGGTGAGGCGGCCGGTGAGGTCGCCGGGATCGCCGTCCACGTAGCGATCGGCTGGCACGCTCAGGTAGACGGCGCCGCCTGTGGCTTGGCGGCCTTTCGGCGCGAGGGTGGCGGCGTCGATGACGGTCGCGGCCACTTTGCCGGTGCGGCGTTCGAGGGTGGCCGGGCTGAGTGGGGTGCGCGGGCTCGGCACGGGAGCAGCGGCTGCGTCAGCCGCCTCGGGTGCCGCCGGGGCGACTGGGGCGGGCGCGGCCTCGGGCGGCGCGGGTGGGGCGGCGACATCGGCGGGCGCGGTCGGGGCGACCGGAGCGGCCGGAGCGGGTGCGGGAGGGGTGGCGGGGACGGCCGTCGCCGCGGGCGCAGGCGTATCCTTCTTGCAGCCGGGCGTAGCGAGTGACGCGGCGAGGCCGACGGTGACACCGGCTCGGACGAGACGGTTCAAGAGGGGCGAATGACGCTTGGACATGGAGACCTCCGAGGTGGTCGCTGGAGACACGGCACCCGGACGTCGGCGAGGCGTCCAGGATCGCACACTGAGAGACGCGGCGTTTCGCGCCGCATGGAACGCGCTCCGAGTGTCGTCGTCAAGGCGGGGCCCGACGGGCACCCCGCTCGGCGAGAGCGCGTTACGGCGGGGTCAACGGCCCACCGCTCCTGAACATTGCCGGAGGGTGTGTCAAAGTTCGGTCATTGAGGCGCGCGGCGACGACGGGCCCTCTCTCGTGCGACCTCGGCGCGTCGCACCGTAGCCGGAGCGTGGGCGTCGGTTGCGCGCCGTCTCAGAACCGGTGACGGAGCTCGATAGGATACGGGTAGCGGCCCCAAGGGACCGCCACGTAGTACGTGGCTTTGACGTCGAGGACCCGGCCCTGGCCCCGAATGAGGGTGGGGGCGATGAGCCCGAGATCGACGACATTGAGCCGCATGGTGATCGGGAGGATCCCGTCGCGGCCGCGTGGGATGGTGACGTCGCGGGTCGTCTCGCCGATCGCGAACTTTCGCCCGTTCAAGTACAGCGTGTAGTCGAGTTGATCGACGATGACGTCGATGTCGTTCGGATTGTGGATGGTGAGGTCCACCTCGAGCTCGACGGCGAGCGCGCCGTAGCCGCGGATGCGGATGTCGTGCACCGAGAACTGACATTGACGCAACGCGAGGCGCGCTTCGGCGCTCGGACAGCCTGGATGGGCGAGGGCGCTGAGTACCAGCGCCGCGAGCAAGAGGCGCGCACGAACGACAGCGCGGATCACTCGCCGGCCACCATCATCGATCGCAAGCGGAGCGACGGCGCGCTGAGCGTTCGGCTAGTGTCGAGGTCGTTACCGACGGCTTCGACGTCCCCGAGCATGGTCAGGAGATTGCCGGCGATGGTGACTTCGTTCACGGCGTGGTCGAGCTTGCCGTCCTTGATGCGGAGGCCGGCCGCGCCTTGGCTGAAGTCGCCGGTGGTGACGTTCACGCCGAAGCCGATGAGCTCGGTGACGTAGAAGCCGTCGGCGATGCCGTCGAGGAGCGCGGCCGGATCGGTGGTGCCGGCGAGGAGGTGCAAGTTCGACGTGCCGACCGTCGGGGCGTCAGCGACGCTCCGGACGGCGCTGCCGGTGGACGCCATTCCCAGCTTGCGGGCGGCGTAGGTGTCGAGCAGCCACGTCTCGAGCCGGCCTGCGCTCACGATGGCGGTGCGGCGCGACGCGAGGCCTTCGGCGTCGTAGGGGCGCGATCCGAGGGCGCCCGGGAGGGTGGCGTCGTCGACGACCGTCACGAGCGGCGACGCGATGAGCTCCCCGAGCTTGCCCCGGAGGAAGCTGGCGCCCCGGTAGATGCTGTAGCCATTGACGGCGCTGGCAAGGTAACGGAGCAGCGAGCCGGCGGTCAGGGGGTCGAACACCACCGGGCGCTCGCCGGTCGGGAGGCGGCGGGCGTCGAGGCGGCGCAGCGTGCGTGCGAGCGCCTTCTGGCCCACGGCCTCGGGGCTGTCGAGCTGGTCCAGGAAGCGCCGCGAGGTCCACCAGTAGTCGCGCTCCATGGTGCCGTTCTGTTCGGCGATGGGGACGACCGAGCCGGAGAAGCTCGAGGTGCTGTAGCTCCCGGCGACCCCGCCACTCGCGCAATAAGCGCGGCTCGCGTGCGAGAAGCCGAAGCTGCCCCCTTCGCTGTTCTTGATGCGCGGGTCCGCCATCGCGGCCGATTCGGCTGCCCGGCACCAATCGACGGCTCGCTCCATGTCGAAGCGCTCCGCCTCCGGATCGGCGAGGCCCGCGGCGGCGACGTGGGACGCGCCGGTGAGGGCCGGCTCGGGGAGGCCGGCGTGCGGGTCTTCGGCCGTGAGGCGCGCCATGGCGACCACGCGGTCGATGAAGTCATCGAGGGCTTCGGGGCGCAGGTCACTCGTGGCGCTGATCGCCTGACGTTTTCCGACGAAGACGCGCAGGCCGAGCTGGCGTTCTCGGGAACGTGTGAGCTCTTCGACGTCGCCGAGGCGGACTCGGACGCTGCCTTCGACGACGTCGACGGCGACTGCGTCAGCGGCGGAGGCGCCTCTGGTTTCGGCGCGGCTCACGACGGCCTCTAGGAGGGACGCGTTTTCTGGGATGGTGTTCATGGGGCTGCTCTCGAGTCCGTGAGGGAGGGGGCAGGGCGAGTGCGCGAGGACTCAGCGTGCGGTGCCGCCGACGGTGAGGCCGTCGACGCGGATGGTGGGAAGACCGACGCCGACGGGGACGCTCTGCCCTTCTTTGCCGCAGGTGCCGACACCTTTGTCGAGCATGAGGTCGCTGCCGACGGCGCTCACTTTCGTGAGCACGTCCGGGCCGTTGCCGATGAGGGTCGCGCCCTTGAGCGGCGCGGTGATCTCGCCGTTCTCGATGAGGTAGGCCTCGGACATCGAGAAGACGAACTTGCCGTTCGTGATGTCGACTTGCCCCCCGCCGAAGCTGACGGCGTAGATGCCGCGGTCGACCGACTTCATGATGTCCGTGGGATCCGACTGCCCGGCGAGCATGAAGGTGTTGGTCATGCGCGGCATCGGGATGTGCTGGAAGCTCTCCCGACGGCCGTTTCCGGTGGGCGCGACGCCCATGAGGCGGGCGTTCTGACGGTCCTGCATGTAGCCGACGAGGATGCCGTCCTGAATCAGCGTCGTCCGCTGCGTCGGCGTGCCTTCGTCGTCGACGTTGAGGCTGCCGCGACGGTCGGCGATGGTGCCATCGTCGACGATCGTGCAGAGCGGGCTCGCCACTGGCTTGCCGAGAAGGGACGCGAAGGCCGAGGTGCCCTTGCGGTTGAAGTCGCCCTCGAGGCCGTGACCGATGGCCTCGTGCAGCAGGATCCCGGGCCAGCCCGGTCCGAGGACGACGGTGAAAGTGCCGGCCGGCGCGGGGCGGGCGCGAAGGAGGAGCAGCGCCTGGCGGGCGGCTTCGCGGACGTGCCACTGAAAGCGGGCGTCGCTGCTGCCACCGTCCATGGGGTCCAAGAACCACTCGAAGGGCACACGGCCGCCGCCGCCCGAGGAGCCGACTTGTCGGTCGCCGTTCTCCATGGCGATACACGTCACCTGGAAGCGGCAAAGCGGGCGCCGGTCGCCGACGAGGGTGCCGTCTGAGGTCGCGATGGCGACCGTCTTCAGCTCCGTGGCGAAGCTGACCTGCACGTCGACGATTCGGGGATCGATGGAGCGGGCGAGGTCGTCGGCTTCGCGGAGCAGCGCGGCGCGGCGAGCGAGGGGGACCTCGATGGCCGGGTGTGGGACGGCGTAGAGGTCCCGGGCCGGGGCGCGGGGCGAGAGTGCCACCGAGGCCGATGGGGAGCCCCCGGCCGCGATGACACGAGCGGCCTTGGCGGCGGCTTCGAGCTGCGGGACCGTGATCTCGTTCGAGTGGGCGTAGCCGGTCTTGTCGCCCGCCACCGCGCGAACGCCGACGCCTTGCGAGAGCGAGGCGTTGGCCTTCTTCACCATTCGCTCTTCGAGCGAGACGGACTCGAAGGCCGTGTGCTCGAAGTAGAGGTCGGCGTAGTCGACTTTGGAGGAGAGCGCCGAGTCGAACGCGCGCGCGATGGCGCCGTCGCTGAGCTCGTAGGAGTCGAGAAAGAAGCGGGTGCTGCGGTCCATGGTCCCCCAGGGGCGTCCGGGCTAGTGGCAAGCGGCGACGAGGCCGCGAAAGGCGGGCGCTTCGACGCGGTGCGGCCGGAACCATACCGCTCGGCTGGCCCGCCCGCAAAAGTCGTCCTGCCCTTACGTTTCGGATCCGACTTTTGGGTGCGCCCCACCGCGTGCATGGCTAGAATCGACGGCCATGAAGACCCTGCTGTTCTCCCGCGTGTCGTCGGCTCTGACCTTTGGACTCTCGCTGGCGCTCTCGACGCCTGGCTGTGGTGACGATGCGGCGAGCGCGTCGTTCCTCGATACGGCCGTTGTCGACGCGGCCGATGACGCGGCCGATGACGCGGCCGATGACGCGGTTCCTATCGATGGCGACGACGTCGTCCCGGTCCCCGACGCCCTTACGGTCGATGTCCCGGCGGCGGAGGACGTCGCGGGCGACGACGACGTCGCGGACGTGGCCGAGCCTCCGAAGGAGCCGGCGCCGCTGTCGGTGGGCGTCGGGCGGGTCAAGATGCCCGTGCCGGTCGGCATTGGGACGGCTGGCTTCGGGCAACTCAACTTTGGCGGCAGTGGCGAGAAGAGCCGTTATGCGGACGCCTACGCGGCATCGACCCGGATCTACACGCACCCGAGCTTCCACGCGATCGCACTGCAGGCCGGTGACGAGACCGTGGTCTTCTTGCGCCTCGACCTCGTCGGCGTCACTCAGGAGGCGCGGCAGTCGGTCGTGAAGCGGGTCATCGAGCGTGGGGGGCCGGATCTCGCGGACGGGCTCGTGATGGCGGCGACGCACACGCACTCGGGCCCGGGGCGTCTCGTCGACATCGAGCTCTGGGCCGCGATCACCGACTCGTTCTTTCCCGAGTTCTACATTCGTATGGTGGACGGGATGGCCGACGCGGTCCTCGCGGCGGTCGCCGATCTCGCACCCGCACGCTGGGGCCACACGGTGCTCGAGACGGACGATCTGCACACGGATCGTCGCTGCCAGAACCCGGAGCTGCTCGACGGGCGGCTGCCGGTGTTCCGCTTCGACGACGTGAAGTCGGGCAAGACGAAGGCCGTGCTCTCGTTCTACGCCGTGCACGGGACCGTGGTCGGGAGCGACTCGGGCACGCTCACGCGGGACTTTCATGGCGCCGCCGAGCTCAAGATCGAGGAACAGTTCGACTCGCCGGTCACGGCGCTCTTCTTCAACTCCTGGTCGGGCGACATGCGGCCGCGGACGGTCGACGTGCCTACGGAGGCGGCGATCCCGGGGGACTATAACAAGCTCGAAGAGGCCGGTAACCGCGCGGCTGACGTCGTGGTGAAGGGGATCGCCGCGCTCGAGATGAAGGACGAGATCGTGCTCGACGCCGCCATGACGCGGATCCCGCTCGGGCTCGACAAGATGGGCTACGGCGAGGGCGAGTTCGCCTGGGAGTACGGCGCCGTCTACTGCGGCGGTGGTATCGAAGCCGCGTGTTTCGGCGAGGGGGAGCCGCCTCCTGACTATGCGCTCGTGTCGGGCTGCGTGCCTTTCGACAAGGCCTCGCCGGCCCCGATGGACACGATCGTCGGCGTGGTCCGCGTGGGCGAGTCGTGGATGCTCACGACGCCGGGCGAGCCGGTGACCGAGCTCGGGACGCGCATGGTCAAGGACGTCGCCGAGCAGAACGGGCTCGCTCCGGCGCAGGTCCACCTCGTCGGCTACGCGCAGGACTACATCGGCTACAGCCTCTCGGAGGAGGACTGGTTCCACGGCGGTTATGAAGCGAGCGGGAGCCTCTGGGGCCCGAAGCAGGGCGAGTACCTACACGCGCGCACCACGGCGTGGGCCGCGCACGTCATCTCGGGCAAGGCCGCCGAGGCCGATCTGCTCCCACCCCGTGAGCCGAAGGTCTACTCGGCAGCGCCATGGGCCGTCGACGAGGCCGACGCCGCCGCGGTGGCCGTCGAGCCACCCGCCGACGTCACGCGTGGCGACATCGTGGAGGTGGCTATCGACGGTGGTGATCCATGGCTGCTCGCGCCGGATGTGACGCTGGTCCAGAAGGACGGCGAGGAGTGGACCCCGGTGCTTCGAAAGAACGGGAGACCTATCGGGACGGACGGCTACGAGTTCGAGACCGCGCTCGCCGTGACTCCGGCTTACGGGGACGCCGTGAGCCCGGTGAAGCGGCGCTTCCGGTGGACCTTCCGCTTCCCGACGGCGCGTCCGGTTCCATCGACGAGTCCGGTGCTCGAGGGGACCTATGCCTTCGAGTTCCGCGGGCTCATCGCGCCGGAGTCGCCCTACACGCTTCGGAGTGCGGCGTTCGTCGTGAAGGCGCCGCTCGCAGGCCCCGTGGAAGACAAGTAGTTCGGGCGCATGCAATCGTCGCCGCTCCCGCCGATCCCCGATCGCGCTCGAACCACCCAGCTCGTGCTCGGCTCGGTCTTCACCGGCCTTGGCCTCCTCCTACTCGGCCTCGGGCTCGTGCAGCTCCTGGTCTACTGGGACCGCACCGTAGGCGGCCTCACCATCGAGCCGATCGTCGTCCCGATGGGGCTCTGCTTCAGTATCGTTGGCGGCCGCTTCCTACGTCGGGAGCTACGGCGCCGCTGGCTCGAGCGACACGGCGTGCGCGCTCAGGCCGTCGTGGTCGCGTGCGAGCACACCGGCGAGGTCGTCGACAAGACCCATGTCGTCGTCCGGCTCACGCTTCGCGTCGAAGCCGATGGCCGGGCGCCTTATGAGGTCACGCTGGCCTGGCCGCTCGGTCCACGCGATGGGATGCGGCTCGTAACGGGCAATCGGATCGGGGTGCTGGTGAGCCCGCGGTCGCCCACGTGGGTTGTCCCGGATTGACGCTGCGAACGCCGAATCATCCCGGCCCAAATGGCGATTTTGGCCTTGACAATTACCTCGTCTTCCCGTTGACTCCCGCGTCCCCGAGGGTCTGTGCGCCCGAAGGGCAGGGCTCCGTCTCGGTTGGCGGGCCTCTGGTGCACGCCCACGTGGTCGCCGGCTTCGGTCTCGCCCCGTGGAGTGCGTCGCGCAGTCATCTCGCCAGTCGGGCCGCTCATCGTGACGCCCACTGACGTGCAAAGCAGGAACAATCCATGGCTCGTTACCGCGGTCCTCGCGTCAAGTGCCTCCGCGCGCTCGGCGTCGACCTCCCGGGTCTCACCCGGAAATCCCAAGAACGCCGTCCCCATCCTCCGGGCGAACACGGGCAGACCGCCCGTCGCAAGGAGTCCGAGTACGGGATTCGTCTGAAGGAGAAGCAGAAGCTCGCGCTTCACTACGGTCTCTGCGAAGGGCAGATGCGCCGCTACGTCCGGGACGCGCGCCGCAGCAAGATGGCCATGGGCGACAAGCTCATCGAGCTCCTCGAGCGCCGCCTCGACAACGTCGTCTTCCGCGCCGGCTTCGCGCCGACGATGCCGGCCGCTCGCCAGCTCGTGACGCATGGCCACTTCCTCGTCGACGGCAAGAAGGTCCACACCCCTTCGTACCGCACGAAGGTCGGCATGGTGGTCGAGCCCAAGACCAAGAGCCGCGACCTCGCAGCGCTCACCGAGTGCTTCGAGCCGTCGTGGGGCCTCCGCCCCAACTGGCTTGAGATCGACCAAGAGGGCAAGAAGGCCACTGTGAAGGAGAACCCGACCGTCTCGACGGTCCCGTTCACCTTCGAGCCGCAACTCGTCGTCGAGTTCTACTCGCGCGTCAGCTAACGCGGACTGAGGGGAGTTATCTCCTCGTCCCCAAAGGACTTCTCGTACCATGTCTCATACGATCATTGGCACGAAGCTCGGCATGACGCAGCGCTTCGGCCCCGACGACGAATCGATCCCCGTCACCGTCATCAAGTGCGGCCCCTGCACGGTCATTCGCACGAAGACCACCGAAGGCAAGGACGGCTACAACGCCGTTCAGGTCGCCTTCGACGCCGTCCCGGAGCGTAAGGTCACGAAGCCGCGCCTCGGTGAGTACCAAAAGCGGAAGATCGCCCCGCATCGCATCCTTCGCGAGTTCCGCGTGTCCGCGGACGACGTGAAGAAGTACGAGACGGGCAAGGTCATCACCGTCGATGGTCTCCGTCAGGGTTACTTCATCGACATCATCGGCACCACCAAGGGCCGCGGCTTCGCCGGCGTCGTGAAGCGTCACGGCTTCCACGGCCACGACGCGGGCCACGGTGCGCACGAGTACTACCGCCACCCCGGTACCGGCGGTATGGGCTCGATCTTCCCGGGTCGCGTCCCCCTCGGTCGCGGTCGCCCGGGTCAGATGGGCAACTGCCGTCAGACCACCCAGAGCCTTCAGGTCGTCGACGTCGATGAGACGCGTGGCCTCGTGTTCGTCAAGGGCGCGGTCCCGGGCCCCACCGGCGGTCTCGTCATGATCGTCGAGGCCAAGAAGATGACCGACGCGAAGGTGGACAAGCGCATCGCCGCTGCCCAGGCCGAAGCGGCCAAGCAGGGCGGCAAGATGCTCAACCCCCTCAAGGCGGCCAAGCGCGCTGCGAAGGGCGGGTAATCCGGCTCGGACGGGACGCCTCGGCGTCCCGTCTGACCCGTCCGCCTCTCCTCCAAGCACCTCTCCCCCATGGCAGCCCCGACCGCGATGTGGCCGAACGACGACGAGTCGTCGCTCCTCGAGACCCTCCGGTCGCCTGCCGACATCCAGAACTTCCTCGATGCGGTGCCTTACAGCACCGAGCCGGTCTACCGATGTCCTCGCGACGTCGTCCGAGATCGGCTGGCCCACTGCTTCGACGGCGCCGTCTTCGCGGCGGCGGCGCTCGAGCGGCTCGGGCACGCGCCCCTCATCCTCGATCTCCGCGCCGTCCGTGACGACGACCACGTCCTCGCGATCTACCGCCAGGGGCGGTTCTACGGCGCGCTCTCGAAGTCGAACGTCGTGATGTTGCGCTCTCGGGAGCCGCTCTTTCGCGGGCTCCGCGAGCTGGTGCTGTCCTACTTCGACTTCTACTACAACCTCGACGGCGAGAAGACGCTGCGCGAGTACTCGCGGCTCATCGACTTGCGTCGCTACGAACGTATCCAGTGGCGCACGTCGACGGATGCCATGGAGACGCTCGCGCAGGTGCTCGACCGCACGCCGCACACGGCGTTACTGACGCCCGAGCAAGAGCGGGCGCTGACGCCGGTGGACAGGCGCACCTTCGACGCTGGGTTGCTCGGGGCCGATTGGGCAGGACTCTACAAGCCGGGCGGCGACAAGGGCTGACGGCGCTCTCGCGCCGGCTCAAACTACTTCTTGAAGGGATCGCGGAGCAACGTGGTCGGGACGGCCACAGCCGCCGACCAGCGCTGATTGAGGAGCTTCGGCAGGATCTTCGCGTCAGGCGCGGGCGAGCGCGAGTCGGCCTTGCCTACGATGTACGGGACGAGCACCGTCATCTGCACCTGCTCGCCCGTCACGACCAGCGGGTCGACCACGACCGGACGACCACCGAGCTTGCCTTGGGGCGGCTTCACCGTGCGGAGAAAGTCCACGATCGTCCCGAGGCTACCCGTGGCGGTCACTTGGAATGACGCGTAGCCGAGGAGGCCCTCTTCGACCGTCCCCGTCGACTTCTGAACCTCGAAGGTCTTGAAGCCAGCGCCGGTCCCCGCGGCCCGCGCTTCGTCTTCGAAGCCGCCGAGCGCCGAGTTTGGGGCGATGTCGCCGAAGTGGGGTTCGAGGCGCGCCGATTTCACGACGGGGCCGTCGGCCGCACCGACGCGGGCGATGTCGTCAGCGGCGAGGAGCGGGGTCTCGACCGTGAACGAGAAGCCGACTTGACCGTCGGTACGCGGGGGAACCGGGGCGGCACGCACGCCCTGGACGACCGGGTTCGACGATTCGAGCCGCGTCTTGAGCGCGGTCGCGAGCGCCTCCGTCGGCGCCGACCCCTCGAGGAGGAGCCGACCTTGCCGTATCGTAATTCGCTCGTAGCGAACCGCCGCGAGCGAGACGTCGGTCGCCCACTCGAGGCTGCGTTGCGCCGTGAGGACGTCGGGTGACTCGCTGCCCGTGACGGCCAGCGCGATGGTGAGTACCGCTTCGTAGGGGACGCCGAAGCCCTTGTTCACCCCGCCGAGCACGGCTTCACGCCAGAGCTCGAGCTCCGCGCTGCCGGCGGCATCCGCGGGCGCAGGCGCCACCGGATCTTGACCCGGATTCGGAGCGGGTGCGGCGCCGAGCTCGGTCGAGACGGAGAGCCGACGGCTCTTACCGTCCCGTGTCTGCAAGGTGATGCCGTCGCCGAGCACGTTGGTCACGGTGCCCCCTTCGGCACCGATCGCGTCCTTCTCGCCGACGAGCGCGGCGTAACCCGGCGCGACGATGACCGCTTTGCGGCCTTCGGGGGTGGTCAGGATGGCGGCGACCGTGAGGGCGTCGATAGAAGGGGCGGGAGCCGCGATCGGCCCGCTCGGCGCACAAGGCGCCTGAACGGTCTCGATGACGCGCTCCGTGATCTTCCTCGGACAACCCGCGCTCAGGAGCGAGGCGCTCACGACACCGATCAGACTGGGGATTGCTCTCGTGAACGCCGCTGCCAAAGAATCCAACCTCCGAGCACGGCGAGGATGATGGACCCATACTGCGCCGGGGTCAATCCCAGGTACC
>JADMJS010000084.1 GCA_018780435.1 Myxococcales bacterium
CAGGGATAGGGGTGGGTACGCCCGGCGCCTCGTTCATTCGACGCGCCGGGCACTTCCATCGCACCACGTTTCAGATAGGTAGTAAGTGGCACCGGTTCTAACGCGCGGCCATGTCGAGTGTATGTGGCCTGGTCCTTCGCTCCAGCACAGAACCCGAGTCACCTTCATCAAGGTCAAAAGCGCGGACTCACCAAAAGGAACTGTACCTCCTCCCTGGCACTGGGACTCCGAGCATTTCTGTCAGCACTACTCCGTCTGGGACTCCGAGCATTTCTGTCAGCACTACTCCGTCTGGGCGAGGACAGAAGGGCGCCGGTGGCGCCGGGCGTCTCGACCGGCTCGTTAGGCGTGATTGTCCTGATGTGATCGCACGGCTTGGCAGGATGTCGCCGAACGGCGCTTCGGCCGAGCCAATCTGGCGTACCGCACCGTGCCCCGTCGAACTTCTTTGACGCGTCGGGTGCGTGGGTGCCAAGCTCCGAGCTAACCATGGCGACAACGAGACCCGTGACGAACGAATCCATCGCGCGAGCGTGGCGTGCCGTCGCGTTCGAAGAGCATGCGTTCGTTCGAGCCGAGACGAATTCGCCGTCGGGGGTGGATCGCGGATTCATGGTCGTCCTGGCTTCCCTTCCCACTCGCCGCGTTTACCTCAAGCCGACGGTGCTCGATTCGAACCCTGGGAACGCTCGCGCTGCACGGGAGAAGATCGCCTCCGACCTCGCATTCGACCTCGGCGTCTCTGTCCCGCCCGTTGTGCTTACCACTAGGCGCGATGCGCCACGTCAGCATGAGCCTCACGTAGCGCTGTCGTTGGTCAAGCACACTTGGCAGTACCATTGGGGGCAAATCAAGGACGATCTCAATGGTGACCACGAGTTTGGCATCGCGATGCGCAAGGGGCTCGCCGAAGCGGTCGCGAAGGTAGTCGCCTTCAACAACTGGGTCTGCCAGACGGACCACAACGATCACCCAAGCAACATCGCGTTCGGGATGGATCGAGAGCCAGCCCTCAACAGTTGGGTCTTCCTCGACTACGCAATGGCGCTCGGTTGGGGCGGCCTTTGGGATCAGGGTGGGTGGGAGTCACTCGGAGTGATGAACTTCCCGGCACGCCTGCTGCCGCACATCGGCGCTGCTCAACTCGATGCAACCTTGCGTCGCATAGAGGAGTACGATGCTGAGAGGATCCGTCAGTTGGTCGAACGGATCCCGGGGACGCACCTCGCTCACGAGGAGGGCCAGAAGATTATCAACGGACTCGTTCGACGTCGTCCTCTGGTTCGCCAGCTCGTAGCCCAATACCTCTGACCGGAGCTGCATCCATGGACATCCACTACCACGAAGCCATCATCAGCTACCGCGAGGATCTGACCGATCCAGACGCCGTCTCGTGGCCGATAGCCAGCTTCATTGCGGCGGATGTGGGTGGCGTGCGATGGCTCACCCTTGCTGGGAAGCTCTCCCTCCCACCAGCAGCAAAGGCCGACCCGTTCATCGGCCAGGTGTTGTCGCGCATGCCGCAAACACTCTCGCGTCAGGTCGGAGAGCTGATCAGCCGGCACGGCATGCGTGCCCCTCTCGAAGACCTCGTCGGAGAACTAATCCTATCGATGCGGAACACGATCCACGTCAGCGCGGTCGCCTTCAATCAGACGCTTCACCTCGACGACACTTCCCGTGAAGGTGTGAAGTCGTCGTTGGTCAAGCTGGCCACCGACGCTCTGCAACGTTCCTGCGACCGAGCTCCGTCCCAATCGTACGCACCAACGCCGCGGCACACCGAACCGGTGTTCGATGTCCCAGCAGTGAACGCCTTCTACTGGGACGCTGACAGCTATAGCCCTCCGCAGCAGCTCGCCGCCTAACAGCCATACCTTCGGCCCCCGGCTCGACATCATACCCATCGTCGCCTGCGCCGCCTCGATTGCGATTGGCGTACCCGCTCTTCCGGATGGAGTTGCGCCGAGGTGGGCAGATCCCTCACCGAGGTTCGCTGCCAAGGGCGACGCGCTCGTCACTGGACGACTAGCGCAGCCTGAAGTCTCGTAGTCAACTTCGCCAGCGAACCCGACACGTTCGTCGAATCGGTAACCCTGTCGGACAGCGCCCTCACGCCGCCACCGCGAGCGCCCCCGCCGCTGCGGCCAGCAGTTCGACCACGAGCGCGTCCGGGACGGCGGGGGCGAGCGCGAGGCCCTGGGCCTTCA
>JADMJS010000700.1 GCA_018780435.1 Myxococcales bacterium
CGCACCCTCGACGGCCTTCGCGCCATCGCCGTGCTCCTCGTGCTTTGGTTTCATCTCCCGATGGCGATCCTGCCGGGCGTCCTAAATAAGGCGCGATCGCTGTTCGATCCTGGCTATTTCGGGGTCGATTTCTTCTTCGTTCTCAGCGGGTTCCTGATCACCCGCATCCTGCTGGTGAACCGCGAGAAGGGGGTGCCGCTCCGGGTCTTCTGGGTGAGGCGCTTCGTGCGCATCTTCCCTATCTATTACCTGCTGCTGGCTGTCCTCGCCGCGCTCGGCACGGGCGCGCTCATCTGGCCCGCCGCGCTCTACGTCTCGAACCACGTTTACACGGGCTATCCCCTGACGCACACGTGGTCGCTGGCAGTCGAGGAGCAGTTCTACCTGTTCTGGCCGCTACTGGTCGGGCTCGCACCCCGGGCCATCGCCGGGCGGCTCGTGGCGTTCGTGGCGATCCCGGCCGCGCTCCTCACGGCCATCGGGCTAGCGCTCGTGTACCCGCCCGCCGAAGCGGGTGAGATCATGGTCCGCGTCACGGCGACCCGAATGCTCTCGCTCGCGCTCGGGGGGCTATGTGCGGTCCACGAAAGCTGGCTCCGCGTGCGGCCGCGGCGCCTCTGGAGCCTCGCAGCCGCCCTGCTATTCGTGGCGGTGCCAGCGCTGCTCTCGAAGGGACACCTGCCGCCCGCCGCATGGCCGGTCGCACGACTCGTGGGAGCCACCTTCGCCTCGACCGCCGTGTTCATGATGGTGCTCGCGCTCCCGGAGACCTCGCTCCCCGGGCGCCTGATGTCGGCGGGAGCGCTGCCTCGGATCGGGCTCATCAGCTACGGGATCTACCTGTATCACATGCCGATCTTCCACGTGTTCGGCCTCTCGCCCGGTGACTCGCCGACCGCGATCAACGCGGTGCTCGCCGTCCTGACGACCTTCGCCGTGTCCGAGCTCTCGTTCCGAATCGTCGAGAAGCCGCTGAACGGCCTCAAGGACGGGTGGTCGCGCCAGTTGGCCCGGCCCGCATGAGCCGACGTGCGCTCGTCATCGGCCTAGTCGCCTCGCTGCTCCTGAACCTCGCCCTCGTCGCCATTCCAATCGTGTGGTCCTGGGACCGCGGCGGCGTCGCTTACCTCTGGTCACGCCTCCGCGGCGATGCGCCCGGCCCCGACCGCCGATACGCCGACCGGGCCGCGTTGCACGAGCTCCTGCCCGCTGTCCCGACGGATCTCGTCATGTTCGGCGACTCCATCACCGCCGACGGGCCCTGGTCGGAGCTCCTCCCGGACTGGCGCGTCCTCAACCGAGGGATCTCTGGAGACACCGTCGCCGGCGCGTTGGGCCGCGTATCGGAGGTGACTCGCCGCCGCCCGTCGGCGGTCTTCGTGCTCCTCGGCGTGAACGACCTGCTGAGGCGCCGTCCGTTGGGGGAGATCCTCGGTGATTACGAGCGCTTACTCACGACGTTGCGCCAGGAGCTGCCGGCGGCGCGGCTCGTCGTTCAGAGCGTCTTGCCCGTCAACGTTCTGGAGCCGAACGGTCGAGACGACGTCGTGGCGACGTTGACCCCGCTGAACGACGGTCTCGCCGCCCTCGCGCCCCGGATCGGGGCCCAGTTCCTCGACTTGCGCCCAGCCTTCGCGAACGCGCGCTCGAAACAGACCGCCGCAAATCCCGAGCTGATGGTGGACTTTCTGCACCTCTCCGCGAGGGGCTACCTGGTCTGGGCTGACGAGGTAAAGCGCGCGTTGGCCGTGACGAGCCCTTAAACGACGAGAGCCCCGGTTTCCCGGGGCTCTCTTCAGTGCGCGCGACAGGAGTCGAACCTGTGACCTTTGCCTTCGGAGGGCAACGCTCTATCCAGCTGAGCTACGTGCGCGTGGCTCTGCGTCCCGCAAAGCGCCCGTAGGTTGCCCACCGTCGCCCATCCTGTCAACCGCAACAACGCCCTTAAGGCCCCAGGGAACGGGCCCGTTTCGCCGGGTGGGCCGCTCTACAGGCGAGGCCGGTCCGAGGGGTTCGATGCGGGAAACGACGGCGACGGGCTGGAAGGGACAAGGCTGGCGAGCCTCGGGGCGCTACCCAGCGCTCGTCATGCTCTTGAGCTCGGCCATCGTCCGGGTGTCGGGCGCCGCCGCACCCGTCGTCGACACGGACAGCGACGGGCTCGATGACGGCTGGGAGCAGCTCTGGTTTGGTGGCCTCGACGGCGCGTCTACGGACGATCCGGACGGCGACGGCCTCGACAACGCCGCCGAGGCGGTCTGGTCGACAAACCCGATGGCTGCTGATTCGGACGGCGACGGGCTCGGGGATGCGCTCGAGCTCGGCGGCGCTAGCGACCTCGATCCGGCGTCGCTCACGAACCCCGCGAGTGAGGATACCGACGGCGACGGTCTCCACGACGGCGTCGAGGACTGCAATCGCGACGGCGCGGTCGGCCCGGCCGAAGCGAGCCCCATCGATCCGGACACCGACGGGGACAGCATCGCGGACGGCGACGAGGTCGGCGACGCATGCGCGCCCCGTGACACCGACGGCGATGGCACCCCGGATGCCCGCGACCCCGACAGCGACGGCGACGGGCTGCCCGACGTCTCCGAGGCCGGCGACGCGCTACTGTGGACCATACCCAAGGACACCGATGACGACGGCGAGCCGGATACGCGGGACCTCGACAGTGATGGCGACGGGATTGACGACGTCGTGGAGCGGCTTGGGGACGCCGATCTCGACGGCGCCCCCGACCCCGACGCCGACCAGGATGGCACGCCGAATCATCTCGACACCGACGCCGATGACGACGGCCTTTGGGACGTGGACGAAGGGGCCGGCGACCGCGACGACGACGGCATCGCGAACTACCTCGACCCCGTGGACGACCTGCCTCCCGAAGCGCCGGACGCACTGCCTGACGCGGGTACGGACGTCCCGGACGTTGGCGAAGTTGAAAGCCCCGACACCGACGAACCCGACAGCACGTCGCCCTCGGACGACACCACGTCGCCCGCGGACGACACTACGTCGCCCCCGGACGACACTACGTCGCCCCCGGACGACACGGACGGTGGCGACGATGGGCTCATCGACGGGGAGGGAATCTACCTCCCGAAGCCCACGCCCCCAGGGGTGCTGGTCGACCGCTTGCTCGTGCCCATCCCGAGGCTGGAGGTGGTTCCCGAGGAGGACGATGTCGGGGAGCCGTCGGACGACGTCGATCCAGGCGATGACGTGGCGTCGTCGGTCGAGGCGAACGTAGTCGAAGGCAAAGAGCGCGGTCGCCTCCAAGGCGGCGTGATGTGTTCCGCCGATGGTGCAGGGCACCCTGGGGCCGCCTTCGCCGTGATGGCGGCGTTGCTGTGCCTCTTCCTTTCGCGTCGCCGTGGACCACACCGGCTAGCGCGCGTAGTCGCTCGCCAGCTCCTCGCGATGCTCGCCGCGGCGGGCGTCCTCGCGAGTGGTCGCGCTGCAGCGCAGGGCTTCGATGGGACCACGTTGAGGCTCACTGCGCCGGGTACGGGCGTCCTCGGGGGCCACCACGCGTCGACTCTCGGGCTGTGGGGATACAGCGCCGGATTCAGCACCGAGTACCTCCGGGATCCCTTCGTCACCGTCAAAGACGACGGCGTCGCCGAGCGCGTCGTGGGCGACCGCGTGGGGCTGGGCGTCCATCTGGCGGTCGGCGTGTGGACCTGGGTCGACGTTGGGCTCGATCTGCCGACGTGGCTCGGAGACTCGGGCACTGGCGCGGACGGCACCGGCGCGGCGCCCGGACTCGGCGACCTCACGACGTGGGTAAAGATCGCGCCACCGCTGGGCTCGCCATTGCAGCTCGCGCTGGTCATCGCGCTCCGTTCGCCCACGGGCGATCCGACCGCCCTCACCGGCTCAGATGGCTTCGCTGGAGATTTTTCCGTCGTGCTCGGGGGCGTCCTCGGGCCCCTGCGCCTCACGGGCTCGCTCGGCTATGCCGTGGAGCCGTCGGCGTCGCTCCTCGGCTACGAGCGCGACGATCAGCTCAGCTTTGCTGTCGCGGGTGACGTCGGGTTCGCGGCCGATCGTGGTCACGTCGGCCTCCGAGTGTTCGGCGCGACCCGGGCCGCGTCTCCCTTCGCCGCGCTCTCGGAGGCGAACCTCGAAGGCGCGCTCTCGGTGGGCTGGCGCTTCTGGAACCACCTCGACGTCGCACTCGGCGCCGGTGCGGGGATGTTGCCGGGCGCAGGTACACCGACGGTTCGCTCCTTCGTCACAGTCGGCTGGTCCGCGCCGGTGGTCGAAGAGACGGCGCCACCGCCGCTCACGGACCGCGACGGCGACCGACTCGAGAACGAGCTCGACGAATGCCCCGACGAGCCGGAGGATCACGACGGCTACCTCGATCACGACGGCTGCCCGGACCCCGACAACGACGACGACGGCGTCCTCGACCGTGACGATCGCTGTCCCAACGAACGCGAGGACGACGACGGATTCGAGGACGACGACGGCTGCCCCGATCGCGATGATGATCACGACGGCGTCGCCGACATCGACGACCAATGTCCGACGGAGAAGGAGAGTCACAACGGCTCCGCCGATCGCGATGGCTGCCCCGACAAGGACCTCGTCGCGCTCAACCGCGAGCGAGGCCGAATCGAGGTCCTCGACGAGGCGCTCGTCCGCTTTGAGTGGGACGCCGCCGAAATCCCGGCGGCATACATGGAGATGCTGAAGCAGGTCGCGTATGTCCTCGAAACCAATCCGGAGATCCGCCATCTCGAGGTTCAGGGCCACGCGAGCTGGGACGGCGACGAGACCTACAACCTCCGCCTATCGGAGGTCCGCGCGAAGTCAGTGAGGGACGCGCTCGTGTCGCTCGGCGTCGCGCCGGACCGCCTGACGGCCAAGGGCTACGGGGTCGAGCGCCTCGAGGTTCGCAAGAAGGGCCCGGCCTGGAACTGGCGGAACCGGCGGGTAGAGTTCGTCATCGACCAGCACGATGCATCGCATCACTAGTCGCCCCACCGCTTCGACGGACCGGGGTCGTTGCTCTCGTACCAAGGTCCGGTCGAGGGAGTCTCATGCTGGCCCTCGGTGAACCGTCACAGCGACTCTTCGATCAGCCGTAACAAGAGCGCGCTGATGGTTGCGTCGACGCCGGGTACGCCCGCTACGATCGTCCGTGCACGCGCCACGAACTCGGCCTTCTCGTCACCGGCGACGAGTGAGCCGGGGAGCCAGTTGAGGCAGACGTTGTTCCAACCGTCACGGCTGCTCTGGCGAGCCGCGAGGCACGACTCAATCGCCTGCCGGCGGGCACCCACCTGCAGCATCGTCAGCGCATAGACCACGCCTCGCTCTAGGCGTGACGCGTCGCCCGTGATGTAGCCCGCAACGGCTCGAGCCAGGCCGAGCTGCACCGGGAACTCGTGAGGCTCGCTCAACCCGTCCATCAGCTTCGCGGCGGCGAGCGGGTCGTAGCGCAGGTTGTAGACTGCGCGGTCCTCCGTCGCGAGCGCGATCTCTTTCTCGGTGAGGTGGTGAGTGAAGGTCTCCCGCGGTGGGGCGGTCCAGCCGGCGGCGACGACTGCGTCGATGACCTGTCGGGCCATCGCCACGTGTACGTCCGGCTTCGGATGGCAGTGGTCCCAGAAGGCCTCGAACCCCTCACCGCGCACCTGAAGGTGGGTTGGATCGACCATGAGCAAGTTCGGACCAGCGTGTTCGGCCGCGAGCGCCTCGATGAACTCGTTGACGCGTGGGCCCGCCCGAAAGCAGTGGCGACAGCTCGTCGTCATGGGGACGGTCGCGAAGTCCCCATGTGCAAGGAACGACTGGCGCAAGGTCATGCCGTCGCTCCGAAATCCGAGATCGGGGTTCGAGATGACCTTGGAGATGACCAACTTCCGATCCCGGCAGACGTCGAGGACTTCTCGGTAGTTGGCTTCAAATCGTTCGTAGACTTCGGCATCGGTCATCGAGGGGACGTCGAATGCCACCTGCGAGGGCTCCCTCGCCACCCAGGACCCGATCAATCGGAAGAAGCGGAACTGCGATAGGAACCTCGCCGTGTCCTTGAGAGGCTTTGGGGGTTCAATTCCGGCGTAGCGATCGAGGTGCAGGAACTCGTTGTGGCCGAAGTAGGCATAAACGAAGGTCTGTGGGTGGGCGCAGGCCGCCTTCGCATGAACCAGGATGTCGTTCGAGTCCTGCGCTGAGCTCGCGAGGTTTATCAGCTTGACGCCCGGTCCGAGGGCTTCTGCCATTACCGTGCACATATTCATTCGTTGTTCGAATGGTGAACCGGCGACCGTCGATTCGCCGAGGCAGACGATCCGCGGCAGCGTGCTCGCCGTCATCTTCTCGCTGATTCGAATCGGTTCGTAGACGCCGAACTTCGGCGCCGACGCAGGAGGTGGCGGCACCGGAGCGGCGATGTCGAAGACCCAAAGGACGTACTCGAACACCGTCAGCATGAGGAGCGGGCTCAGGACTACGAGTGCGACGCGACGCCAACGCTCGGCGCGAGACGTTGGTCGGACCACGACCTTCGGCGCTTCAGGGGGTTCGGTCGTCGTCAAAGTGCACTCGGCGAGACTGGGAGTTCGACGTCGCGCTGCTCACGCCGGTTCGAGGCACGGCGCGGTCAGGGCAGGTCCGCGAACGATTCTCTCGGCTGTCTCGCTCCAAGTCCACTCCGGTCGGCTGCATGCGGCTGTCGCGGGCATGGGCAGCGGGTCGGGCTAGGCTCCACGCGGAGGACATCGGCGCCACCGACGTTCACGGGCACCCTGGAGTTGCAGTCAGCGGCGCTTTGAGTGAGTCTCGGAATCCCCTCGATGTGGTCTCTTTGGCTTGCTGCTCTGCTCCTCACGTGGCTCCTTCCGGGCCTCGCGCTGGCGCGTGTCTTCTCGCCAGGGACAGCGCGAGACGGCCATGCAGTCGATCACCTCGCGCGTGCCCTCGGGCTGGGTCTCGCGACGGAGCTGCCGCTGGCCGTGTTCGTGGTCGTCGCCACGGGGAGTGGCCTCACTTACTCAGTCGCGGCCGTCGTCGCGACCACCTTGACCGCCCTCGCGCTGTGGCTCGCGAGAGGGCGCGACCTCCCGTGGTTTCCGAAACGCGGGCGCGTCCTCCTGGTTTGTCTCGTCGTCGCGGCGGCGCTGCTTGCGCTGTTGACCCCGGTCCAACCCGTGGAGTCCTCGAAGCTCTACGCACCGTGCATCTACGAGTCGTCTCAGCACGTCGTCGACAACGGCCACCGGGCTTCCTTCAGCGTCTTTGACCCGACGCTGCAACGGTGGGTCGGTCACGAGCACCAGCGAGACGTCTCCTCCGGGTTCGGCCTGGCCCCAATCCTCGGCCACCAGCGGCCCGGCTCGATGGCCATGATGGGTCACGGTCTCCTCTTCCTCGCCTCGGGCTCCATCGTAGGTGTCAACTTCGCGATAACGCTGCTGATTCTGTTGTCCTTCTCGGCGCTCCTGAGAACCCGGCTTCGCTCGGACCTGGGCGTCCTCCCACTCGCGATCGGGCTCACGGTGGGCGCTCTGGGGCTCGCGCTCTTCGTGGTGAACGAGAACTTGCTCGCGCTCGCGCTCCTTTCGTCGGGGCTCGCGTGGGCACTGAACTCCCCGGCCGCATCGGGCGAGAGGGAAGGAAACGAGCTCAGGCCGCCCGATCGAGCCCCCCTCGTCATCTCGGGGATCATCTTCGCGATGGCGGCGTCGGTTCGGCCAGAGATCTGGGTGATGATACCCGGGCTCGCCTGGCTCGCGGCGGGCAGGCGCATGCTCCCCCTCTTCATCGGGCTCGGGCTCGCTTTTCTGCCCTGGATTGTCTTCAACGCGTGGGTCTACGAGAACCCGTGGTTCCACCCACCCTTCCTCGAGGCCCGCGTCCCCCAGTCGATTCTGGGCATCGAGTTCGAGTTCCACCCACTCAACCTCGGGTGGCCGCCGCTTCGGGGACCGGGTGACCCGGCGCCCGTGATGTTCACGCTCCCGATTTGGCACGCGCGGTGTTTTGGCGTGCTCCTCGTCGCGCTCGCCGCGTTGGGGTTGATGGTCGCGTCGTGGCGCGAGCGCCTCGCGATCCTCCTCGCGGTCGCCCCGCTCGAGCTGACCTTGATGCTGCTCGTGTCCATCGACTACGAGAAACAGAGCTATGCGGCCATGGGGATAGCGGTCTGGCCCTTGCTGGTGGGGAGAGGCGCGGCCGCCTTCGCCGCTCGCACCGGCCTCCCTCTTTGGAAGCGCGTGGGCGCCTTGCTCCTGGCCTTGACGCCGACGATCGGCCTCCCTGCTGTCATTCGCCAATCGGACTTCGCCGTGGATACGCGGAGGCACGCCTTCGGTGCCCGCCTTGGCTCCATGCACCCAGTCCACGTCAAGAACGAGCAGGCGCTGCTCGACTACCTGGCCGACATCGCGCCGTGGCCGACCGCTCGCCTCGAGCCGGACTTCGCGTGGGAGCAGCTCGTCCACTCGCATGGGCTCGGTTTCGCGCCCGAGCTCCCCCAGGGCGCCGTCGTCCATTGGCGGGACGGCGACGTCTACGCGCAAGAGTCGCAAGTCGCCGTCAGCAAGAGCGATCTCGGGCGGCTGTTCCTCGACCAGCTCGGCGGCGCTTGCGCCTCAGAACACCTCTACACGCTCGTCACGCTTCACGTCAGCGGCCTCGCTACGCCGGTCGTGGATACGCGCGTCACGGCCGATGGCGCATCGCTCACGGTCGAGGTGACGGGCGAGGGCCAAGGAGACCATTCGGGCTACGTCGCCCTCCTCATCCACGATCTTGCTGACGAGCGCCGGATCGACACGCTTCGCCTCGTGGTTCTGGGGCAAGTCCAAGCGACCCTCCAGTACGGGACGCAGCTCCCGGGACGTGTCCCGCGTCCTCTACTCTTTTCGAGCTACGCGTGGACGATCCACGGCCCGAATGGGAGCGACGTGAGCCCCTCTCACTACTGCGAGGCGCATGCCTGCGGTGGTGGCGGAAGTGGTCTACGAGGCTGCCGTGTGCGGCTGCTTGGCCCGGGGGACACACCCGCGGTGGACGCGATGCCGACGCCCTGACCAGGGCCGGCACTCCAGCGACCGCGCTAGAGTCCGGACCCGCGCCGACCCCAGAGCCCCCACGCCAGAAGCATCAGGATCTGCACGCCCGCGATCAGCCAGAAGCGCGTCCGGAAGGGCTCTTTGCGCGTCTTGTGCCTCAGGAGATCCTGCGCCAAGAAGGCCCCAGGGCTCCCCAGCGCAGCGGCCAGAAGGAGGAGCGTGCGCTCCGGTACCCGTCGCCCCTTGCGACGAGCGGCTCGTTTGTCCCAGGCAAAGACCAAGAAGGTGAAGGCGCTCATCACCGCGACGGCCAGCAGGACGATTCGCTCCACGGTCATCACGCCATCCTGCCAGCCTTTCGACCCATGGGCCACTGTCCCAGGGCACATCCCGGGTTGGGCTCTGATAGGGTGCGCCGCCATGGGCTATTGGAATCATCGTGATCTCGTCCTCGGGGACGCCCCGGCTGACCGCTGGACCCGTGCCTGGCGGCGGATTTTGGACGACCGCCGCCAGAATGGTCAGCCGTACCCGACGGTGCACGACGCGTTGAGCGCGCTCGTGGCCGCCCTGCGCGAGAGGGCGATATGGCCCAAGACTGCGGCCGTGGTCTTGACCGGTGAGGCCGCCTCGATCGCGTTCGAGCCCACATCCGGCACGTCCATCGCCGACGAGTGGGCGAGTGCCATTCGCGATCTCGACAACATCTACGTCCGCGACCTGGGCCGACCCCCAACGGCGCACGAGGCGCTGGCCATGTTCGAGTTCGTCGTTCGGCCGGAACCGGGCGCGTTCTTCGCCGACGGTGAATCGGTGCTGACGGGTGTGTGGTCGCTGGTCCTCAGGCCCGACGTCGGGCCGGTCCGCGACGACTTCTCGTGCGTTTTCACGGGAGTACGGGCCAGCGCAGTCTCGCGTCTACTCATCGAGAACGCAGGAGGCGTCGTGCTCGAGCGTGCGGTCCACGAGACCGTGGCCGAGGCCGCTCACTGGGCGAAGTGCCTCCTGAACCACGACCCGGAGGTCGAGGCGTTGACCTTCTGCGAGACCGAGGCGCTCGGTTTCTCGCCGCCGAACACGGTCCTCATCCGCCGCGGGCGCCTCGCGGCCACCTTTGGCCATGAACACGTACGTCGGTGGTCCGAGGCCTTTGGGACGTGGTGCGTCGGGCTTGAGACGGCTCCGCGGCCGCGGGTCGTGGGTGCGTTCCTCGGCGCCTCGATCGGCGCTGACGACTACATGACCACCCAAGAGGCCGCGACGGCACTCAACCAACTGAGCGACTCCCTTGGGTTTTCGGTGTCCGATGTGACCACCGGCTTTGGCGTGGCCCAGGTCGAGACCTGGCTGGTCCGCTCGACACCGCCACTCGGAGCTCCGCGACGGCCGCGCGTCCCCGTCTGGTTAGGTGCGATCGCGGTGGACCCCGCCGTGGCGCGCTCGGTCCTCCGCCGAATGTCGCCCCCGGACGACTGGCGGCTCCTCGACGGCTCCACTGAGGACCGTCCCGCCACCTTCTCGCTCCTCCGTGGGACGGCAGACCCGGCCATGTGGTCGGCCCTGACGACGGCGCTCGACGGGTGGGCGCTCGCCGTGACCTTGGACGGCGATGGGGCAGGCTCGCTCGACGCCTACCAGTGTGGCGGTGGGCACAGCCGACGTGTCGCACGGGGACCGACGGCGCACGTCGCCGCGTTCGGTGACCTGACGCTGATGGTCGGTGAGGCCCCCGGCGAGATTCGCTGGCCGGCTGAGCTGCGAGGCGAGAGCGGCGCCGATCGCCGCCCGCCCGGCCTCTTCGAGGTGCTCGTGAGCGAGGGCCTCGTCCGAGAGGACGATGTCGCCCGCTTGGAACGCCTGCTGTCCCCGGACTCGATCGTTCACCCGCACGGTTCCGAACGGCTGGATTCAACCCGATGGCCCAGTGAACGCGATGCCCGGCTCGCGGCGTGGGCCGCGCAGTGGCTCCCCGATCCGACCGGCGTCGTCTCGGAGCTTCTGTTGGCATTACCGCGCGCCGGTCGCGACCTCACGGCGCTCCGCCGCCTCGTCGACGTCGCGAGAGACCACTGTGACGACGCGCTCCTCGACGACGACGCCGACCCCGTCCTCGCCATGGCTGTTCAGGACCTCGCGGAGGCCCACCTCGCGGCCACCGAGGGGCTCGACGCCTACCACGTGCATCGCCGACTCCCCGGCCTCGCCGCGACGCACGCCGCCGCCGTCGTCCGGATCGCCCTCGAGCGGGACGTCATCGACGCTGACGCACTCATCGAGGTCGCTCTGGTGCTGCTGCCGCCCATTCTGGAGCCGCCGACCTGGTTCTGGCAGCTCATCGAGGAGGCGCGCGGCGTCGCCGACCTCCTGCGCCCGCACCTCGAGGCGCTACCCGCCAGCCAGCTCGCCGCGTTCCACGCGTATCAACGTGATCTCGCGACCCGACTAACCGGCGACCCATGGCGCGCCCGCTTGCCCGAGGACTGCTCGGACGAGACGAGCTTCGAGGCGGCCGCGTGGGTCGTCACGCTCGGCCGTGACCGCTATCGGGCCGTCGCATTCGATTCGACGCTGATGACGTCGGAGGCCCGGCCCGGCACTCGGGCCGCGCGCGCCATCCTCGGTCTTGCCGCCGAGGTGTGGGACGAGCGCTTCGAGCCCGAACCCTTCCCGAGTGATTACGAGGTTGGGTGGAATCCCGACGGCACCGCTAATCCTTCGAGCCCCTAGGAGGGCGCTGATT
>JADMJS010000115.1 GCA_018780435.1 Myxococcales bacterium
CGGTACCCGTAGCGGCGCGCGAGCTCGTGAATCGTGCGCAGGTACACGTACGTCTTGCCGGTGCCGGTCTCCATCTCAACTGAGACCTGCGGGCAGTCACGGGAGTGCCCGAGCATCGGGTCAACAACTGACCACGTGTGTAGCGGTTCGGAGTCCGCGAGGCCGTTGCGGCGCTGCACGCGCGCGAGGTTGGAGGAGACTCGTTCGAGGTCCGTGAGTGGACGGTTGCATGCCGCTTCAAGGACACCGAGGCTTGCGCCGAGGAGGCCCGAGTCCGCCCGAGAGCGGAGTACGGCGAAGTCGGGCGCGCCAAGTGGCTCACCGTCGAGCAGGTCCGTGATCGCGGACACGGCCTCGAGCTGGAAGTCTTGGTTGGGGTCGAACTGGAGCTTCATAGGCCTAGAGCGACTTGAAGCTGAGTACGCCTTGGCTGCGCATGGTCTCGACCGCATTGGCTTTGAGTGCGTCGTCGCCGCGGAAGCCGGCGTCGAGCACGACTACGCGGGCGGGCTTCAGAGCTGCGATGGTACGGATCAGCTGCAAGGTCAGGCGTCGGCTGAGGCAGACCATGACGTCGCCCGCTACGTGCACTGTCTCACCTTCCACGGAGCGGACTTCGATGCTCTCTGCGAGCGCGATGCCGCTCCGTTGGAGGATCTCGAACAGGATGTCCTCGTCCGTACGGTCTGGGAGGATGGGTTCAACGTGGAGTTCGAGCTGCTCGGCGAGGCCTTCGGGGCTGGCAGCGCGGTCCGCATCCCACGGGCGGACGTTCGAGCTGTCGAGGCGGAAGGCGCGGAAGCCCGCGTGGAGCTGCTCTCGGGCGATGACACGTCGAACACGCTCGCGCGTGATGTCCGCGATGGTTGGGTAGTCTTTTCTGCCCGTGGGTTCGGGGAGTTGGACGAGGATGACGCGACGGCGGCCTTGGTCTGCCACGTTGAGGCGCAGCACGGCCTCGGCAGTCGTGCCAGAGCCGGCGAAGAAGTCGAGGACAATAGTGTCGTTGTCCACGTCGACCCCCACGGAACGTATGAGCTGCACCACGAGGTCGGTGGACTTCGAGTACTGAAATGCCTCGCCAAGCCCGAGCGCATCGAGGTCCTCACGACCTTCCTCCGAGAGCGCCTTGATGATTGAGTATAGCTTTGAGGAAGCTTCCGAGAGTGGGATCAAGCGACAGATGCGATGATTTCCCGTTGGAAGCTCTTCGAGAAACCACTCTCCACTCGCGAGCTTCGCGTCCACCTGCGCCTTTTTCGCTGCGCCCTTGTATTTGACGAGATCCTCGTAGTCGCAGCGTCGGTCTCCGTCGCTACGGTCGTACTTACCGAAGGTCTTGCGCACCACATCGTCGTCAACAAGGTACTCGACGTCGCCCTGTGTAACCGTGCGCCCCTGAATCACCTTGTCGCGGCGCAGCGGCTGCACGAAGTCAGCGTCGCGCGCGTACACGAGGACGTAGTCATGACCACGCACTACTTGTTTCGCCTGCCCTCCGCCCTTCGCACGCTGGTGAACGAGCTGGGCAAGGAAGTTCTCCTCGCCGAAGACCTCGTCGCAGAGCTTCCGGAGGTTCGCCACTTCGATGTCGTCGATGGAGATAAAGATGACGCCGTCTTGCCGGAGGAGGTTTCGAGCGAGTGCTAGGCGCGGCAGCATCATGGACAGCCACCGGGAGTGGTAGCGTCCGTCCGTCTCCGGATTCGAGGCGAGCCGTTCCCCGTTCTCACCGACCTGGCCGGTCGCGGCGAGGTAGGACGCAAGCGGATCGCGGAAGTCATCCTCGTACACGAAGTCGTGCCCGGTGTTGTATGGCGGGTCGATGTAGATGACCTTCACGCGCGCGTTGTACGAGCGCTGGAGGAGCTTCAGCACTTCGAGGTTGTCCCCTTCGATGATGACATGCTCAGCGTCATCGAACGAGACGGACTCGCTCCGCATTGGGCGGAGCGTGCCGTGGCTTGAGGTGTGCGCGATCTTCGCGGCCGCTGCCTTTCCGGGCCAGGTCATGGCGAAGCGCTCACGCTCAGGCTCGATGTGGTCGCCAAGCGCAAGGCTCAGCTTTTCGAAATCGATGAGACCGCGCTCGGTCTTGGCACCGGGGACGAGGGCAAGCACATCTTCGAGGATGGACATGGTTGGGAGCGAACTTCGGAGGCGCTCCGGGAGAGGCGACGACATAGGTAGTGGGGATTACGAATGAGTAGGGCGGGCGACGTCGAGATCGACGCGTACGGGAAGTTCTTCTTCCCAGGTGATCGTGAGCACCATGTCGACCGGTACCGGGAGCGTCGTAGTGCGGAAGGGTACGGTGTCGGGGCGTTCGGGGAGGTTCAGGTCGAGGAGGAGGGCGTTCTTCGCGTCGGTGAGCACTTCGAGCACCCGCGATGCACCACCGGCGAGATTGCGGTCGCCTTCGCCCAGGTCCGCGACTTGAATGGCGTCACGGGTGGCGAAGAACGGACAGCGGAAGTCGACGGCCTCGGCGAGGGGGCTGACGTCGACCGCTTCATGTGGATTCATATGGAGGGGCTGGGTTAGATCGGCGAGACGCTACATGCGTCGTCGAGCCGCGAACACGGTGACCTAATTGTACTGCTCCGAATGGCTGGTCGTCAATCGGACGATGTTCCGGTGCAGGCACGTCCTATTCGGACCGAACGCAAACGCCACTGACGCAAGCAGCCGCCTCACCCCCCCCTCAATTGGGCCAAGGTCCCCGTCTCAACGGGCTCACGTTCTCGCCGCCTTGATCTTCGCGATTACCGCCAGGATGCGCACCACAGCGTTCTTGGCCGCTTCGGGCGTAGCGCATTCGTGCGCATGGATGCGTTCGATGTTGACACCCTCGTGCTGAAGCATTCGCGTCCGAGCATGCGCCTCGGCAGGAGTCTCCGTGTGCACGGTGTCTCCGTCCACCTCCAGCGCGAGCACGACACCAGCCTGGATAATCACAAAGTCCGGTTCGATCCGGCTGTAGGTGGTGCCGCCGCGAACGAAGACGGGTAGCGGCGCAAACGACACGCCCGCTGATTTTAGCGCACGGTACAGCTCGATCTCCGGAGGGGAGCGGAACAGGAGACCGTCAGCGCTCAGCGGTGCCACGTTCAGCGACCGGACCCGTCCCTGGTTGTTGACTCCCGCGCCGGTCAGCCACGTCGTCGCCTTCTGTCGCCAGCTCGTGTCGACCTCCACGGCAGGACGAATCGAGACGCCGGCCAGCTGGTGATTCTCATCCTCGGCTCCAAGGAAGAGCCGCACACGGGGTAGAATCGATTTCTCGAGTTCAGCCACCGAGTCACCGAGCTGCCCGTGCAGCAGGTACGGCACGCGAAGCAGCAGCTCGTACGTGTACGTTCCTCCGTTCCAGTTGTCATACCCGGTCTGGACCACCTCGGGTGCTCCGTGTGCGAGGACGGCGACTGCCGGTGCGGCCCCGTCTGCTGCGAACATCCGCGCCACGGTTCCAAGCACCATCTCCGGGTCCTTGAAAAATGACGTGTCCATCGGGGCATCAGTTCCCACGAACGAGTCAGAGCCCCGCCCGTGGACCGAGTACCTGCTGCAGCGCCTCGAGCTTCAGCTTCAGGCCGGTCACGACCTGGTAGATGCCGAGGGCGTCTGCTTGCGGAAGCTCCCCGAGAGTCTCGATGCCAGCGAACGCGGCGTCAGGGTCTGCCAGAACGCGCTCGAACCGCGCGATCGTCTTGCGGTACGCGGGTAGTGCCTTGCGTCCCCGCTTCGCGCCCGTGCTCGCCTTCTTCTTGTGCTTGGCGATCGCCTGCTCCAGCTGGCGCTTGGAGAGGTCCTCCTCAACCGCCTTGCGCGCGAGCCTCTCCTTCACCTTGTCGTCATTCACGTGGAGTAGCAGCCGGTGGTGGGACATCGGGAGCTTTGTTGCAACATCGCCGGGGAGCGCCGCGAGCTGCGGCAAGAGGCGCACCGCGTACCACAGGAAGGATTTCGAGAACTTCAGGTCCTCGCGCTCAGCGAGGGCGGCGAAGCTCGCGCTTCGCTTCCCCTTCTCTTCGACCTTGGCCACCTCGCCGCCGAAGAAGTTGTCGGCAACGTACTGCCCGACGACCCGCGTCACTTCGAGGCTCGCCTCCACGTACAGGGCGTTCAGGTCATGGACCGCCCGGTCCACCAGTGCCTGGTCCGCGGGGTCCATGGTGCCAGCTGTGGGCGAGACGAGAACGAGGGCGCTTGACGTGGGCTGGGTGCGAGGCATGGCGTCGTGCTTCCGGGTCGTGTGCGACCATGGTGCGCACAGGTTTCGGGTCGAATCAAGGCCCCCAACCACCGACCGTGACACGGTTTCTGTGATTGCGGCTGGGCCAAAGATACCGCGTTCCCCCGGAGGAACGCAGCCCACAGCCGGGCTCTGGTCGGCGCGGACCGCACCGGGACGCGCTCCCCCGCTCGGGGAGGGGCCGCGGAGGCCCGTCCGGGAGAGGGGGATGGACGCGGAGACGCCACTGCGCCCGCGCCTGGGGGTGAGGGGGGTGCGCGGCTCGCGGCTGCCCCTTGGGGCAGGCGAGCTGCGTTTTGAAAAGTAAAGGCCCACCGGCGTCACGGCACCGGTTGAACGCACACGCCCGCGAGGGCGCGCGCGGCCCAATGACAGCGCGCAAGTCGCGTCGCCACCTCCGTGAACGTCTCGTCGACGACCGTGTCGGCCTCGGACGCGAACGGCCCGAATAGCTCCGGCGCCACGATGAGCGGGTAGACGGTGGCATCGCCCGGCGCCGCAACCAGCATAACGCCGGCGGCCATGATGCCGCGTTCCTCGGCATAGCCTGGCGCGAGCGTGAACCCGAGTTCCGGGTGCACTGCGAGAAATGCAGCCACGTCGGCCAGGTCAAGGACGGACTCGTCCGGGTACTCTGCGCGGAGCGCGTCGCGGACGGTGTCCTGGGTGATTGGATTGATGGGATTCATACGGATAGGAATTAGTCTTCGGATGCGAGCATGAGAGTCGCGACGAGCTCGAGCTCGTCGCCACGGTGGACGACAACCACGGCGTCAATCGGCCCGTACTGGCCGTCCGCGGCGAACGGGACCCGTTCGTCCAGGCGAATCTGCTTCGGTAGAGCGGCGCGGGCGGCAGTCAGGGCAGCGACGACCGGTGCCCAGGTGGCCCCGCTGTCCTCGGCTGGCGAAACACCCACGTAAGACATGAGGCCGCAGGTCACAGCCACAGGAAGGCGTATTCCGAGCGACCACGCGATGGGCGTGACGTCAACAAGGACGCCGTCATTGATAGCCTCGTCTCTCGTGTAGGAGTACACGGTGATGGGTTCTGTAGTCATAGTAGTTGGTTATCGAGTCAGGCAGGCCTTGAGCGTGGCCGCGCGGGCGTCAAGTGAAACGAGGCGCGCCGCGATAAAGCTGTGACTAAGCGATGGCGACTGGTGGGGCTCGAACTCGAACGCGCGCGAGTCAAAGACCAGTGCGCATCGTTCCTCGACGCAGCCCGGCGTGACCACGAGCGGCACGAACGCCGCGAGGGTGTCGAAGCCGTGGAGCGTGGCGACGCGCTCAAGTCGAACGGTGAAACCGGGAACGTCGCGAACAAACGCGGAGAGGTTGTCTGCGTCGGGGCACGTGGTCCCGAAACGAGCGGACAAGGCTTCGCGGAACTCGGCCCGGCTCGGGGTTGTGAACTGCATAACGGGTTACGAAAGAAGGCACGGGGCCGAAGTGGTCCGGACCGTGCGCCGTCGCCGGTCGTGGGTGGTGGTCGTGGGGTCGTCATAGGTCGCGGGAGAAGCCGCGCCGCGCCCCCTGCGTCGACGACTGGACTCCCTGCCCGTAACTGGAGCCGACTCGGCCAGGCGGCCCGTCCACAAGTCAAGGCCGCAGCTCGGCGAGCCGACGCGAGGAGAGCGAGCCGGCATGCGCGCCTTGCGGAGGCCTCGGCCGACGGAAACCTGTGGGCGGACGTCTGGCAGGCTCAAGGACGGGCGGGTGGCCAGGAGACGACGCGGGTCCGGACGCAGCCGTCGTCGGACGGGTCGGCGCCGGGTGGGCCGCCCCGACGACGCCCGCGCGGCGCTAGCGCGGGCGACGGGAGGGGTTCCTTACTGGGGTCAACGGCGGTATCATCGTTCAGGCTGGGCCACCGGTGAGAGGCCACGAGCAGAGCGGTGAGCATGGGCGAAGTTGGTGAGGGATACGCGTACCAGTGGGAGGTGACGGCCGCAGTCGTCCTTCGTCTGCTCCGGGGCGTTGATGCAGACGACGCGATGGCGCCAGCTCTTCGTTGGCTCGGCAAGATCCAGTCCTACGCCTTCGATGGCGAGGGCGAACTGAAAGACGCCTCCTCGACCTCACCGAATATGGAAGGCGCTGGTCGCGAGGATCTCGATTTCCTCAGTGTCGATGGCCGCCAGTTGTCCGTCCAGATCAAGAAGCGAACCGGAGGCTCCTGGTCGCCTAGCAGCCTCTCAACGTTCACTAAGCGAGCCACCAAGCAGAACTCGGAGAACCACCGATTCGTCTTCCTGACCAATGCCGATCCCTCACCCAAACTCGCCGGTCAGCTGGCATCCGGACTGCCTATTGAGTGGATTCGGTTCGCGGACGTCTCGGAGTTCGTGGAGAGCCGACCCGTAATCGGCGTCGCTCGGGAGATCTGGCGAACGCTCGAGATGCTCGGGATTCGCGATGTGCGAAACGCCCACGCCTCGCTGTGCCATCAGGTGATGCGATGGTCGCTCAAGGGATTAAAACTGACTCCCGATGACGTCCGTACGGAGGTCGAGAGCTTGCTCGTCAGCCCTGTAATGGGCGAGCGCTTCGTCCGGCCCATGGAGCAGGTTCTCCGTGAGCGTGCTGGCCTTTTCACCGATCAACCGTTCCAGGGCCCCTCGTGGGACGACCTCGCAAGTGGTCGGGTGCATGTCAGACCTGAAGTCTTGGCCCTCATCGACAAGCATCTAGCCGAGAACGCACTGGTCGTTGTCGAAGGTCCTCAGGCTTCTGGGAAGAGCGTACTGGCCGCGACCCTTGCACATCGCGCTGAGACAAGGGACATGCTGCCGATAATTTGGGATTTGGCTCACGGGGAACCTGACCGGGGGCTCGGGGAGTACGTGGCGATGGCAACCACCTACGCGAGGCTCCGCGGACGAGAGCCGCTGGTCGTCGTTGAGAACGCGCACCTCGCCTCCGGCGCCGTGCTGAGAGCCATTGCGACTCGGCCATCCAGAACTCCGGAGCGCACGCGCCTCGTGGTCGTCACGCGGCCAGACCAATCGTTCAAGGGGCTCCCGTCCGTGGACGTGGGCGCCGGCTTGGCGGGCAGGGGCTTGCAGTTGGCGTCGTGGTACTTGCAGCGGTTCCACGGGTACACTGATGAACAGGCCAAGCGCACCATCGCGGGCTCCCGCTTTTTCGGAATCGCGACCGATTTTTGGGCGCTGTGGCTCTCATTGCGCGGGTTTGACCCCTCCCGCGGAACGCTGCCGTGGTCTACCAGGTACACCCCCATAGTCCGGAGCCTCGAACTACTTACACAAAATCCGCGGACGCTGTACGAGTTGCTGTACGTTGCAGCCGGCCTCGGACGGTATGAGCTTCAAACGGACCTTCGCGCTGCCTCACGCCTACTCTCCGTTGACTTTGATACCGTACGTCACGTCGCGGAACTGGGCGGAACAGCTGGAATCCTCGACGTGGACATGACCCGCGCGACGTGTCGGTTCTGGCACGCCTCCCTAGCCGACCTCTACTGGGACGTGCTCCGCACGCGGCGCCGGGAAGACATCGACCGCGTCCGCACCAAGGTGTGCTTGTGAATCACCGAGACTTCGCAGCCCTCGTTGCCGATGATCCGGCGCGTTTGACGGATCTCAACAAGCGCCAGCTTGTCGCCGCCTTCGGCGAAGCCGGCTCCGAAGGCGCAGGCGCGCTAGCGGCGCTCGTCGGGCGGATCCCCGAGTGGCTGCAGGAAGCGTCTGGCCCGGAGCGGGAGCGTCGGCATGACTGGGTGAAGGGGCAGTTCGACTCGTTTCTAAGCGCGCTCTCCCCGGCGGTTCTCGTCCGTGCCACGGAAGCGGCCGACTCGTTCCATTCTGCGGCTGCGCTCCACGGGGCGCTGGCGCGAAGAAGGGCGGCGGTACACATTGCGGCAGCATCGGAGGCGCTGACTTGCAGGTTTGCCGCCGAAGTACCCACGGAATCGCCAGTCGACCAGGACATTCGTGAGCAGTGGACGCAGGGGTTCCTTCGAGCCGTCTTTGCGACCGGTGTTAGAGCGGGGCCTCAAGGGGAACAGGCAACGCGTTTGACGCGTCTTTTGGCTTCCTCCCCGAAGTGGCTCCTGGAGCAGCTCCTTGATCGAATCGGCAGCCTGGAGATGTTCAACAACTACGCTCCCGCCCTAGCACTATCCCTCGTCAGCTCCCCAACAGCACGTGAAGCATTCGCCGCAGCGCTCGCCACGCGCGATGTTGAGCAACATTGGCGTCTTTTTCGCAGCGGCGTTGCCGCAACGAGTACCGGACAATCGGATCTCATTCCCAAGCTAATTGCTCAGATTGAACTCGAGCCGGGGAGCAACAGCACGATACTTCGCCCCGAAGACTTCGCAGACGCCATTGCGACCGAAAGCGACGACACAGCCCGACTCTTCGGAGCATACCTGAGCGCCCGCCCGACGAACCACGAGGACGCATTCGACCTGCTCAGCTACCACACCGAGCTCGATGAAGCATTGTCCCCTCTGCCGGAGTGGCTTGGGTTCGGATTCACGATGTCGATGCACAGCTCTATGCGTCTGAACCGAGGGGCGGAGTCCAAGCGCGTGAAGTGCACGTTCGACAAGGCAACCGCGCTGTCGAGGGTGGACCCTGAAGCGGCAGCCTGGCTGGTGGAGCAGCAGCGAGACCCCGTCTACGCGCTCGACTACCTCGCTCGATTGCTGCGCGGCCCCGCCTTCGACGACGACTTTCTGCGCCTCACCCTCGCGAAGCCGTTGCTTAGAGAACGGCTTCGCGCGGCGCCAGCAACCGACGGAATGGCGACGCGGGTCTACGACCGACTGGAGCGGCTTGCCCATCGCCACCTACGTCTGGCTGACCTGCACCGCGAAGTCGCGCCGACGCTGGTCTCGCGCTTCAGAGCCGAGGACTTCGGAATCGACCGCATTCGCTTCGGCACCTCGGAAGTGACAGCCGCGTTTCGAGAGGAGGTCCGTCGGCGTCTGAAGTCGCACCCATCGATTGGGGAGTGGGTCCTCCTCCTTGAAGCGCTACAGACACCTTGGCTCTTCGAAGACGCCGAGAGAGACCAGACGCTGTCCGAGCTAGACTTGAGCCCTTGCGCGCTTCCGTCGTCGCCGACAGAGGAAGAGGTCACGTCGTGGGTTTATGCCCTGACCCGGCTTCATTCCACCTTTCCCGAGGTGGTTGCTCGTGCCTTAGCCGCACTCGGCGTCTCAGCTCTCAGGGCAATCTATCAGAGTCTGCAGGCATTCAACGGGTCCAGCTGGCAGGTTGAGAGCCGGCTTCTCGTGCTTGGCGACATTGTCCGACATTGGCACTCTCATGAACCAGCCGCAGTTGCGGCTGCCATGAGCGAGCCGGTCCTGCTCCACAGGGACTTCTGGCTCCTGATGCGGACTGGACTTGGGTTCGCCGGCGTGACGCTGAACCCACCTTCCTTTGTAGGCGAGACGGCTCCCGAGCGTTGGCTGGACCTTGATGTTTTATGGGAAGGAGAAGAGCAACTGATCGCAGTGTATCTCGCCAGCATCCTCCGCCACGCGCCCGCAGTCCGGAACCCTGAGAACCATGACACGGCGGATCTCGCGAGCGCGTCCACCTTCATCGTCGCGCTCCTTAACCGACATGATACCCCTGTGCCCGCGTTCGTCTGGCCAGCGCTCGCCGAGCGCGTGAAAGATGCCAAGTCACTAGGGCGTGAGGAAGTCTCGGCCGTGCTTATGGCTGTCCTAATTTTCCCCGACTGTCCACCACGCCTCGAACTCCTTCAAGGTGGGATTGCCATCACACGCGAGCTGGCTCCTTGCGTCGATGAAACCACGTCTGGATACCACTACGCCACGCTGAAGCAGTGGAGTTGCACGCAACCGCCGGAGAGCGGACTCAACCTGAACTCCAGATGAGTATACTGGGGCAACTCGAGACGAATCTCAGCCGTGTCGGCGCACAACTCGCTGCGAGCCCAGCGCTGCCGTCAGCGAGCATCTACGTTGCATCCGAGTTGCTCCGCGCAGCGGTTGTTCTCCTGCACGCCTCGCTGAAGTCGTCCTCCGGTCGCTGGAGGAGCTTCACCTGCCGCCGTGCACCCCGGACCTGTTCCGGGACTTCGCCTTTGTGTTTCCGAGCGACCCGCGGCGGTGCCCGCAGAGGATCGCGCTGTTTGACCTGCTCGAGTGCTGCGACCGCACCTTGGACGAATTGCGCGGCGCCACGATTCGCGAGTACCTGGATACGAACAACTACTACAACCCGACGGAGGTCGTCACAACGCTACGGCGAATCGGCCTCCGCCTGCTGCGCGGTGGTCCGAAGCTCGGCTACCGTAGTCGATCAAAGCTCGACCCGTCTCGACCCGCCGGAGCGGAAGGACCCGGGAAGGGCACGTCGTCGTGATTTCAGGGACTTGCGAAGTGCCAGGAATTCAGTTCCCCAGGAGAGCCGTCTGATTCCGCCAACATCCACCGGCTGGTGAACTCAATGGGAAGTTAACCCATTGGAATCATTGAACGCTATCCGGCTTCGACTCCCGGCACCTCCAGCTTTCTTGTGCGCTTGCGGGCGGGGGGCGACCCCCGCAGCCCCCGTTGGCGCCCCTCGGCGGCGTTGCCGCCTTGGTGGCGAGTCTCGTGCACGGGGTTGATTTGAGTCTCTGGATAACTGTCTGTCGCTCTTCGGCTGGTCGCTGCCTGAAGTTCGGTTCGGAGGCGGCCCCACCGACCCTTCGCGAACGTGGCCGGCCCTGCAGCGAAGGACGGTAGTCTCCACGTGGCGGCATTTCTGCGGTTCGTGATGAGCACCTACACGTGCTGAAGGTCCGATGAAGGCAGCAGATCGCAAGCGTATCGCCCGCGCACTGACAGATGCCGCACCTGAATTTCGGTCGGTGCGTGACCGTATGGTTGTTGCAACGCCGATCGGAAGCGTTCTCCGTGGGTTCTGCTTGGAGGATTCATCGGATCCCTATCGAGTTTACGTCTGGGCGTTCGTTCAACCCCTGTTCGTGCCAAGCCCAACCGTGGTCTTGAGTCTCGGAAAACGGCTCGGTGGCGGGAGCCGCACCTGGACCGCCGCGGACGTGGAGGGGGCAGCGTCGGCGATCCTGGACGCGGGGGTTGAGTACTTTGGCTCGATATCCTCTCTCGCCGCACTCGCTCGATGGAAGGTCCTTGATGCCAGAACCGATGAGTACGCTCAAGAGGCCAGGGCCTTTTCGCTGCTAGGCTCCGCTCAGTACAACGAGGGTCTTCGCGCGTTACGCGCGTTCGCAGCCTCACTACCTGCGCATGGTCCAAGCTGGATGCTAGAAACGAAGGCACGGGCTGAGGATCTCGCGCGAACCGCGACGACGGATGGTGGCGCGGCGCAGAAGCAGCTACGTGACTGGGAATTCGAATGCAGAGAGGCGCTTCGTATCAGCGATGTTCCGTAGCCGACTCTTGGCACATTCAATCATCCGTGGTAACCATTCAGGTCCCCCGGGTGGGCCACCTCTGGGCCTGAAGGTGTGAAATGG
>JADMJS010000673.1 GCA_018780435.1 Myxococcales bacterium
AGGCCGCCAAGAAGGCCGAGGCCAAGAAGGCGTTTGCCGCCAAGGCCGCGGCATTTGCTCCCAAGTGAGCGAGCGTGAACGAAACAAACGCCAAGAGACCCAACCTGCAACCAGACCAAGAAGAAGCAGCGAACGAATGCCAGCCAAGACCCATCCTGTACCTCTCTTGCCCTGCGGCCTGAATCGACGACCGCAGCAGCGACGACGCCGACGCCGCTCAGCCACTCGACCGCATTGGCGAGCGCTGGATTCCAGGCAGAGGAGTGAAAAGCGAGCGGATTTGTTCAATCGAGCAGGCGATGCAGCTGTTCATGCAGCGAATGTACAACGGGCGACGATGGGTGGGTGGGTGGTGGGTGTCGGTCGATCGATCTCTCACCATCATCAGGGCATTTGGCGAGGTCTAACCACCCCATCAAAAAGCGAAGCGTGAGTATTTTTTTTCCCCGTTGTTGCGTCGAGGCGCTTGGGCTGAGCCGTGTGCCCTCTTGATGCTGCGCGTGCGAGAGAGGCGTGCGTGCGTGGCAGATGTCGCAGATGTGGCCAGCCCGCCCAGACACGGAAAAAAAAAAAAAAAAAAATCCATTCATGGGAAAGAAAAAAAACGCCCCGCTGACCTCAGATTGCAGGGCTACCATGATCGTCGTGCTGCTGCTGGCGCTTGCGGCGACGTGCGGCGCCGTCGACGTCGTGCGCCTCGTCGCCGACATTGATTTCGAGCGCTCCGTCACGCACTCGCGAGAATTTGTTGACTTTGCAGGCGCCGTCTACATGGTCGCCACCGGACCTCTCGGCCAAGAGCTCTACCGCCACACGCCCGACGGTCGCCACGTGAGTCGTCGCTTCTGCCACGCCGTCCAACGATTAACCATGACTTCGTCAGGAGCTCGTGTTCGACCTTGTGCCGGGCGCTGCGTCATCGGCGCCGAGCGGCCTGACCGCGCTGAGCGCGTCGCTGCTGCTGTTCGCGGCCTTCACGCCCGCGACGGGCCGCGAGCTGTTCAAGTTTGACGCGTCGACTGGCCTGGTCACGCTCGTGGCAGACCTGGAGGCCGGAGTCGACGACTCCACTCCGACCTCATTCAAGGCGTGCAACGGCCGCGTCTTCTTCCGCGCCAACGACAAGCTCTTGGGCACCGACGGCTCTTCCGTCGACGACTTGGGCCTGACCAGCTCGACCGCCGAGCCTGGCCGGGGCATTTGCGTCGGCACGCAGCTGCTGTTCCCCGACGGGTCAACTTTGCGCAAGAGCGACGGTGCGGCCGCCGGCACGAGCGCCGTCGCCACGTTCACCGCCAAAGAGTTTGCGGTTCTGGGCGCCAGGGTCTTCATGCACGACGGCGACCAGCTGGTCTCGATCGGGACCGACTTGGTCGGCCCGCCGCTCCTCCTCAAGGAAATCCGCGCGGGCGTGTCTGACCAAATCCAGACGCTGTCGACGTTTGGCGCGCCGCCGCGCCTGTTCTTCGCAGCGAACGACGGGATCTCGGGCCGCGAGCCGTACGTCTCGGACGGGACGGAGGTGGGCACGGTGCAGCTGGCCGACTTGATTGGTGGAACCGCGTCGTCGATGACCACCGTGCCGCCCGTGGTGGTCGGGAGCACGGTTTACTTTATCGCAGCGGGCCAGCTGTTCAAGTCGGTCAACGGAGGCACGCCCGCGTCGCTGTTCATGTCTCCGCAGCCGCCGGCAGTGTTGGCCGTGGCGGGCACCAAGGTGATCTTGCGCGAGTCGAGCACGACGGACACAGTGCGCGCGTTTGACGACGCGACCGGCATGGTCACGTTGTGCGACGCCCCCACGGTCAACACTCCGACGCTCTCGGCGGCCGCTGGGCGCGTGTACTTTGTCGCCCGGTCGCCCACGACGGGCCTCGAGGAGATCTGGGTGACCGACGGCACGGCCGGCTGCACGCAGCTCAAGGACCTCCTCGCCGTGTCGTCGAGCACGAGCTCTTCATCGCCGACAAGGTTTGCGGCGATCGGCAACACGGTCTTCTTCCACGCGCTGTCGAACGCGACGGGCCGAGAGCTCTACCGCACAACGTCGCCATTCGAGTCGGTCGAACTCGTCAAGGACATTCGCGTGGGCAGCGACGACGGCATCAAGATCGTCCAGCCGCTCGTGGTGATGGGCAGCCGCGTGTTCTTTGCGGCCGACGACGGCACCAACGGCGTCGA
>JADMJS010000078.1 GCA_018780435.1 Myxococcales bacterium
ATCGAAGAGCTCAAGACCTTCCTCGAGACCAACCCGAAGGAGCTCGAGGGCCTCGTCAAGCTCGGACACGCCTACGTCCAGAAGGGGCGCTACGAAGAAGCGATGGCCGTCCTCGAACACGCCGTGGCCATCAACAAGAACTACGCGCCGGCGTACTTCTTCGCCGGCCTCGCCGAATACGGCCGCCAGCGTCGGAAGGCGGACGACGTCGAGCGCCGCATCAAGGCGGGTGAGACCGTCCGCGATGCCGACAAGCCCGACTTCGAGAAGGCGATCATCGCGTTCACGAGCGCGCGTGACCGCGATCCGGAGAACCTCCAGTACCGCGAAATGCTCGCCCGTTCGCTCACCGAGAGCGGCAAGAAGCGCGACCTGCTCGCGGCGCTCGAACAGTACGACACCGTCATCGCCGGCTACCGAAAGGCGGCGATGGCCACGGGGCCGAAGCGCCCACCGAGCGCCGAGGTCTACTACAGCCGCGGCATCTTGGCCTCGAAGCTCGGCCGACCCCGTGAGGAGGTCCTGAAGAACTTCCAAGACGCGCTCCTCCTCGACAGCGAGCGCGCCGACTACATCGCGCGCTACGGCGAGGAGCTCTACCGACTCCAGACCCGCCAGCAGCTCGACGACAAGTACGTCCTCGAAGCGAAGGCCTACTTCACGCTCGTCATCGACCAGTTCAGCAAGACCCATGTCCGTTCGAACTACTACCTCGGCAAGATCGCGCTCCTCGAATGGTCGCGCATCCCGAGTCGCACACCGTCGGATCCGCTCCACAAGCTCGCGCTCGAGCACTTCCAGACCGTGGTCGCGGCGGGCGGGGACAGCGAATTTCCGGACGTCCTCTTCCAGATCGCCAACATCTTCCGCGAATCCGAAGCCTACCGCCTCGCCAATCAGTACTACGACAAGTACTTGGCCCAATATCGTAAGGTCACGGGAAGGCCGGCGCCGAACGAGCGTTATGTGCGCGAGCTGATGCGTTCGAGCCCCTGATTGAAACGAACGTGGTGACCGGGGCGTCATCGTCGCCTCCCGGGTGGCGTGTCTCCGAGCCGGTCGCTGCGGCGCTCATCGCCGTCCTCCTTGGCGCGTGTTCTGCGGCCACACCGCCCGAGTCGATCGCCGACGCACCGTCGCCCCCGCCGGACGAGGGCCCTCCCGCGGAAGACACCCGGCCTCCCGGCCCCTGCGATGGCCTGTCGGATGGAGCTCCCTGCGACGACGGGACCGTCTGCACTGTGGGTGACCTGTGCGTCCTCGGGTTTTGCGTCGGCGAAAGCGTCGTGTGCGACGCCGCTGGCGCCACGCCATGTTCACCCACGGTGTGCGACCCCCTCACCGGCTGCGCCATGGTCGAGCTCCCCGACGGCGCCCCGTGTGACGCGCCCTGCTTCGTGACCGCCGAGTGCGTAGCAGGCGACTGTGTCGGGCGCGCGGGGACGGAGATCGCCTGCCCGCCTCCCAGCGATCCATGCGTCGAGTCCATTGGCTGTTCCCCCGTGACGGGCCTCTGCACCGAGCCGCGTTATCGACTCGCGTGCCCCGAAGCGGCCGTCTGCACCCAGGTGGGCGAGTCGCTCGGCTGCCTTGAGCGCGATGGCGCCCAATGCCGCCCGTGTCGGGCCGACGCGGACTGCGCCGATGACGCCGGCCAGCCTTGGGTCTGTCGTCCTTTACCGGCGCCCATCGCGTCCGAACTCGGGACGCCTGAGGACCAAGGGTCGTACTGCCAGCGCGCGTGCGCCGCCGCCGCGCCGTGCCCCACGGGGCTCGTCTGCACGTCGGGCTTCTGCGCTCCGCCCGCCGGGGAAGCGTGTCGATGCGACGCCGCGTGGTCGTCCCTCGGGTTCGACACGGCCTGCGCCACCACGAACGAACACGGCCGCTGCGAAGGCCGGCGTCGCTGCGCGCCGGGGGGGCTCACGACCTGCGACGCCCCAGTCCCGAGCCCGGAGCGCTGCAACGGGGTCGACGACGACTGCGATGGCGTCGTCGATTCTCCCGACTCGTGCGGCGCGCTCGGGGCCTGCTGCCTCCCGAACGGGGGCTGCGACTCCCACTACTTTCAAAGCTGCTTGGCGCTCGGCGGCCGCTATGCCGGCGACGGGGTCGCGTGTTCCGGAGCAGGCGTCGTCGCGGGCTGTGGCGCGTACCAAGGCGCCTGTTGCGCGTCCGGCTGCCAGCTTACGGACGCAGCCGACTGCCCGAGCGCGTTCGCGGGCGACGGCACGTCGTGTCCCGTGTGCGCCGAACCGCTCCCTGTGGGGGCGTGCTGTACCCCCACGGGCGGCTGTTCCATCCGGGTGGCGTCGGCGTGCCTACTCGGCGGGGGCGACACGCCCGGGGTCTGGCGCGGCGTCGGGAGCACGTGCGACACCGCGAACTGTCAGCCCGTGGGCGCGTGTTGCCTCCCGGGTGGGGACTGCCTCGCGCTCGACGAGGCTGCCTGCGTCGCTCAGGGCGGCGGCTGGGATGGCGACGCGGAGTGTACCGGCGGGAGCTGCCCAGTCCCGGCCGGGCAGGGCGCCTGCTGCACGGCTGCCGGCGCGTGCGCCGTCCTCGACGAATCCTTCTGCAAGAGCCTGCCCGGGCAGTTCCTCCCCAATGAACCCTGTGCCGGCCAGTGCCAGTCGGACGTGGGTGGTGCCTGCTGTGACCTTCTCGGCAACTGCGCCGGCATCGCCATCGGTCAATGCGATGCCTCTTTCGCGTCGTGGAAGGGCACGGACGCCACGTGTCCCGCCGCATGTGACGCCCCCATGGGCGCCTGTTGCGTGGGTCTCTTCTGCTATCCGGACCTCTCGGAGGATCAGTGTGACGCCGTCGCGGGTGTGTGGTCAGGCTCGGGCAGCCAATGCACCGGGTCATGCGTCAACTGAGCTGGGCTCACGTCGTGCGTTTGGACGAAACGCCGTCGGCCCTGTTGCCCAACCCGTTCCCATCGAGATCGTGCCGCCCGGAACCTTTGCGATCATGACGTCTTGTCATCACCTTAACAGAACCTTACGATGATGGACCGGCCGAGCATCGGCTCCGGCTCCACGGTGCTTTTTGCCGCTGGCGAGCCGAGCGAAGCGGAGCAGGGAAGGATGGCCCGGTGGGATCATTTGCAGACACCCGACCTCGCATGGACTCGACGAACGCCGCGCCGAGGGCCGCCGAGTTACCTCCCACCGTGAACGCACCAGAATCGCAGGTCGATCCGATCTTGAGGACGCCCGTTTCTGCGCTCACGGCGAGCTTGCACGACCACGGCTACGTCATCGCGTATCGGCGTGACGGGTTCTCGGACTGTTTGGTCTCGCGCGGCCATGAGCGTGTCTTGGGACACGGCGTGACCGACGATGACGCGCTTCGCCATGCGCTGAGCCAGCTCCTCCCCTCCTACCTTGCTCGCGCTGCGTTCGTTCGCGACGCCGGTGGTCGTCCCGACGCCGCCGAGGGAACGCTGGTGGCGGTGCTTGCCGAGGTTCGGGAGAGTACGGCGCCGCTGCTCCAACTCTCGGTCGCACCTGGCGGGGAACGCCAACGGACGGTGCCCGATGTCGTCACGTCGCCGGCACCGGCGGCGCCCCTCCACGACAGGACGGTCGCCCCCCATGCGGCCAAGGTGCCAGCGGTCGAACCGCCTCTTCGATATACGCCCGCGATCGTCAGCCCGCCGGAGGTCAACCCGGTCGTCGCGGTCAGCGAAGTTCGCGACCTCATCAAGCTCATCGATGACCGCCAGCCGGAGCTGGCCCTGATGACGCCCGAGCGGCAGAAGCTGCAGATCCTAGCCTGGATCTCGCACGCACGCGCCCAGCAGGAGGGCTCGAATCGGCACCCGAAGGTCGTCGACACCGTCACCGACCTCGCACGACGCCTCGGGCTCCTCTCGAAGCTCTGGTGGCCCGGCAACGTCGCGGCCTTGAAGGTCGACGCGACCCCGGGCGAAGTCATGCGGGAGCTCCTCGGTAAGTCGCGCCCGATCGCGGCTGCTCGTTGGGTCGACGTCGCGGAGAAGGCCGAGAGCCGCCTCGCCGAAGTCGAGGCTCGGGACGAAGCGCAAGGTCTCGACGACTACGGGTGGGCCGACCAACGCGCCATGGAACCCCCGCCGAACGAACCGCTCGAACGAATCATTGAGCTCCGTCGGGGAATCGAGCGTCATGGAGGGCCCATCGACAAAGAGCCCCCGCTCGCGTCCGATGAGCTCAAAAAGCCGAACCCCGAGGTTCGTGCGGAGCTCATACGGCTCGCTCGTCTCGCGCGTTGGTTGCGCGGCCACACGACCGACTTCCTCATCTGGGGAAAGGTCATGGGGCGCATCCGGTGGCTCGCTGCGATCACCCACGACGAGGCACTGACGCGCGTCGTCAGCGCCGACTACACACCCACACGGAACTGGGCCACCGAGCTCGGTGAAGATCCGGACGCGAAGCGCCTTCAGGCCCGTCGCAAGGCCGTGGTCAAGAACCGACCGCTCGCCGAGACGCCGCCGGACGACGTTCGCGTCTGGATCAAAGAGGCGCTCGGCGTCCTTGAGCCCTCCCGGCTCGCTGGCAACCTTCGCGATCACCACACCGCCATCGTCCTCGCCATGACGCCCGATCAGCTCGAAGAGCGGAGGCTCCGAAAGCACTTCCGGCGTTTGCTCGAAGAGTTCGGCGTCTTCGAGTCCGACGAGCTCGGCGGGCTCGACCCGGCACAGAGCTTCATCGGGATCCCCGCGGTGACGTTGGCGCTTGAGACGGGTGAGTCGCTCGACGAGCCCGAAGTCGACGACGCCACGCGCCATCAGGATCTGCTCGCCCGCGTTCGGCCATTGACCGTGGATCGGCGCGCGATCTTCGTCAGCAACCGCGAGGATCCGAGTCTCCGGGACCGGCTCATCTCCGCGTTTGGATTCTCGGAGCTCGAGTGGTGCGATGGCTCGCCCCGCCGCGTGCAAGATGTGGCGGACCGCGTGACCGGGGGACGCTACGATATCGTCCTCGGCGCAACGGGATTCCAGTCGCACAGCATGGATGCGCGCATCATGAGGGCTTGCCGATCGGCGAACGTACGGTACGTTCGGGTACACCGCGGGAGGCAGCTCGCTTGCATGTTGGCCATCGCACGGGAATACGGGATCACCGCCGACTCTGGCGCCGTCTGAGTCCGTCGTTTGCGCGACGGCTACTGGCGACGGCGCTGCTGTTCGCCGCCTCGTGTAGTGAGCGCTTCTCGGTCGGCGACGACCGACGCCTCGACGCCCGCCCCGAGTCCCTGGTCGTCGCCTCGCGTGGTATCGGCGCCGTCACTCCAGCGCGAATCGAGCTTCGTAATGTCGGCACGGCCGGCCCCATCCGAATCGTGTCCGTGCGCTTCGAGGGGGAGGCCATCCCAGAGCTCAGCATCACGAGCTACCCGGAGAGCCTCGGGGCCGGAGACGCTGGCGGCATCGAGCTCGCTTACACCGCGACCGACGCGCTCCCCGACGTGGCGTCGCTCCTGATCGAGCACGACGGGCCCGCGCCAACCACGGTCCGGGTCGATGTCACGACGCTCCCACCCGCGCCGGTCCTCGTCGCCAAACCCACGCAAGTCGCGTTCGGCGACGTCGGCGTCGGCACCTCCGACCAAACCTCGCTCACCTTCGTCAATGAGGGGTCGAGCGCCGTCACGGTCACCGGGCTCGGGCTCGAGCTCGACGCGGGAGCGCCGTTCGCCTTGTCGGCGTTCCCCGCGTTGCCGCTCGTGGTCGAACCCGGTGATTCCTTCGACTGTACCTTGACTTACGCCCCTCAGCCGGGTCTGGCGGACCGCGTCCACCTGGCGCGGCTCGTCGTGCGCGCCGACCACCCGGTCGTCGATGGGCTCGCCGTCCCCGTCTCTGGATACGCACGCCACCCCGGTCTGAAGCTCGACCCTGCCCGGCTCGACTTCGGTTGGCTCACCGTCGGCAAGTCCGACTTTCTCAGTGTCACGCTCTCGAACACCGGCGCACGACCCATCGCCGTGTCGCGGCTCGCCGGTATCACATCGGCCGAGGTCTCGCTCATTGGCGCACCGGCGGCGCCGTTTACGCTCGCCGCCGGCGAAGGCGTCGGCTTCGTGCTTCGCTTCGCGCCTTTCGCGCCCATCGGGCCGGCGCTCGGCGTTCTCGAAGTCGAGTCCGATGACGTCCGTAACGTCCCGATGAGGTCCATCCCCATCACCGGGCGTGCCGCTTTCCCGTCGCTCGCGCTCTATCCGCCGGATGTCATCGACTTCGGCGTCGTCGCCGCCTTGCACCGAGTCGAACGTCGGCTTCGAATCGTCAACGAGGGCGAGGTACCCGTGCGAGTCGACGCTGTCACGGCGACAGTCAAAAGCGAGCCCGGCTTCCGCGTCGTGAGTGCGCCCGCCCTGCCGTTCACGCTCGCTCGCGGCGGCACCGCGGAAGTCGTCCTCAGCTACGAGAACCCGGGTGAAGCCGAAGGCGTCGTCTGGGGCGCCATCGAGGTCGCCTCGGACGACCCCGCCGCGGCCTCCGCGCTCGTCGCCCTCCGTGCCCGTCACGGGGCCTTCCCTGAGTGTCTGCCGATCATTGCCCCCGGGAGCGTCGACTTCGGCGCTGTCGGACCCGGCGCTGTCGTGGAGCGCGAGCTCACGCTTCTCAACGAAGGCTCATTGCCATGCGTCTTTCGCTCGGCCGCGTTCGTCGATTGCGAGGACATTGTCGGGCCGTGTGTCCCGCGCTTCGGTCCCAGCGCCAGTTTCGGTCTCGGGAACGACGCCCCGGGCGCCGGCATCGTCCTGCTCAGCGGCGAGTTCATGACACTCCCGATCCGGTTCACGGCGACCTACGACCCGGACGGCGGAGCGCTCCTCGGCACCGGGCCTCGCGGCGCCTTACCCGTCGTCACCTTCGCCCGCGGGCTCGCGCCCGATGCTCCACTCCTCCAGCGCCTGTCGCCCTACGGCGGCATCCCGGCGACCCTTCGCGGCACCGTTGGCGACTCCGGCATTCGCGCGACGCCGCCATTGCGAGTTTTCCCTTTGACGTCGCCAGGGTGCGCGTCGGCCGCCGCCACCGTCGAACTCACGCGCCTCGGCGAGGCGCCGCTCGAGTTCACGGGCTTCACCTTCGGTCCGGAGTGCGCCGGGACCTTCACTGCCAATGTGCCGTCGCTCCCGCTCCCGCTCCCGGCGCCGACGAGCGCTGCCGGGCCACTCACGATCCCGGTTCGTTTCACGCCCACCCAGCCCGGCGCCGCCACCTGTGAGCTACGCTTCCACGGGAGTGGCGTCGGGAGCCCGAACGGGAGCACGGCCACGGTTGTACTCACTGGCGTCGGCGCCCTCGGCGAAGCGCGACAAGACACCTTCAAGCAGGTCGACGAGCTCGCGGTGGACCTCCTCTTCGTCGTCGATTCGAGCGGCTCGATGGGCGACGAACAAGACGCGCTCATCCAGGGCTTCGAGTCCCTCCTCGCGGCGGCGTCCTCATGGCAGGTCGACTTCCAGATCGGCGTCATCACCACCGATGTCAGTGAAAACGGGCGGATACGGCGACCCTTCGCGAACAACGCATGGCCCTGGAGCTTCGCGTCGTCGGCGGCCGTCGGCACGGGTGGCAGTGGCGACGAGCGCGGCCTGCAGACGGCCTGGACGGCGCTTCAACCGAACCTCCTCTACGACCCGGGGGTCCCGTGTTCGGCGGGGTGCCCGTCCGGCACGTCGTGCGTCGAGGGCCAGTGCGGCGCCGCGAATCGCGGGTTCATTCGGGAGGGTGCGCTCCTGGCGCTCGTCTGGGTGAGCGACGAAGACGAGCACGCCTGCGAGACACCTGTCGCCGACTTCGTCGACTTCTTCTCGTCCTTGAAGCCGCCCGGGCTCTTGAAAGCCTATGGGATCATTGGAGATGCGCCGACACCCGAGCTCCCCTACGGAGGGTGCGGTGGCGGCGCGACGCCGTGCCCCGCCTGCGACACCGAGTGTTATCAGTCCGGTGGCGGTCCCAAGTCCGGCGCCGAGGCCGGGGTTCGCTACCACGACGCCATCGCAGCGCTCGGCGGGACCACCTTCTCGATCTGCGCATTTGGCGACGAGTCGGGCCCCTCGATCCTCGAGCAGCTCGGCAACGACGCCTTCAAGCCCAATCAGCGTTTTCGCCTCTCGGAGGCGCCGTCGCTCGGGACCATCGAGGTCCTCGTGAACGGCTTCCCGTGCCAGAGCGGCTGGAGCTACGACGAGCCTACCCGCGACCTCGTGTTTGCGCTCGAGAGCGTGTGTTTTCCGGGCCCCGGAGCGAGCGTCGTGGTGCGCTACGACGCTGTCTGCATCGCACCGTGACGAGACTTTAAGGCCCGCTTAAGCCCAACCTGCGGGCGAAGCACTACGCCTGCGTGGTAGGCTCCCCGACATGAAACGCTGGTCCTCGCTCTCCCTCTGCGCCGCCGGATCCCTCCTTCTCGTCGTGCCCATCGCGTCGGGTTGCGCTGAAACGAGCAGCGCAGCGCCGCTCTCGGCGTCCTCGTTCTCGGGTGTCATTGGCGCTGGCGGCGGCTCGCTCTCCGGGGAAGGTGCGTTTGCCGGCGTGGTGGCGTCGGTCCCGCCTGGCGCTTTCGCCGGGGACACGACCGTGACCATCACGTCCGTGGCGCCTACGTCCAACCTCCCGGAGACCGCTGCCAGCGTGGGCCCGATGTTCGCGGTCACCTTCGCGTCGCCACCGGGCAAGCGCGTCTCGGTCACGCTCCCCGTCGATCTGCGTACGGCGTCGGCATTCGGACAGGACTATCGGAAGGTCAAAGTCTGGTTCACTGCCGCCGGGACCGACGCATGGGAGCGCATCGATGCGGGCGACACCGCGGCGCTCGACGGGATCGTGGGTTCGGTCACCGTGGGCCTCGATGACGGTGGGCTCCTGGGCGCCGGCGTCGTCCTCGGCGACGAAAGCTGCGACGGTGGGTGTCCTGCCCTCTCAGCGACCACGCTGTCGCTCACGGAGCCGACCTTCGGGACCGCCTTGGCCTCGACCGGGTCGGCGGTCGCGACCTTACGCGTCGTCGATGAAGGCGGCGGAACGGCTCTCCACGTCGTCACATCGCCGATCGATGGCGGGGCCCCGACTCTGTCCGCCCCCCTCCCCATCGACGCCGCGGCCGACGCGTGGCCCGCGCGGGGCCTCGCGCTGCGCGGCGGCGATGCCTTCGCCGGCCTGCGGACTGGGCTCGCTTCTTTTCCTAACGCCGGGGCGCCCACGCTCACTGAAGACGAGACGCTCGCCGTCGTCCGAGTCGGTATCGACGTGGCCTGGATCGTTGCTGGCATCGCCGACGGCGAGCGCGTCCCAGCCGTGCGGCTCGTCTCGGCAGGGGTCGCGTCGACCGCCGTACCGCTGGTTCAATCGGGATCGTCCAAGCCGCTGACCATCACCGCGACCTCGCTCGCGTCGGCGCCCGGCGAGTCCGGCTTCGTGCTCGGACTCCCGGACCGGATGGTCGTGGTGAGCGTCGAGGATGGCGCCATCACCGTCGCTGACGTCGTCCCGCTCGGTGGCGACGCCGTCATCGACGCGGTGACGAGCAATTGGCTCCTCCGCGATCGCGATGGATACGTTCGAAACGAGAAGGGGCTCGTAGTTGAGGACACGCCGCCGCTCGGCGCCCTGGTGGGGACGGGCGACCACGTGGTCGGGACGGGAGCGGGTGGTCGCAGCCTCGTCCTATTGACGTCCGACGGCGTCGCGCCAAACCCCTTCGAGCCCGCGCCCTTCCGGCTCGAGTCGACCTCGACCGGGAGCGTGCCCGGCCTCCCACTGGTCGCCATCGTGGAGGTCGACGGTGACGCCGTCGTCGGACTCGACACGGCAGGGCAGCTGCGACGGATCGCGCTGCCCTGAGCGGTCGATTAGGCCAGGCCCTTCTCCGCCAGGAAGTGTTCGGCGTCGAGGAGCGCTGCGCAGCCCATACCGGCGGCCGTGATGGCTTGGCGGTACTTCTTGTCAGCAAGGTCTCCCGCCGCGAAGACGCCGTGGACGGACGTGTGCGTGCCGTTCACGACGACGTAGCCCTCGGCGTCGAGCTCGATCTGCCCGGCGAACACGTCGGTGTTGGGCTTGTGGCCGATGCCAAGGAACATGCCATCGGTCTTGAAGCGGCGTCGCTCGCCATTTCGTACGTCTTCGAGCATGACGCCGACGACTTCGTGGCCGGTCTCGGTGAGGACCTCGGAGACCGTGTGGTGGAGGAGCACGTCGATCTTGGGGTTGTCCATCACGCGCTGGACCATGATCTTGGACGCTCGGAACTCGCTACGGCGATGGACGAGCGTCACCTTCGAGCAGAAGCGCGACAGATAGCTGGCCTCTTCCATGGCCGAGTCGCCGCCGCCGATGACGACGACCTCCTTGTTCTTGAAGAAGAAAGCGTCACAGGTGGCACACGCGCTGACGCCGTGGCCGATGAGCTTCTTCTCGCTCTCGAGGCCGAGGTACTTCGCCGAAGCACCGGTCGAGAGAATGACGGCGGCAGCCTCTTCGAGGCGTTCGTCGTCGATCCAGACCTTGAACGGCCAGCCCGTGAAGTCGACTTGGGTGACGAGGCCGTACTGGGTGTCAGCGCCGAAACGCTGGGCCTGCTTGCGGAAGATCTCCATGAGCTCGGGCCCTTGGATGCCGTGCTCGAATCCGGGGAAGTTCTCGACCTCGCTCGTGGTCGTGAGCTGACCGCCCGGCTCGGGGCCTTCGATGACCAGAGGGGCGAGGCCGGCGCGAGCGCCGTAGATCGCAGCGGTGAGGCCCGCGGGCCCGCTGCCGATGATGATGAGCTTCTGCATGACGCTGGTGCTTCCGTCTTGGAGCCGCCGGTCGGCGGGTTCATGCCCGGTGCCTGCGGTGCGTCATCGTTCGAGGTGTAGAGGGGAGGGGGCTGGCGAACCCGCGCCGGGTGCGGTCGGGATCGATTGGGCCGCCGATTCCGGGCTCTGACGCCGTTCTCGCGCTGCACCGACGACCCGGGGAGGGTCGCGTGGTTCACGCGCCCCTGCGGTTCGGGAGACCCCGACGCCGATCAGCGCTCTGTGAACCGGATGTGGATGTGGTCGTCGTGACCACGTTCGTGCCTGATGATGCCTCGTTTGTTGCGGCGCCCGCGCGGCCATTGGAAGAGCCGATCGAGCGTCGCTTTCGAGGTCCCCGTCTTCAGAGCGTGTGCGTAGAGCACCTTCTGAAGCCGAGACTGGATGAAGATATACTGCACTTCTCTCGTGTCGAGGAGGGCCGAGATCAAAGCCCACGTTCGCTTCACGTCGAGGTTCTTCGGCGTCGCGCGCTCGAACCACTTCCGGGCTTTGCCGTCCTTGAAGTAGTAGCTGACGTCCATGTCGCGGCCGTCGCGGTGCGACCGGTGGGGGCGCATGCGGCCCCCGCCATGGAAGCTCAGGTCACCGACCATCAGATCCGGCGTGCCGGGGATGGCCGCCTTGACCTTCGCGACCGCCTCCTTGAAGAGGCGCACCGACTTCTCGGTGCCATAGGCCCGCTCGGGGACGCGGACGTGAACACCACCGCCGCTCGTGAGCAGGTGCGTGGCGGCCGGAGCGAAGAGGCTGCTCGGAGGATTCTTCTCGGCAGCCGCGGTTCCGGCGAGGCCGAAGGCGACGAGAATGGTCAGGGCGAGGTGGCTGATTCGCATGGGACGCGCTTCGTACCAACGGTTGGCGCTCCAAGCAAGCCGAAAATGTTG
>JADMJS010000066.1 GCA_018780435.1 Myxococcales bacterium
CGACCAGCGCGTCCGCGAATCGCTTCTCCTTGTACAGCGCCACACCTCGTTGATAATGCGCCTCGGCTCGCTTCTGTTTGTCGCTCTCGCTTTCGTTCTCTGCCTCAACTTTGCTCATTGTTGACTCGCGCTTTTTGTTTCGAATGTCAGCCTCAGAGTGGGTCGCTCTGGATCTGACCTCTGAAGGTGGCACCGTCGAGCAGGAGCGCGTGCCGATCAGCGAGATCTGGCTCAAGGTGCGTTTTTCTTTCTGTTCGCCTCGCCGTCGCCTCACGCGTCGTGCTCGCCGCAGTTTGCCAACCGACAGCTCGTCGCCGTGTCCGACAACATCGCGCAGCTCACGAGCGCGACCCGTTTGTCGGTGCGGCGCGATCCGCCGCGTTCTCTCTTCGTTTGTTTTGACACGCCGTGCCGTTTGCAGCTCCAGTTCAACTCCTTCACTGCGATGCCCGCGGGCGTGTCGGCTTTGACGCAGCTGACCAAGCTGGACGTGAGTCGGCGACGCGGAGATTCAGCCGATCTGACGCGCCTGCGCAGCTGAGCTTCAACCGGCTGGTCGCGCTTCCACGAGAGATCGGCTGTTTGCGAGCGCTGACCGAGCTTTGCGTGAGCCGCCGTCGCGCGCGCTCGCTCGTGCTGACTCGGATTTCTTCAGGTCCAGCTCAACCAGCTCGCTGCGTTGCCTGCTGAGATCGGGCAGCTTGGCGTTCTCCGCCGGCTTTGGGTGAGTTGCTTGTTCGCCGCGGCGCCCGTCTCACGGCTCTCGCGCAGCTGGATGGCAACGTGTTGACGTCGCTGCCGCCGCAACTGGGCCTGCTGCTGTCGCTCGAGTGGCTCAACGTGCGTCGCCGTCGCCTGCCACTTTGCCGTTGCTGACGCGCCCGCAGCTGATCAACAACCGTCTCTCCTGGCTGCCGCTCTCGTTGGAACGCTTGCCGTCATATCTCATTTACGTATCGTTGCCCTTCTGCCAACGCCGTCCAATCTCACCCGCTCGCAGCTCAACGGCAACCCTTTGCCGATCGACGTCGGCGGCCCAAATGGCTTCAAGAACTCGCGCTCCAAGCTGCCCGAGATCTTTGCCGCCACGACCGCCGTCGCGATGATCCGCGAGCCCTCGTTCGACCTGCTCGTCGGCCTGCAAGACCTCGCCCTGCCCGCACTCCTCCTCGTCGACATCCTCGACGCCGCGTTTCCCAACTCGATTCCGATGCACAAGAAGTGGGACCTCGTCGTGGCTGTCAAGCACTTTCACAAAAAATGAACTCTCGACGCGGTGCGCCTCCACCACAGCTCATCGTTGTCGACTTGTCGATTGCCGACGGCACTGTCAAGCAACACCGTGAAGCGCTCGACACCGAGAACTTGTTCGTGCGATCGTCCTTCTTTCTTTCTTCTGTTTGCCTCACCCTCGCCCCGCAGCTGGACCAAATGCAGCTCATCTCTTTGCCCGACAACAGCGCGCGCCTGACGCGTGTGACAACAGCAGCCGTAAGCCCCACCCCGCCCCCTTCGCCCATTTTCACAACTCCCCGCAGCTCCAGAGCAACGCCTTCTCCAGCTTCCCCAACTCTGTATTGGCCTTGACGCAGCTGACATACCTGAACGTGAGGACCCTCCACCCCCCTTCCACCCATCTCCCTCTCACCCGAGATCAGTTGCACACAAACTTTTTGTCGTCCGTTCCGCCAGAGATCGGTCAGCTGAGTGCGCTGAAGGAGCTCCACCTCGGCCACAACAAGCTCGTCACCTTGCCTCGCGAGATCGGCGACCTGTCGGCTCTTCGCTCGTTGGCCGTCAACAACAATGCCTTGACGTCGCTGCCGTCGTCGCTCGGGCAACTGCAGGCACTGACCGATCTCGCTGTGCAGTCCAATCAGCTGGCGTGGCTGCCGCTCTCGCTCGATCGTTTGCCGGCCTCTGCCGAAATCTACGCTCGCGGCAACCCGCTTCCGGTCGAGGTCGGCCTCACCAGCTGGACCAACTCGCGCCGCTTGTTGCCCGAGATCTTTGCCGCCACCACCGCGCTCGCCATGATCCGCGAACCCGCCTTTGTCATCCTCACCGCCCTCCAGTCGCTCTTCATCCCCGCTCTCCTCCTCGTCGACATCCTCGACGCCGCATTCCCCAACTCGATCCCGATGCACAAGAAGTGGGATCTTGTCACCGCCGTCAAGC
>JADMJS010000701.1 GCA_018780435.1 Myxococcales bacterium
ACAACGCGATCGTGAGCAACATCGGCCACTTCGACAACGAGATCGACATCGCCGGACTTGAAACGCTCCGCGCGACGGGCGCGGTCGAGAAGATCGAGATCAAGCCGCAGGTCCACGAGTGGCGCTTCACCCGCACCACGCATGGCCCGAACGGCAAGGGGCACTCGATCATCGTGCTCGCCGAAGGTCGCCTCGTGAACCTCGGCTGCGCCACGGGTCACCCGAGCTTCGTGATGAGCGCGTCGTTCACCAATCAGGTGCTCGCTCAGCTCGAACTTCACGCGAACGCGGAAGCGTATGGGCACACCGTCACGACGCTCCCGAAGCACCTCGACGAGCACGTGGCGCGACTGCACCTTGAGAAGTTCGGGGCCAAGCTCACGCGGCTCACGGACTCTCAGGCGTCATACATCGGCGTCGGGGCGGAAGGCCCCTTCAAGCCGGACTACTACCGCTATTGAGATGAAGCACCACTGGGGCACCGCCTCTCGGCGCCCCGGTGTGCTCCTCACGTCGTCGGCACGGGCGTGAAACGCCCGGTGATCGCCGCCGCCATCGGGCCGAACCACCGCGTCGCCCCATACACCTTCGGATAGATGACCCGCGCCTGCCGCCGCGTTACCGCGGCACGCACGAGCGCCGACAGCGTGTCGACATCGCCCGCCGGCATGCGGTCGGCGAGCGTGGTCTCGGACTTCAGCTTATCGACCGCGGCACGCATCATCGCGGTCTCGACCGGGCCGGGATAGACCGTCACCACCACGATCCCGCTCCCACGGAGCTCGCTCCGCAGTGACTCCGACGCGAAGGCCAGTCCCGCCTTCGACGCGCAGTAGTGGGCCATTCCGGGCGTCGGGACGAGTCCCGCGACCGAAGCGATGTTGACGATCGCACCAGCCCCGCGCGCACGCATCGCCGGGAGCACGGCATGGATGAGGCGGAGCGGCGTCAAGAGGTTCAAGCGCAAGGTCATCTCCCCGTCCTCGGGAGCCACGCCTTCGAAAGCACCCACGATCTGCGCCCCCGCGTTGTTCAGGAGCACGTCGACGGGTCCGAAGGTCGCTGCGGCCCGAGTGACGACCTCCTCCGCGTTCGACGGCTCGGACAGATCAGCACGTAAGGGCTGCATCGTGCCCGGAAAGCCGGCGGCGAGCGCTTCCAGCAAATCGAGTCGCCTCGCCACGACCGTGACGCGGTGGCCGGCACGGGCATAGTCCCGGGCCAGCGCTTCACCGATCCCTGAAGAAGCCCCCGTGACGAGGACGTGACGACGGTCTGGTTTGGACATAGGCGCACCATAACGCCACAGGGCGACGGCGGCTACCGTTGCCCGGGTCTTGCTCGAAGCGCGAGGTCACGTCACCCTGTGCGGGTGATTCACCGTTTCGGCAGCCTCCCGAGCATCGAAAACCTTCAGTGTTTTCTGGCGGCGTGTAGTCATGGACACTTCCGAGGAGCGGCGGCCGAGGTCGGCCTGACGGCCACGGCGTTCTCGCAACGGATCATGCAGCTCGAAGAGCACCTCGGCGTGAGGCTCTTCGAGCGCACGACGCGCAAGATGCACCTCACGGAGGCGGGCCTCGCCCTGATGCCCGCGGCGCGAGTGGCGGTCAGCGGAGTCGCGGAGTGCCTGAAGGCGAGCCGCGGCGAAGCCCCCGCCTTGACCTTCACGCTCGGGTCCCGCTTCGAGCTGGCTGCCACGTGGCTCGCTCCGTCGCTCGCGGCCCTCGCGGCGCTGAGACCGAGCTGGCGGATCCACCTCTATTGCGGCTCGGGGCCGGACATCCTCGACCGCCTCTTCGCGGGGTTGCTCGACGCGGTCGTCACGAGCGCGCCCGTGTCGCGAGCTGGCTATTCATCGACGGTGCTGCACCCAGAGACCTATTCCTTCGTCGGCGCGCCCGCCCTGATCGAACGCTTGCCGCTGTCCACGGCGGACGATTGCCCTCGCCACACCCTGCTCGACATCGACCGGTCGTTGCCCCTCACCCGCTACCTGACCAGCTCACCCGGCCCCGAGCTGGCCTTCGGCGACGAGCGGTATCTCGGCGCGGGTGCGGCCATGCACTCGCTGGCGCTGGCTGGCCACGGCGTCTGCGTTCTGCCGGACTACATGACGGGCGCCGACCTCGCGGAGGGGCGCCTCGTCCGGCTCTTCCAAGAACGCCCCCTCCTCTCCGACTCTTTCCGCCTTCTGTATCGAACGGACAGCGCGCTCTCGACGGCGCTCGCAGCGCTGGCACGTTTCCTCTCCGAACGACCGCTCACGTGACCGCGCCAGTGGGGACTTTCGTCCCACTCGGCTCGTTCTTCGCCAGGGTCGCCTTGACACCCCACATCGGGGCGGCATCCTCGGCCCTCCATGAACGACGTACAGCTCGAACGCCTGCTCCACGACGTCGCCACCGGACGCCTGTCCACCAGCTCGGCCCTCACGACTCTGCGTGAGTTCCCCGTCGCCGAGCTCGAAGAAGCGAGCCTCGACACCCACCGCGCTCTGCGAATCGGCTTCCCGGAAGTGGTGCTCGCCGGCCCGAAGACCGACGCACAACTGGATGAGATCGTGGGGCATCTGCTCACGCTCGATGGCAACATCTTGCTCACGCGCATCGAGCCGGACCGCGCGCGCGCCCTGCTCGTGCGGCACCCGCACCCGTCGGCTCGGATCTCGGAGAAGGGGCGCCTCCTCATCTACGAGCGTGAGCCCGTCGCCGTTCGAGGCCGCGGCACGATCGCGGTGCTCTCGGCCGGCACGTCCGACAGCGCCGTGGCCGAAGAAGCCGCCGTCGTGGCCGAGTTCATGGGCAACCATGTTCAGCGCGTCGTGGACGTGGGCGTCGCCGGCATCCACCGGCTGCTTCGCCACCGGGACCTGCTCCGCGACGCGGCCGTCTTCATCGTCGTCGCCGGCATGGAGGGCGCGCTGCCGTCCGTCGTCGCGGGCCTCGTGGGCGACCGCCCAATCATCGCGGTCCCGACCTCCGTCGGCTATGGAGCCTCCTTCGGCGGGCTCGCAGCCCTCCTCGGCATGCTGAATTCGTGCGCGGCGGGCGTGACCGTCGTCAACATCGACAACGGCTTCGGCGCCGGCTACGCCGCCGCGCTCATGAACCGAGACCGGGGCCCGCGATGACGGGACCCCGAGCGAACGCGTCTCAGAGACGTATCCTGTACATCGACTGCTACGCTGGGATCGCCGGCGACATGATGATCGGCGCCCTGCTCGATCTCGGCCTCCCCGAAGCGCACCTTCGCGCTCGGCTCGCCCTCCTCGGTCCCCTCGACTACGAGCTCGAGGTGCGCCGGGCCGCCCGCCACGGCATCGTCGGCACGGACGTCCAAGTCCACCTCGACGTACCGCTCAAGGCGACCGGCGCGTGGTCGTTCACGCCGGTCGCCTCGACATCGGCGCCCTTCACGTCGCTCAAGGAGCACGGTCACGGCCGTCGCTACCGCGAGATCCGCGCGCTCATCGGCGACTCCGGCCTCTCGGACCTGGAGAAGCGCCTCGCGCTGGCCATCTTCGACCGCCTCGCCGTCGCCGAGGGGAAGCTCCACGGCATCTCCCCGGACGAGGTCCACTTCCACGAAGTCGGCGGCGTCGACGCGATCGTCGACATCACGTCCGCCGCCATCGGGCTGGCGTGGCTCGCGCCCGACGAGGTCGTCTGCGCCCCCCTGCCCGTCCCGCGCGGCACCGTGAAATGCGCCCACGGCACGATGCCGCTCCCCGCGCCGGCCACGCTCGAGCTGATGGTGGGCGCCGAGGTCACCGCGATCGACGGTCACGGCGAATGGGTCACCCCCACGGGCGCCGCTATCGCCACCACGCTCGCGACGCGTTACGGCACCATCCCGTCGATGGCCATCACCGCCATTGGCTACGGCGTCGGAGACCGAGATCCCCCGTCGCGCGCCAACCTGCTGAGGCTCATCGTCGGCACCGCGCCGAGCGCCGAGCTCGCGTCCGACGTCGTCCTTGAGACCAACCTCGACGACAGCACGGGTGAGGCCATCGGCTATCTCACCGAACGCCTCCTGGCCGAAGGCGCGCTCGACGTCTGGGTGAGCCCCATCGTGATGAAGAAAGGGCGCCCCGGCGTCACCGTCAGCGTGCTCACCGATCCGGGCCGACGCCCCCACTTGGAGCGCCTCCTCCTCTCGGAGTCGAGCGCCATTGGCCTACGCCGGGTGCCCGTCGAGCGTTACAAGCTCGCCCGCCGCATCGAGACGGTCGAGTCGACCTTTGGGCCGATCCGGGTCAAGGTGGCCTTCGAAGGGGAGACCATCCTGAACCGGGCGCCCGAATACGAAGACTGCCGCCGCGCCGCCGAGGCCCACCGAGTCCCGCTGAAGGACGTCTTCGCCGACGTCCTCCGGACGATGGGCAAGCCATGATGGAGCTCACCCCAGCCGGCCTCATCACGCTCCTCACCCTGAACGTCTTCCAGACCTTCACGAGCCCCGCCGAGCGTTATGAGGCCATCGATCGCGAGCTCACCACCCTGAACCCGGACGTTGCGACCTTTCAGGAGGTGAAGCTCGGGAAGTCAGGGGCCTCGTCCATCGACCACCTCCTCCCGAGTCACGCCCACCGGATCGTGAAGGGTCGCCCGGGCGGCTACGTTCAGGCGATCGTCTCTCGCCACCCGATCCTCCGCACGCTCGAGGTCCCCTTCCGTAACAACCGCGCGCGGATGGCGCTCGGCGCGGTCATCGCCGTGCCCACCCCGGGCGGCACCCGAGAGGTCCTGGTGCTCACAACGCACCTCGACTACCAGCTCACCCACCACTCGGAGCGCCGCGCCCAACTGAAGGCGATCGTCGCCGCCGCGGAGAGCTTCGACGGGCCCGTGGCGGTCACCGGTGACCTCAACTTCGGCGACGGCGAGGCCGAATCCGACGCGATCCCGGACACGTTCACCGACGTCTGGCGTGCGCTGAACGGCGCCGCACCGGGCTACACCTGGGACCGCGAAAAGAACCCGATGGCCAAGAAGGGCAGCCTGGTCGGCGAGCCCAGCCGTCGCCTCGATCGCATCTTCTGGCGCGGCGGTCGTGCGCTCGAGTCGCGCATCGTCTTCAATCAGAGGGTACGGCCAGCGGACACGACGCGCCCTGCCCTCTTCCCGAGCGATCATTACGGCGTCTTCGCCAAGCTGGAGGTCCGATGAGCCTGCGTCTCCCCGAGTCCCGAACGTCCAAGGACGCGCTCTGGACCGAGCTCCTGACCCGTGGCGACAGCGACGTCGCCTGGCGCGACGGCCGGACCTGGGCTTACGTCTACGACCCGGGCCCGGACGCCGAGGAGCTCTCAAAGCGCGCCTTCGTGCGCTTCCTCGACGTGAACGCGCTCGATCCTACGGCCTTCCCGAGCGCGCTCCGCCTTGAGAACGAGGTCGTGTCGATGGCCGCGCAGCACGTAAACGCGCCGCCCGGAGCCGTCGGTAGCTTCACCAGCGGCGGCACGGAGAGCATCATCCTGGCCGTCAAGGCGGCACGCGACGCCTGGCGTGCGAGCCGCTCGGATCGGACGCACGCGCGACCGAACTTGGTCCTGCCCGAGACCGCGCACGCGGCGTTCCACAAGGCCGCCCACTACCTCGATTGCGACGTGAAGAACGTCCCCGTCGACCCGGCCACCTATCGCGCCGTCCCGGCGCTGATCGAAGACGCGATCGACGACCACACGTGTCTCGCGGTCGGCTCCGCCCCGCAGTACCCGCACGGCGTCATCGACCCCATCGAGGCTCTGGCCGCCATCGCCAGCGCACGCAACGTCCGCTTCCACGTCGACGGCTGCGTCGGCGGGTTCATGCTCCCCTTCTGGAAGCGCCTCGGCGCCGACATCCCCGCCTTCGACTTCACCATCCCAGGCGTGACGTCGATGTCCATCGACCTCCACAAGTACGGCTTCGCCCCCAAGGGCGCGTCGGTCATCCTCCACCGGTCAGCGGCGCTGCGAGAGCACCAGCTCTACGCGTGCTCGACCTGGGCTGGCTACACGATCGTGAACAACACCGTGCAGTCGACCCGCTCGGCGGGCCCCATGGCCGCCGCGTGGGCCACACTTCGCTACCTCGGCTCCGAGGGCTACCTCGAGCTCGCCCGTCGCATGATGGACGCCACGGCCCGGGTCCGCGCCGGTCTCCTCGCCATCCCCGGCCTCGCGATCATGGGCGACCCGGACATGAACATGCTCGCCTTCACGACCACCGACGGCACGAGCGTGTTCCACATCGCCGACGAAATGAAGGAGCGCGGCTGGACCGTGCAGCCGCAGCTCTCCTACGGCCCACACCGAGCCAACATCCACCTGTCCGTGAACGCGACCGCGCCGGAGCTCGTGGACCCGATGCTCGCGGCCCTCGCCGAGAGCACCGTCGCGGCCCGAACGCTCCCATCAGGACACCTCGCCGCCGCCGTGGTCTCGCTCCTCGGCGGCAAGCCCTCGCTCGACGACGCCCTGTTCATGCAGCTCATGAGCTTTGCCGGCGTCAAGGCCGGCGCGGACGGCCCGACCCTGCCCTCACGGATGGCCGGCATCAACGAAGCGCTCGACGCGCTGCCGCCGAAAGCGCGCGAGGCGCTCCTCGTGAAGTTCGCCAATCTGCTCTACTCAACCTGATCGCCGGGCTGCGGCGCCTTCGACACCCAACATACGCTGCGTGCTTCCCGCCGGGCTCAGGCGCTGCTATAAGCGCCTCTTGTCACAGAACTGGGGGACTCCGATGCGACCGCTCCTACGCCACGCCGCCACGCTCGCGCTCATCACGACCACTGCCCTCTCGGGGACCGCCTCGGCCGGCGGCTACGACACCCCCGTGCTCTACTCGGCCCGGCACATGGGCATGGGCGGCACGGGCGTCTCGTGGGTCTACGACCCGACCGCGCTGTACATCAACCCGGCCGGCATCGGTCAGACCGAGTTCATCTCGCTGACGCTCGACATCTCGCCCATCATCGCCTCCATTGAGTCGGTCCCCAAGAGCGACACGCCCGCCAAAGCCGGCCCGGCGCTGCTCACGCCGTTCCTGTTCGGCGCGAGCTTCCGCGTATGGGAGTACCTGACCCTCGGGGTCGGGGCGTTCCCGGTCGCGTCCGCGAGCGGTGGCTACGAGTATTCGGTCGCCGCGACCGGCCTCGACATCGTCGATGAGACTGCCATCCGCTTCTTCGAGTTCCCACTGGCGATCGCGTTCAACTACAAGGACTACGTCAGCGTCGCGTTCTCGTGGCGCCCGACGCTCGCCCAGATCGTCCGCAAGCAGGAGAGCACCGGCAAGGACGGGACCGTGGCTCCTTTCCATGACCTGGAGACTTCGGGATTTGGCATGACAGGATGGCGTGTGGGCATTCAAGCCAAGCCCATCGAGATGCTGAGCCTCGGCGTTCACTACCGCCATCGGCTCAACATGGACACGAAGGCAGACAGCGGCAAGTTGCTCGCCCAGAACCTCAAAGACATCACGTTCCCGGTCATTCTCCCGTCGAAGCTGACCTTCGGTGCCCGCGTCGACGTCCCCATCATGGAGGTCGACCTCGGCATCTCGCTCGACGCCGAGTACGGCTGGCAATCGCAGAACGACAAGGTCGAGATCGCAGCGACGCTTGAGCTCCCCGGCGATGGCCCGGAACCGGAGCTGAAGAGCCCGACGCTCTACAACTGGCAGAACGCGTGGACGGTGCGCTGGGGCGCCGAAGTCGGCTTCCTTGAGGGCGCTGCGCTCCGAATGGGCTTCATCTGGGACCAAGAGACCTCGAACCGCGGCTATCCGTCGGCCTTCGGTACCCCACCGGCCGACACCTACAGCGTCACGTTTGGCGGTGGCTACAAAGCGCGGAACTGGGAAGTCAACTTGGCCTACGCCTACCGCACGGGTGAGACGACGATCAACGACCAGGACGTAGCGAACAGCGACAACTGCCTCAACTGCAGCTTCCCGGGCTACCACGCCATCGAACTCCACGGCATCTACGTGGACTTCTCCTGGTACTTCGACCTCCCGACCTCGCTCGCGCACTGGAGCCCGAAGGCCAAGTAAGCCAAACGCGATTGGCCTCCCTCCTGCCAAGCCCTCCCGACCCCGTCCCCGAGACCGACGTCTACTTCGACGTCGTCTGCCCCTTCGCCTACTTGGCGATGACGCAGGTCGTCGGCCGCGAGGGCTTTCGCTGGCGCCCGATCCTGCTCGGCGGACTCCTGAAGGACGGCGGCACGTCGCCGAACCCATGGGGACAGCCGAGCCCCGGCGGCGCCCTCCCCCTCTCGCCCGACAAACGCGCCTACATCCAGAAGGACGCCGAACGGCACGCGGCGCTCTACGGCGTCCCTCTCCGGTGGCATCCGGATCACCCGGTCCGCTCGCTCCTGCCGATGCGGGCGCTCGTCGCGCTCTGCGAGCACGATGACGACGGCATCTGGCTCCCCCCGCAGCACCACCACGTCGCCCTCGCCCTCTACCGCGCCTACTGGATCGAGAACCAGAACCTGAGCGTTCCCGAGACTTTGACTGCGGCCCTCGATGCGGCGGGCGTCCCCGGCGCGACGCTCGTCGCCGCCGCCGCCACGGACGCCATCAAGGCGGCGCTGACGAGCGCGACCGCCGCCGCCGCCGAACGCGGCGTCTTCGGGGTCCCGACGTTCGAACGTGGCGGGGCGCTCGCTTTCGGCCAGGACCGCCTCTGGGATGTGCTCGGAGAAGGCCGCCTCTGGCCCGCCCCCGCGCCCTCGTCGCGGCCCGACGCCACGCTCGACTTCTGGTACGACTTCGCGAGCCCTTTCGCATACATGGGCGCGCTCCGTGTGCAGGCCACCGCCCAGCGAGCGGGCCTCACGGACGATCAAGTCCGCTGGCGGCCGATGCTCCTCGGCGCCCTCTTCAAGGCCATTGGGCAAGCCAACGTCCCGCTCGAGACCTTCTCGCCCGCCAAACAACGCTACTTCCGCAGTGAGCTCGAGCGCCTCGCCGCCGATGCCCGCGCGCCGTACCGGTGGCCGAGCCGCTTCCCGATGCGCACGACGACGGCGCTCCGTATTGCGCTCCTCCTCGACGGAGCGGATCGGCGCCGCTACTCCCTCCGCGTCTTCGAAGCCTACTGGGGTGAAGACCGGGACATCTCGGACGAGGCCGTGCTCGGCGAGCTCGTTCAGGCCCTCGCCCTCCCCGAGTCCCTCCTCGAGCGCGCTCGCTCGGACGAGAGCCGGCAGACGCTCGTCGCCGAGACCAGCGCCGCGCAGGCCGCAGGCGTCTTCGGCGCGCCGACCTTCGTCATCCCGGCGACGGGCGAGCGCTTCTGGGGCCAAGATCGGCTCCACTTGGTGTGCCGAGCCCTCTACTCCTGATTCAAGAAAGTGCCTGGCCTCGGAATGATGGCCTGACTGGAACATGTTCCAGCTTCATCGAACACGGGGGCCATCCTCCCGTGCTTGCTGGACATTTTGCTTCAGAGGAGTCCTCCATGCGCCGCACCACCCTGCTCGTTCTCCTCGCGCTCACGTCCCTGTCCGTCACGGCCGTCGCGACCCACCGCCCACCGCCCCGGATGCCGGCCCCGATCGCGCTCCACGAGCGCCTCTCGGCCATCGAGCGCGACGTGCTCGCCATCGAAGACCTCATCCTGCACCTCAGCGGTGAAGCCAAGACGGTCGTCGACGTTCAACGCCGCCTCGACCGCACCCTCGCCGAGCTCAAAGACCTGCGGCTCGACGTCCAAAAGGCGCCGCCGCCCGTCGCGTTGGTGCCGCGGGTCGTGCCGGTCCCGGTGCGCCCCGTCGTGGTCCTGCCCATCCCGGATGCGGAGCTCGACGCGGTCCTCGCGAGCGCCAAGAAGCAGAGCTTCGACCGCGAGATCATGCGTGTCCTCGACATGGGCCTCGTCGGGAAGCCCGTCAGCGTCTCGCAAGTGAAGCGCGTCATCGCCCTCTTCACGTTCTCGCGCGAACAGCTCGAGATCGTGGAGAAGCTCAACAAGTCCATCACCGACCCCGAGAACCGCTTCCAGCTCTTCGAGTCCTTCGTCTTCAGCTCCGATCAGGCCGCGCTCGAGACGGTACTGAATCGAGAGAGCGGGCGCTGACGGCGTCAGCCCCGCCCGAGCAACGCGTCGACCTCCCGCACCAGCGCCTCACGCGAGCGCTTCACGGCCTCCGCCCGGTCCTTCGCCGTCGCCCGGAGCCAAGCCGCCGACAGCAGCGCCTTGCGACGCGCCACCCGCTCGTCGTAGCGAAGCGCCACGTAGCCGGCCGCCGGCGCCAAGACGAAGGTCGAGAGCCCCGCAGCGGGCCCCCAAAGCCAGCCGGCGATGACCGCCTCGGCGATGTAGGTCACCGACAGGACCAGGAGCCCGGCCAGCAGCTTAATGGTGCCGACGAGGTCGTCGTGGCGCCCCGCGACCTTGATGGCCAAAGGCCGGACGAGCCGGTACGGGAGCCAGCCGAGGAGCGCGCCGAGCGCCGCCACGGGCGCCAGGAGGACGATAGGCGCGGCGTACCACCATGCGGAGCGTCCCGAAGGGCCCTCGAGGGCGAAAGGATCGGCCACGCCGAGCTCGTCCAATTGCTGCACAAAACGCCGGACCTGCTCGGCCAGGGCCTCGGCCGCCTCGGGCTCGCTCGCGACGAGGGCGCGGTAAGCACGCGCCAGCACCTGCGCCCGCGCTTGCCGTAGCGCCAAGTCGTCGCGGCAAGCGGGATCGGTGTACGCGGCGACGAGGAGGAGCCCTCGCCACACCTCGCTCGATTCGGCTTCGAGGAGGACGTCGGCCATCGCGTCGTGGATTCGGGTCGTGAGGGCCTCGGCCGCGGCGAAGTCGGTCCCGTGGTCGCGGGCGAAGGCGACGACGTCGATGGGCTCCCCGAAGGTCACGCTCACCGCCGAGCGAAAGGTGGCTTTGTCCTCGAAGAGGAGCCCGGCGGCGACGATCGGCAGTGTCCCGGTGACGGCCCCAGCCTCGACGGCCGAGAGCGCGATCCGGGCGGCGCCCGTCTTCAGGGGCTTCATCGAGGGGTCGCTGTGGCTCGTCCCCTCCGGGAAGAGCGCGATGTTTCGGCCGGCCGCCAGCGCCTCCCGACACAGAGCGAAAGTACGGTCGTTCTTCGAGGTGTCTTCGCCATCGCGGGCTCGATAGACGGGGATGCCGCCAAAGGCCTCCATCGTCATGCGGCCGAGTGGGTTTCCGAACAACGTGCTCTTGGCCAGGAAGTGCATAGGCACACCGGCGACGAGCCGAACGACGATGGGGTCGAGGAGGCCGTTCGGGTGATTGGCCACCACGATGAAGGGCCCCTTCGCGGGGAGGCGCAACCCGTGCCGGACGTCGCGAACCGGGTAGAAGAGCCGCACCAAGGCCAGGAGCATGATCCGAATGAAGCCGATCACGCCGACGCTCCGGGCCGCACCTCGGGAGTCCCGTCGGGGAGCACGCGCCAGCCGACGGCCCACACGATGCCGCTGAGGAGCATCGTCACGGGCACGAGCAGGAGGCCGAGGTGGAGGTCGCCGGTGACGCGGCTGATGACGCCGACGATCGGCGGCGAGATGGCGTCGCCGAGGACGTGAATGAGGAGGATCGAGAGCGCGAAGGCGCGCACCCGTAGCCCCGAGCTGACGGAGTTCACCAAGATGGCGTTGACGGGGGCGTTGTAGCACCACATGAAGAGCTGAGCGCCGGCGATG